>JAFGDP010000038.1 GCA_016932075.1 Chitinispirillaceae bacterium | reverse complement strand
AGCGAGTGCGCCACGGGCCAGCCTAAAAGATAGACGAGGCGGGTAGTGCCGCGAATGGTCACGTCCATAATCATGCCGATGTTAGGTTGAGGAACGCCTTGACCCGGTTCCTGCCGCCGTTTTTCGCGCGGTACAGGGCCACATCAGCCTCTTCGATCATGTTTTGGGGCGAGGTAATGTCCTCGCGGTACGCGGTCACCCCTAGTGATGCGCTCAGGCGCCCGCCGGGCAATGCCTGTTCGTTGACAAATCGATAGTCGTAGATGGCCTGGCGGATGTTCTCCGCGGTCTTGAGCCCGATGTTGAGCGGCTGCTCCGAAAGCAGAATGGTGAACTCCTCGCCGCCGTAACGGCACACCGCATCGTCAGGGCTGCACACGGCGTGAAGGATGCGTACCGTTTCGATGAGCGCGATGTCGCCCTGGATGTGGCCGTTGAGGTCGTTATACATCTTGAAATGGTCGAGATCGAGCATGATGAGTGAAAAGACGGTCCCGGACGAGCGCGCCTGCAGAAACAGCCGCTTGAATTCGTCATCAAAAAAGTGGCGGTTGTAGGCCTTGGTGAGCTCGTCAATGAGTGCGCGGCTGGCCGTGTCGACGTATTCTCTTGCGTCAACAATCTTGGGGAACACGAGTTTTTTCTTGACATTGGTATAGTAATCGAGCGAGGCCACGTGAATCCCAACATTGCGGCCAAGTTTTTCGCTCAGCAGGTATTTATGCTTCAGGATCTCCTTCCAGTCACGCTTGGCCTCTTCCTCGGGCAGCCTGATCTGAATGAGCGCGAAAATAAGGTCGCGGTAATAGGAACCGGGTTTCTTGCCGATCGAATCGAGCAGATATTCATCGTCCTGGATATGTTCGATGATATCGCCTGACGCGATCTCAATCAGCTTCCGGTCGGTCAGGTTTTTAAGGTTGGTAATGTCCTCAATGTTCAAGCTTACGTCCCCTTGCAGATCCCGAAGCTGTGCTTCGCCGCCTGTCTGGGGGTTCACGGTCTTTTCCATAAGATCTATGCTGTACCTTTTAGGGGATTGAATTCAATAGATACACCGGAACGGAACACTAACTGTCCCTGCCCGTAAAAAATATACTCTGTGCCAGGGCTGATTTTTCAGGTACGATTCACGCACTGCTCAGGCACCGGAACAGAGAGGTTATACGGTTTAATAAACGGACGGCGCATTGGCTAGGCTCGGCACCAACCCCTCAAACGGGTCGCAAAATTATAATATAGCTATCGCACTCAGTGCCGGGTAAAGAAATCTCTTGACCCGGCAGGCCGCAAATTTTATAATTACTGTAATGGCTGAAGCAAAACTGAAAAGCGTTCTTCCTGAGCTCGGCAGGATCCTGCGGTTGCTTCGGGAAAACAGCAGTCGCACGCTCGATACCGTGGCAACTACAGCAGGCATCTCGATAAGCATGCTGTCACAGATCGAACGCGGTGTGGTGTCTCCCTCGATCGACACGCTCTGCATGGTCTGCAGAGCGCTCGATGGCGACATCGCCGGTCTTTTTTCGCGGCTGGCACCCGCATCGCCGGTACGGATCCACAAGGCTCATGAGCGGTTGACCATGAAACAGGAGGGCGTTTGCTACGAACAGCTCATGACCAGCACGCGACCGGCAGTCCCATTTGAGATGTTTCTATTAAGGGTTGAGCAGGGGCGCAGCACCATGATGAGCGGCAGCGGACATGAGGGTACTGAGATGGGGTATGTGATGAAAGGTCGTGCGCGGCTTATTGTCGGCAATGAGGAGTATACGGTATCCGAAGGTGACAGCATCTGTTTTGATGCGCACCTGCCGCACCGCCTGTACAATACCGGAAAACGGGAATTTCTGGCTATTTGGAGCATCTCGCCGCCGCATGTGGACTATTTGAAGGGAGAGCCGGGTAACACAAGCATGGGGAAAGGTGGCACCAACGATGGGTAAAACGATTACTGAAAAGATTTTTGACGCGCACTGCATTGATGAGCCGTTCGAGGGCACCAAGGTGCTGCGGCTCGATGTGGTCATGTGTCATGAGATCACCACGCCGATTGCCATTGCCGACCTTGTATGGCGCAACAAGGACCGTGTGTTCGATGCCGGAAAAATCAAGGCGGTGATCGACCATGTGACGCCGGCAAAGGACTCGAAAAGTGCTGAACAAGGCAAAATCATGCGCGACTGGGCGCATCGCCACGGGATAAAGGACTTTTTCGACATCGGCACAAACGGCGTCTGTCATGCGCTCTTCCCGGAAAAGGGGTTTATAAGACCGGGATATACGGTCATCATGGGTGACAGCCATACCTGTACGCACGGCGCGTTCGGCGCGTTTGCCGCGGGCGTCGGCACCACCGACCTCGAGGTGGGTATCCTCAAGGGCGTCTGCGCCTTCAGGCAGCCGAAAAGCATCCGTATCATTTTGTCCGGGACCTTGCCAAAGGGCGTCTATGCAAAGGACGTCATTCTCGAGATCATCCGCAGACTGACGGTGCACGGCGCGACCGACCGGGTGATTGAATTCACCGGACCGGTGGTGGATGCAATGTCAATGGAGGAACGCATGACGCTCTGTAACATGGCAATCGAAGCCGGAGCGACCTCTGGCCTCTGCCGGCCCGACGGGATAACGGCCGAATATCTCTGGCCCTTTGTCAAAGAGGAGTTCAGACACGACAGGGCGGCCGCGCTTCAAGCGTATTCGCAATGGTGGTCTGACGCTGATGCGGTATACGAAAAGACGGTCGAGGTTGACGTGTCTTCGCTCCTTCCGGTCGCCACGGTCGGCTATAAACCCGACCAGGTGAAACGGCTCGCTGATCTCGAAAAAGAGAAGATACGCATTGACCAGGTGTACATCGGTTCGTGCACCAACGGAAGGATCTCGGACATCCGCGCAGCGGCAACGGTGGTCAGGCGAGGGAAACTCGCGGCAGGCGTGCGCGGGATCCTCTGCCCGGCCACCCCTGAGGTCTACCGCATGGCAGTGAGAGATGGCCTGGTCGATAGTTTCATGGATGCCGGTTACTGCGTGACCAATCCGACCTGCGGTGCGTGCCTCGGGATGTCGAACGGCGTGCTTGCGCAGGGCGAGACATGCGCGTCGACCACGAACCGGAACTTCAACGGCCGTATGGGCAAGGGCGGCATGGTGCATCTCGTGAGCCCGGTTTCGGCGGCGGCGGCCGGCATTGCCGGACACCTGGTTGACCCGAGAAATTATTTGTAAAGACAGACCGAGTATTGTACGAAAGGAACGAACATGAAACCATTCGGAGGCCCTGTCCTGTTTCTTGACCGCAGTGACATCAATACCGATGAAATCATTCCGGCGAAGTATCTCACCGAGGTGGAGAAGGACGCCCTGAAGCCTCATCTGCTCGAAGACCTGCATCTTGACGGATTTGATGCGCGCGGGCCGTGGCGCGGACAAGCCAGGGTCATTGTGACGCGCGCCAACTTCGGCTGCGGCTCGTCGCGCGAGCACGCTCCCTGGGCGCTCGAAGTGAACGACATCACCTGCGTGTTCGCCGAAAGCTATGCGCGGATCTTCCGGCAGAACATGTTCAACGGCGGCATGCTCGCGATTGAACTGGACGCCGCGGCCATCGACGACCTTTTTAATAACGCCGACCGGAACGGCACAATAGCTGCAATCGACCGTGCAGCGAAAAAGGCCGTTTTTTCATGGAATGACGGAAAGCGGGAGGTCGCGTTTGGCACGAGCCCGTTCGATGAGGCGCTTGTCAATGCCGGCGGCTGGGTGGAGTTTGCCGACACACGGTACTGAAGCAGGTTGCGCACCGGAGGTGCCGCGGTCTGGGGCGATGCTTCCCTGACGTTTCGCGCGCAGGGCGAGGGGCGCAGGGCGACACGGCGAGCAGCCGGCATTCGCCGAGGAGTAACGGAATAAATCTATCCGTCGCTTAGGATTGAAGCAGCAGGCTATTCCACGCCGGTCGATTCCACATAGAGCGGTGCCAGATCTTCGGCTATCTGCCTGAAAACCGAATCGGAAAAGTAGTAGCCCTGTTCGATCTTATCCTTGAGCCTGTTCAGATACTCTTTTTGTGCAGGTTCAGCCATCCAGAGGAAACGGCCGCGACGGATAGCTGAGGGAGCCGGAAGATAATCAGCCATGAGGTCCATCCCTGGTTTGAGTTACCGGAACCGGTATCGTGCTTCCGGTTCCTGCGTCCTTGCACTTCTTAGTACTACTATCGTCAGACCGGAAAAAAATCTTTATAAGTTTATGCCGGCGTGCGGCATCGGGTGAAACAACCATTGTGAAAAACGGAAGACAGGGGTATAATCATAGGGTGCAGCCCAGCCCGCCCCATCCATCATGCAGTGGCATCATGAAAGGCGAATCCTGTTTTCCCGCCCGCGGCGGTCAGATGAGCTATGGTCAGATACCATATTAACGATGTCGACGAGGCAATGGTCCTCGGAGAGTCGATTGTCCTTCCTTCCGGCAAACTCCTTCTTGCCGCGGGCCAGCGTCTGCAGCAGCACTATTGCAGCAAGCTCAAAGAGATGGGCTATACCAATGTCATGATCAGGGTTGAGGGTACTGAGGACATCGTACCTGAGGGCACGGTTTCAGAGCAGGCGCTGCGCGACATGACCGGCGCCATCGAGACCTGTTCCAGCGAGATGACAGGCGCTCTCCATGAGTTCAGGGACAAAGGAGTGTCCGGCATCAAGCAATATATACGGGAGAACCGGCACCACCTTGCCCGATTCATCATGAACACCGGCATGGTCAAAGCGCTGGAGCAGTTCATCGAGGAGATTGCTGCGCAACCCATGGTGGTGCTGAACCTTTCAGCCATGCAGCAAGCCAAGCCGAGTCTGGTCAGCCATGCCATGAACGTGACCATTGCCGCTCTCTGCATCGGACGGAAATTCAAATATTCCGTTGAGGAGATGCGCCAGCTTGGCATCGGCTCGCTCAATTATGATCTCGGGCTTATCGCCCTTCCCGGCGAACTGCTTGGAAAACCACGGGAATCGTTTAATGAAGAGGAGATGAAGCAGTACCGCCAGCATCCGGTGTTCGGCTACATTATGCTGTCGCAGAACCATGCTATTCCGCCCACGGCAAGCGCCTGCGCCCTGCAGCACCATGAGCGGGAGGACGGCAGCGGCTTTCCGCGCGGTATCAAAGGCGAGAACCTGCCTCCGCTCAAGGATTTCAAGCGTAAAGGCCTGATCCACCGTTTTGCAGAGATCGTCGCTGTTGCCGATACCTATACCATGCTGCTTGCAGGGCGTTCGTACGAGGGGTGCGACCGGCAGCCGGTGCAGGAAGCGCTCAAGATACTCGTGGGTATGAGCGGCTCCCTGCTCAACGCAGAGATCATCAAGGCGCTGCTTTCCATCATACCCATCTACCCCGTAGGCGCGCGGATACGGGTAGTGAATGCGCCCTCGCCCCAACTCGTCGGGTATTACGGCGTGGTGGCCAAGGACAATCCAAGCGACCTTGAAAATCCCCAGATAATCCTGTATGAGACAAAGAACAAACAGAAGGTGAAGCCCATCCTTATAGACACCGCGAAGCAGACCGGGATTTCCCTTGAACTGGTGACCTGAGGCGGAAGAAGCAGGGGACTCGCAAAGGAAGGTGCTCCTGTAATGGTAATGAGCACTACAGTTTAGGCTGCTCCTTGCCAACTGCCACAGCGGCAGTGTTACACGGCATGCGGCCTGCCTCGTGCCCGACGCGTGAATCCCGGCTCAATCCTCAAACAGCGTTGGCCCGCTCCCGTTGGCGGTAAAGGTGATGGACGCAACGTTTACGTTCGCGCTGGCCTTGTACGCGTATATGCCGTACTCCTCACTGTGGTCGATGGAGCAGTTCGCAACAGTGACCGGGGCCATATAGAGAAAGATCCCGTTGTCCTTGGCATACGAAATCCGGCAGTATTCGACCCGGCAGGTGGTGCTCGCGTCCTCGGAAAACTGCAGCCCGCCTTCGAAACCCCACAGCTGTCCCGCCACCTGGTTCTCGAACACAATCGAATCAGAGCCGGTTCCCACGGCGATGAGCGTCCCTTCGCCGACATAAATATAGGAGTCCTGCTGGAACAGGCAGTGCGTGCCCGGCTGAACCGTGATGGTCACGCCGTTGGAATTATTTATTGACGCATACCCGTCGGTAAAAGCGTACGGGACCGTATGCTTTCTCCATATTCCGGTTTCGGTTACATGGTTGCTCGATCCCTGGCCGACCACCCGGATGGCCTGCTGGGAGTTGCCGGTAAAAACGCCGCTCCCCGGCAGTCGGGTGATGGTTGCCGCGTCAATGACCAGCGGATAATCGGCGGTGCCGGAGCCATTTTCGACAAACGTGTTTCCTATGAAATGCGCGGAGTCGACCGGGCCGCACTCATAAAAAATGATGCCGTTATGCTGGGCATTGCGCACCGTGGTATGTGTGATGCTCAGCTTGTCGCGATCGACCGAAACGGCGTTTTTCGCCGAGTCGAACACGCAGTAGGCAAGGGAGGTCTGTGTGTTGGCGCTGCTGGTAATGGTAATGCCGCCATACGACGGATCCGTGCTGCCCCAGAACTTTCCGGCCTCGGCGTTCTTGAAGAAAATCGAATCTGCCGCAGTGCCTTCGGCGACAAGCTTGCCTCTATTGATCCAGAGATACGAGTCTTCGGTAAAAAGCAGCCGCGCGCCGGGCTGGATCGTAATGGCGACCCCGTCGGTGTTGCCGATGGCAACGTAGCCGTCGGTGAAAACGTACGGCACGGCGTGTCTGCGCCACGTACCGGACTCGTCGGCATAGTCGCTGGTCCCGGTGCTCTCCACCCTGATCGCCTGGTTGACATTTCCGGTAAAGGTGCCGGTACCGGAGAGCCGAACCAGAAAAGCGGCGTTTATGACCAGCGGATAATACTGCGCCGTGGAACCGTTGCGCTCGAAGGTGTTGTTGACAAAAGAGGCCGAATCCTTTGGCCCGCTGTCGTAAAAGATCATTCCGTTCAATTTGCTGTTGCGCACCGTGGTGTTGGTGATGCTCAACCCGTCCTTGTCGCTCGTTATCCCGTTGGTCGCCGAATCGACGACGCACCAGGTGATCGAAGAGAGGGCGTTCGCGTCAGAGGCAAAGGTAACGCCGCCGTACGCACGATCGGTCGGGCCCCAATAGGTGCCGGCAGCGTTGTTTTTCAGCATGACCGGTTCTGCCTGCGTTCCGCTTATGGTCAGCGTTCCGCCGTTGACCCACAAATACGATCCTTCCGCCATCATGACCCGGGCGCCGGCGAGTATCGTGAGTTTGCCCCTTATATCAAAATAGCCGGTAATGACGACCTGCGCCTTTGGGCCGAAGGTGACGTCTCCCTCCACATACACCCTGCTGCACGTGAACGTGTAGGGCCCGCCCGTCGAATCGTACACCTTTGTGCCGGAGAGCGTGCAGTCGGAGATGGTAACCGGGCCGTCATCGGTATCCAAAGGATTGTCGGTACATGATGCTAGGATGAGAAGCAGGGATGCACAAACGATAGAAGCACGGATACTGCAACCGATGAAATTCATGCGCGTCTCCTTGATAAGGTGGGTGGAACGCAGAAAATAATATTCCGGCTGTCCGGTTTCAAAAAAGCGCAGGATCAAAAAAGCGTATGAATACATGCTTACACGGGTGGTTGGCGCTCGTCCTGTGGAGAAATGATTTCTACAGAGAGAAACATGCTATTATTCTTGAAACAAATTATGCCCAGGCCGGGTAGATCCGGTTTATATCCTGTCTTTTTTACTTCGTGCCGTTGTTCGTGGTTCTTTTTGTTATTTCCACAATATGGACTTTTCTCGCCAGCCCAAGTTTTGTGCAATCGATTGAACGGCATTCCATATCTTTTTTGAGGAGCAGCTTTCCGCTGATGTCGTATACGGAAATGGTCGCATTGTTCCCCGCCCATGCGGGAGCTGAAAACCGTTGATAGGGAAAAATGCGGCGCCATGGTTTTTCGAGGTGAGTGCTTGCATATGGCGTCCGTGCCGGTTGGATGCCGGTGACATCACCCGGTTTTTTAATGACGGTAATGACGCACGAAGCGGTGGGCAGCCCGGAAGCGCTTGCATTGCTGGTGATCGTCCCGGTCTGCCCCGCCCTGGAGCGCACGTAAAAGGCGGATACCCCGTTTTCCATGGCTATGGGCGATTCGCCGATGAAATCCCCTGCACCGGTGACCGAGATGGTAACAGAGGCGGTGTTGTAGGGCACGAACGGATTGTTCGCATCGCCCACCATGATGACGACGCGCGTCATGTCGCCGTTCTCAAAGATCGTGCTGGTATCAGGGGTCAGCGTTATTTTCGTCGGCGCGCCCGGCGTGTGCCAGGTGTGGCTGGCCACCTTGGACCCGCCGATGTAGCCGTCGGCACGCAGGTTGCCTGACGACCAGGACGCGTTGAATTGGAAAAAGGAATGGGGCAGCGAGGTGTACTGCGAAGGAGTGGTTCTGCCCACGGAGGAGCCATTAACAAAAAGCTCAACCTGGTCGCAGTTACTAGTGACATAAACCGGCTTCGGAGAACCGCTGCGCCAGTAGTTGCAGATATGCACCATGGGGCCGTAGCGCGATGGATCGCGCTGCGACTGGTACAGATACCCTGCGAATTTCAGTATGCGGAACACGTCGGCCATACCGTGGTTCGACACATAACGGCCCGCGTTGTTCACCACTGCGTTGTCGTGGCTTGATGCGTAATCGAAAGCACACCAGCCGAGCATACCGCCCCATTTGCTCTGTGCAAATGACTGGTTCTGGGCATTGGCATGGTGAATGATAAGATCGACCAGGGAATCTTCCCTGCTGAACGAGTTGACTGGAAACCCGTGGCCGATCACTTCCGTGGTGATAACCGGCATGTTGGGCGGGTTGCTGGATGGGCCGAGAAAGTTCTGTGTCCATATGTCCTCAAGAAAGCTCGTTGCCGGGTCGCTGTTCGAGCGCCTGACCCCGCAGGTAAGCCGCGTCGGGTCAAGGGCCCGAGCCGAGTCGTTCATGGTTCGGTAAAACGCGTTGTCGTCCGGCGACTCATTGACGCGTACCCCCCAGGTAAAAATCGACGGATGGTTGCGGTCCCGCACAATCATGTCAACGAGCACCTCCCGTTCAAGATTTTTCCACGCGGCATCGCCAATATGCATCCACCCCGGCACCTCTTCGAGCACCAGAAGCCCGATCTCGTCACACCGGTCAAGGAAATCCGGTGCCTGGGGATAGTGCGAGGTCCTGACCGTGTTGCAGCCGAGCTCGTATTTGAGAATGTCCGCGTCCTTGCGCTGCAACCTCCTCGGCGCTGCTCGGCCGATGTACGGATACGTCTCGTGCCGGTTCAGGCCGAAGAGTTTCAGGACGCGGCCGTTGAGATAGAATCCGCCGCTTGTCCGGTTCATGGTGATGGAGCGGATTCCGATCCGCTCCGTATATTCATCGACATACGTGGAGCCGTCGCGCACCTGGGAATAGACCGTATACAGATAGGGATTATGAATATCCCAGAGTGTGGGATTGGATAGTGCGGGCGTGGTCTGGTTGAATACGTAACTGCCGTTTGCCGGAACGCTCTGGCTCGACGACACGGTCGCTACCACGGTGTTTGACCGGTCAACCACGCTCGTTACCAGTGCGCAGGTCTTTGCCGAACCGCTGTTGTTAACAATCCGTGTTTTCACGTTGACCGTCGGGTTGGACGGCGCACTCTGCGATGGATTTTGTGTCGAAGCAAACACCCACTCAACATGCAGCGGATCAGTGACAATAAGATTCACCGGCCGTACCATGCCGCCGTAGATCATGAAGTCGAGCCGTCCGCCCTCGGGAGGAACGCTCGACTGCTGCCGCGAATCGACCCGCACCGCAATGAGATTGTCCTGGCCAGTGGTGACCCGGTCCGTGATGTCAATGGTAAAGGGCGTATACCCGCCCCGGTGCGATCCCGCCTGCTGTCCGTTAACGTACACGGTCGCATTGATCGACACGCCTTCGAATTCCAGATAAAAACGCCTGCCGTTCTGGGAGGCAGGAGGCGTGAAATGTTTTCTATACCAGGAGATGAACCTGAACGCGCTCTCGCTCTGAAACGCATGCTTGGTAATCACGTTCGCGTGCGGCACGCACACCCTTGTCCACCCGCTCTCATTGAGCGAGGTTGACTGGCCGTTCGAAACATCGCTCGGATTATACAGCCATCCGGTGTCAAGCTCGATCTCGACTCTGTTGGAGTTCTGCGGGACATAGGGCGCGGCGTGAGCGATTACAGGCAGGCCGTGAATACAGATGGCAAGCAGGACAGTTGTTGCATATAGCGCTCTCAAGGAGTCCTCCCCGGGGAAAAAAGGCACAAACAAATTGATAGACCGGATCATCACGCAACCGGATCAGTTTTTCAGGTATCCATAATATAAGTAGGAAACGTGAAATAGGGTCAGGTAAAAGCGAAAAACGTTTACTAAAGTAAACATTCTGGTCAACAGGTTATACCGTACGAAGGAAAGCGGGAATGACGGTATCGGTCACATAATATGCCGGTATTTTAATGATTGTTGCCGGTCATAGGCGTTGTGCGGGCAATGAAAAACACGATTTTGAAAAGGAATTCGCTTTTTTTTCGGTCAACGTTTTTCCCCTGCCCGGTAAGTATATGATTTATATGGCTGTTTTACAAATGCTTCGATTCGTTTTTTTTCTCTTGACACGGATTCCCGGTTGCGGTATAATTTAAGCGTATAAGCAAACGATAAATCAGTAAATTTTTTTATACCCATTCACCATCTTTTTCCTTGGGACAACAACAAGGAGGTATGTATCGAAACACTAAACGCGTGATTTGTGCGTCAGGGAAAAACTGTCAATGTCACAAAAAAAAGGAGAAAGAAAATGAAAAAGCTATTTGTAGCAGTTGCAATGGTTGCCGTTTTTGCGGGGAGCTCGATGGCGGGCCAGATCCTGGCGGGTGGAGATATTCCCCTCGTGAACAACATCGTCGGTATCGGTGTGATAACCCTTGACTTTTCCAGTGATGGAAACGATGTCGATATCGCGAAATTCATCATCAACAACAACTCGAACAGTTTTGATGTAACGTGGACATTTACCAACAGCGCGGAGTTCCAGAAAACCGCACTCGAAGCGATCCCCATGACCACCTTGACAATAGAACCTGGCGTGCAGCCGGCAGGATCGCATCTCGGAACGGATGTTGAAATACTGGATCCTGCCACGGTATGGGACGGCGTCGATCAGACAGCCGGTAATATTCTTGCCCAGGCCCAGATCGGTGATGTGGTGTGGAATCCGACCGACCAGACCGATGCGACCCTGAACTACCTGATTCAGATGAAGGCTTCCTGGGTCAATTCCAACCTCTTGCTGGCCGGTTTATATACCGAACAGATAGAGTTCGGCATCGTTGCCACGATTCTCTAAGCAATCCCTTTCGAAATGGTGAAAAAAAGAGGGCGTCAAGCCCTCTTTTTTTTCTATTCCTTGCCGTTTCACTCCTATCTCTATATAATTATTATAATTATGGAAATAGCCGTATCGTAGGACTTTTTCGCTGTCGTCCGGATCGTTACCTATGCAAAGAAAAACGCTGATACTATGCGGAGGTGTCGCTCTTTTTTTGGCAGCCGCTCCGGCACCTGCGCTCTCGCCTCCGGATCCTCCGATAAACAGTATCCAGTCTCAGGGTATTGTAGGCCTTGATTTTTCGAGAAGCGCTAATGATGAACGCATTGCGATCATGATCATCAACAACAATCACGTCACTGGATTTGACGTGTTCTTCAAATTCACCAACGGCTGTTCGTTTAAATCCGGCGCTGTACAGGAGATCCCCATGACCGCTCTTGTCCTTGACGAGGTAAGCGGGACCCTGGGAACGGGGCTTACGGCGCCGAATGATATCGATATTCTGCATAACCTTTCCGGAGGGGATGAATACACCTGGGACCCGGGAGCGGCACAGACCACGGAAACGATAAACTATATCGTTGAACTCAGGGCGAACTGGGACAATCCCGCAGGAAAACTGGCGGGATTTTATTCGGAAACCATAACGATCGTTATAACGCCAGGTCTCTAAAGACCGCATTCATGTAACTTGTCCAAGGAGAATACGCATATGTTCGCACAATCCTTAAAAACAGGCACCGCCGCCTTTGCTATTGTTTCCTTTCTTCTGTTTCAGCAGACGCATGCTGGATATTCCATGACACCGCTTGTCTCGACACTTGATTTTTCCAAAAATATCACCAGCGCAGAAGTGGTAATCAAATCCGAAAAGGGTGACGCCAAAATACCCATGGCCATCGAGCTCACGGTCAAGGCGCGCGATGTTGATATGAACGGGACCAAGGTTTCTTACCGGGATGACGGCTCAGATAAAAATTTTGTCGTGTACCCTTCGCAGATCGTGCTGATGCCCGGTGAAAACCAGCGTGTCCAGATCAAGTGGGTTGGTGATGCAATTCCGGAAAAGGAGACCGCCTACGGCCTGATCGCCAAACAGGCGCCGGTCAAGCTCGGGGATGAAGACGCGGAGCGGACGAAACCAGAGGGAAGGATCCATATACTGGTACGCTATGAGGGCGCCATCGTCGTGATTCCTCCTGGAGCGAAACCCCGTATTGTCGTCGATTCTGCCCTTGCAGGAAAGGACAAAGAGGGAAAAAACCGGCTGATCCTCCTTATCCGTAACGAGGGCACAGGCAGGCAGACGATGAAGGGCATGAAACTACGGGTATCGCAAATTGATAAAGATGGAAAAATCATCCCCAAAAGCAGTGTTAGTTATACACCGAAACTGGTTTCGCAGCAGATAAAACAAAGCCTGTTCCCCGGTTATAAACGGAGGCTTGACCTTACCTGGCCGCCCCGGGTCGCCGTAGGACCGGTCCGGGTAACGGTGGAATTCGAATAACCGCTTTATTCATGGCCAACCAGGCGGCATCTTTGTGAAATCATTAATTCCCTTTTCCTTGAATTGTCTTTCCTGCCTGCTGCTTATTACAGCAGCCGGCGGATTCTCTCCTCTCCACGCACAGACAACAACTGAGGATTCCGTCACCGTGCCTGCAACCGAGGTACCTTCCGATACAATAACGTCGATCGACACCAGCATCCAGTTCATGGAAAAAACGTTTAAGAATAAAACGCGTGACGACCTGTATCGGGAATTTTTCAATATCGCTCCACCCCAGTTACCCAAACAGATGGATGCATCCCTTATCATTAATAATGAAACCGTCGGTCCGATTGATATCGTCTTTTCCGATGACCGCCAGGATTTTTCCCTTCCCGTCGAACTGCTTATTTCCAGAACAGCAAAAATCGCTGTGCCGGAATTGGTCCAGAAAATCAGGGACCAGGCTGGCAAGGAGGGCAGAATAACGAAAAGCGCTCTTACCGGCATAGGTCTGTCGACTGTTTTCGACCAAAGTGTTTTTCAGGTACGTATCACCGTCCCCTCGTTCGCCCTGCTGAAAATAACCCATCATCTATCCGGCGGCATGCGTGAAAATCCTTATTCCGTAAAGTCAATTTCCCCTGCTTTTCTCTCCGCCTACCTGAATGTCCACGCCAATCAGGAGTTGAAATACCGTCAGATACTGACCGACAACATTTCACCGGGTGATTCGGCGCTGACGGCAGCCATGAATAAAGAGTTCCGCCAGCCTGTTTACTGCAACATTGACGGAGCGGTAACTGCTTTCAATACGGTCCTGGAAGGAATGACCTATTATCAGGAAGATGAGGATCCTTCCCTGCAGCGCCGTGACGTGCGCCTGGTGTACGACCGCCCTAAAAACCTGCTGCGGTTTTCCGCCGGCGATATCCGGTTCGCCCCGTTCGGCAATTACCAATCAAACGTACGCCTGGGCGGCGTCAGCATCTCCAAAGATTACTCCCTGCAACCCCATATACTGACCTATCCGGTCGGTGAATACGAGTTCCAGCTGACCGAACCCGCCGAGGTGGAGGTCTGGGTCGACGATATCATGGTAAAACGGATGCACCTGGAAGCAGGCACCCACGATATCCGCGGGTTCCCCTTTTCAAACGGATACAACCGGATCAAGCTTCTGATACGGGATTATTCGGGCCGGAACGATACCGTGCACTTTTCATTTCTCCACCAGGCATCCCTTCTGGGCGCGGGAAAATCGAAATACTCCCTCATGGCCGGCTTTATCAATCGTGTCATTGGCGACCAGTACACCTATTTTGAAGACAAACCCTGCCTCTCGCTTGCATACCGCCGGGGCGTTACCAACTGGCTGACCTGCGATGCCTCGTCACAGGCGTTCCTGAAAGAGGCAACCGAAAAACCGGCGCTGCGCATGGGTATGATGGGCATGGGCGGACTCTGTGCCACCCCGCTTGGAAAGCTGGAGCTGAATACCGCCGCCGTCTTGATTGATGAAACCGGGATCGACTTTGCCGGCCGGTTCGGCTATACCTACCAGTCGAAGGTATCGTATAAAAACGCCGTTAAAAAACGTACCGGTATTTTTGCCCTTAATACCCCGCTGGTATGCAAGACCCAGGTAGAGTATATGGGAAAAAACTATGCACGATACCAGCAGGACAAACTGATCCGTTACATCGAGGAGTGGAAATTCTCCTCGGATCTCAGCATCCCGCTTGTCGACCGCCTGACTATCAACTTCGGCGGCAGATACCATATCCGCCGTGATACGACAAATTATATCGGTTTCTCAATGCGGTTTCATAAAAACTGGATACGAAGACTCAGCACCAATCTGACCTTCCTGTACTCCTCAGGCGACAGGGGGTATGAGCCCAACCCGGCAATCATGTTAGGCGTTCATTGGGCGTTCCGTGCAGGATCAAATGACATTAGTGTCAGTGAGGAGATAAAAAAACACCGACCGGACATGATACGATACGATTCCGGCACGACCAGCGCCAATGAGCCGTTGTGGGACTTTAATACCGGGTTCCAATGGAACTATGACAATGATGAGCCGCGGCCGGAAAAAATAATCGCCTCAACCAATGCCCAGGTCGGTCCCTATATCAACGATTACAGCGCCCGACTGGGATATGCCGGTAACTGCGGAAGCATTGAAACCGGACAGCTCATGTACGAACCCCAGGATTCGGCATCCCGTCACAAATACCTGTATCACCAGACCAACGTGAGCCTCAAGACCGCATTGGTTTATGCCGGCAATACGGTCTCTCTTTCACGGCCGGTGTACAACGGATTTGCAATTGTCAAAGGCACTAAAAACCTCAACCGCGCCAGAATTGTCGTAAACCCGACCGAACGGGGATATGACGCCACCGGCACCATGTTCGGGCCTGCGGTGCTGCCGCTCTACTCGCCTTACCAGTTAAAACGATTGGAGCTCCAGCCGCAAAACAGTCCCCTGGGCACCGGCAGGGAAAACCTGAATCCAATTCTCTTTCCTCAATACAAAAGCGGGTTTCTGATTAAGGTCGGGTCCGAAAAAAATGCTGTGGTCATTGGCACACTCCTTGGCAATGACGGCAAGCCGTTTGTATACAAAGCAATAACCGTTATGTGCAGGAGCGACAAAAATGCGCCCACCGTCAATACCTTTACCAACAGCGCCGGACGGTTCCAGTTCCTCGGTTCCGAGTCCTTTACCTATGGCATCACCCCTTTGCCCCCGTTAAAAGGAGACACGGTAACGATTGTTATTCCGAAACCGACAAACGGGGTTCACCATGCAGGCACCATCCAATTCACCACAATAAGGATGACCGCCGCGAGTCCTGGACCACAATCGACAGCAAAACAGGTCGCATCGATCAAAACAATGAAGAAGCCCCTCGATACGCTACCATCAAAGTCAAGAGCTGCCGACAGCACAGGCGCACCTCTGGACACCACGCCGGTCGCAAGTGAAGACCGGCCTATTGATTTCGGCGACGCATCGACCTATGTGATGGGTACCATTGCTCGGGAGGGGGTGCCCGTCGCATGCTCCTTCATGGCGGCGATTGCGCTTGACGATATAAAAACCCCCTGGGTGAACACCTTTACCGACAGCAGTGGACAATTTCAGGTGATCTGCCCGCAACCGGGCCGTTATAAAATCATTGTGGCCATGGCCGGTCCCGGCGGCCCCGTTCGTTTTTCAAGCACGACCATGGTCATACCGCCGGAAAAAAGAGGGTACTTCTACCATCTTGGCGAGCTCGGCATTGCCGATACCGCCGGCCGAACCGGATCGGTATCGCCGCTAAAAGACACGGTCGCCGAAAAGACCGCCCTTTTTGAACGGAAAACTTCGAGGGCGGCGCTCCTGGGAAAATCGTTTTTTGTCATGGGCAGACTGGTAAGCTCGGGGGACGAGCCCATGGGATATACGTCGATTTCGGTCGCATCGCTCTCCGACACGATGGCGCTCCCGATACGGACATTCACCCGTAAAGACGGCTCTTTCCAGGTCATCTGCCCCACGTCCGGACGGTACCGCCTGTG
The DNA here is from genome assembly GCA_016932075.1 of Chitinispirillaceae bacterium. Next base: position 1,781 of record JAFGDP010000038.1, on the reverse strand, counting down.
GCTGTTGAACAGGGATGACGGACCCGAGGCGGTCTTCAACCTGTCGGCGAAAACGGAAGGGATTCTTGATATCGGAATAAAAAAGCTGGAACAACCACGAACGCAGAAGCGGTAGCGATGTCGCATGCCGCGTGAATGACGCGCGACACTTTCACCTCACCCCCACCAGCTCCCTTACCTTCTTTAGCGTCTCCATGGCAATCACCCGCGCCTTGTGCGCGCCTTTTTTCCTGACCTCGTCAATAATGTCCCTGTTGTTCATGATCCGCTCCCGTTTTTCCCGGTACGGTTTGAAATAGTCCCAGAGCAGGCCGAACAGCTCCAGTTTAGCGTTGCCGTACCCGAGCCCGCCAGCGCGGAAACGGTTGGCCAAATCCTGCGCTTGTTCCGGCGATGCAAAGAGACGGTACAGGGAGTAGATGATGCTCTTGTCCGGGTCTTTGGGCGCTTCGACTGGGGTCGGGTCGGTCACGATGCCCATGATTTTTTTCTTGAGCGCTTTTTCCTGGCCGAAGATCTCGATCACGTTGTTGTATGATTTGGACATTTTCTGTCCGTCAATGCCCGGGATCACGGCCAGGTCCTCGGTGATTTCAGGCTCGGGCAGGGTGAAGGCCCGGCCGTAGGTGCTGTTGAAGCGCTCGGCAATGTCGCGCGTGACCTCGACGTGCTGTTTCTGGTCTTTGCCGACCGGTACGCGGTCGGACTGATAGAGCAGGATGTCGGCCGCCATGAGCACCGGGTAGGAGAACAGGCCGGCGTTTGCCGGAATGTTCCGTGCCACCGCGTCCTTGTACGCGTGGCACCGCTCAAGAAGGCCGACAGCGGTCACGTTGTTCAGGTACCAGGTGAGCTCGGTCACTTCAGGCACGTCGGACTGGACCCAGAACACGGATTTGTCGGGATCAATGCCGAGCGCGAGCAGGTCGACGATTGCGTCGTTCGTATACTCCGCCATTTGCCTTGCGTCAAACAGCGTGGTCAGGCTGTGCAGGTTCGCCAGAAAGCAGAACAGTTCCCCGCGCGCCTGCGACTCGACCATGGGCTTAATCATACCCAGGTAGTTGCCGACGTGCAGGGTGCCGGATGGTTTAATGCCGGATAGGATTCTCATGAAGTGGGTCCTCGCCGATAAAATAAATTATTCGCAGGTGGTGAGGGCGTCGGAGCAGGAATAAATCCTTGTGACCGGAATGTCTGACGGAACATAGGTCATTATATTGGATTGAAATTCTTTTTTTCAATCCGCAATCCGCAATTGTATTAGATTCCCATGACCGACGGCTCTCTGGAGAGTTCGGGATCTGAGGAGAGAAAAGCGGTTGTGCGCGATTTGATGGTGTTCAGGTCGCCGGCGCCCTGCGCGGCCCTGTACAGCTCATGGCTGAACAGGAAGTTCCGGGCGTAGTAGGCGGTGAACTCCTTGATGCGGCCGATCGCCTTTTCGGGAGGGAAATCCTCGCAGGTGTAGTCGAACAGCCGGGTCCAGACGTTGAGGTAATCGACGGTAACGGACTGGCCGCAGAATTCCCTGAAGATCCATGGCTTGACAACCGCCATCCTGCCGATCATGAGCCCGGCGCAGCGTCCCGGACCCAAGAGCGACCGGGTGCGTTCGTCGGGCCGCGTGATGTCGCCGTTTGCTATGAGCGGAAGCCTGGTATGCGCGGCAATCCAGGGAAAAATCTCCCACCGGGCCGACCGCTTGAGTTTTTCGTGGTTGAACCGGGGGTGGACCGTAACTGCGTCAATGCCGCACGCTTCGAACAGGGCGAGCCGGT
>JAFGDP010000001.1 GCA_016932075.1 Chitinispirillaceae bacterium | reverse complement strand
TCGCCGCCGGTATTCGCGGACCTGGACAATGACGGGCTGCCTGAAATCGTCCTTTTCTCCGACCACGAAAAGGCGGGCGAGTATAAAAACCGCGGCAACAGCCTGTGGGCGCTCAACCCCGACATGACGCGCGTGCCGGGATTTGAAACGCCCCATACCACGGGCATGCCGCTCTATACCGGGTATGAGAACAACATCGTGCAGGTGGCGCCGTCACCATGCCTCACGCGTCTGGGCACCGGCACGGTCAAGATCATTGTGCCGTCCTACGACGGCTGGATGCGCTGTTATGACCATACCGGGAACGAGCTGTGGAAGGTGCAGTTCAACGCGGCCGGAGAGCCGTTTATCGGTGCCGGGGAAGCGGCCGCTGCCGACCTTGACAATGACAATATTCCCGAGATCGTGTTTACCACCTATTCGACGCAGCAAAACCGTTCCAACCTGTTTATTCTCAGCGGCAGCGGCACGCTCCTTCACCGCGTGCCGATCCAGGGCAGGGGAAGCATGGCAGCGCCGACCATTGACGATATTGACGATGACGGCGTGCTTGAAATCATCATCTCTCTCAAAGACGTACTGGGAAACGGTCTGGGCGGGGTACAGATCTGGGACTGTGCCTCGGCACATGCCACGGTCAGCGACTGGCCCACGGGAAGGGGAAATTATCTGCGTACCGGGGATTTTACTAATAAATAATTCACCAATACATATGATATATAAAAATACGGGCGCCTGCTGACCTGCCTATGCAGGCAGGTCAGCACCGCTTCTCCGCCGGGCTTAAATACGTTGCCACTGGCAACACGCTCCTTCCAGTCGGTCTGGGCTTCCTTGCGGCACGTTCGTGCCTGAGCAAGCCCAGACTAACGGCTTCATTCCATTCAGCCGTTACCCTCTGTCGCCCCTGACGCGAAAACCACCTGCATATTCCAATGATATAAATACGAAAACATTATTTATAGGGAAACCGCTCCCAGGCCTCGTCAACAAACGCCTTGAACTCTGTTTCAAACCTGGACCGGGGAAACTGCTCGGCGTTTTTCCTGATCTCGTGCGGATCAAAGCGCTCCTCTTTTTGCAGGAACTCCTTTACTTTTTCGATCAGGCATGCGGTGTCCTGTTTGTAGAAAAAGAGACCGGTTTTCCCCTCGATCACGGTCTCGAGCGCGCCCCCGCGGCCGAACGCGATGACCGGCAGGCCCGAGGCCTGCGCTTCCACGTTCACGATGCCGAAATCCTCTTCCGCGGAAAACACGAATGCGCGCGCGTTCGACAGCAGCTTCTGCACCGCTTCACTCTCCTGATGGCCCGCGAAGGTAATGGTCGGCCCTGCAATGCTTTTCAGCTTTTTCATTGCCGGGCCGTCACCAACGACAACGAGCGGCAGCTTGAGCTCGTTGAACGCGTTGATAATGATGTCGATCCTTTTGTACCCGACCAGCCGTGACAGGGTGATGAAATAGCTGTCCTTTTTCTCGCTCACGTAAAACTGGTCCACATCCACGGGCGGATAAATGACCTTCGCGTCACGGTTATAACACTTTTTGATCCGGTTCGCTATGTAGTGGGAATTTGCAATGAACTCGTTCACCCGGTTGGAGGAGACCATGTCCCACATCCTGATGTAGTGGAGCAGGAGGCGCACGATAAAACTTTTCACGCCGCGCTTGAGCCCCTCTGCCTCAAGATACTCAAAGGTTAGGTCCCATACATACCGCATGGGAGAGTGGCAGTAGCAGATATGAAGCTGGTCTGACGAATTGAGCACGCCCTTGGCCACGGCATAGGATGACGAGATGATGAGCTTGTGCCTTCGCAAATCAAATTGTTCCACGGCCATGGGAAACAGCGGCAGGAAAAGACGGTGGTGCTTGCGCGCCAGCGGGAAATGCTGGAGAAGCGACGTGGTGACCTGAAGGTGTTCCCACTGCGACTGCTTGAGCGCGTCAGGATCGTGGAACAGGGTATAGATCGTGCCGGGATACAGTTTATATATTGACTGGAGCACTGACTCTGCGCCCGCAATGGTTACAAGCCATTCATGGATAATGGCAGTGCTGGTCATGGTTACTATTATACCACGGCCAAGCTGTTGCCGCTACTATAAAAACAATATGCCCTATCCCGGTATACCTCTCAATTTGCCACCATGAATTTACATCCTAGTGCCCCAGACCTTTCACGGTCGGTATCGGCTTCGGAATCGGTATCGAGCGTTTTTTTTCCACGGTTCAGCCATCATCTGGAAAAGGATATGGGTGGAAACTCCGGGTAACAATATATTTTTACTACCCTGCCCTTTTAAGGATCGTTAATGAAAGGCTTAAATCCGGTCGTAATGGACTGGAGGGACCGTATACCGATGAAAGATCCGGGCAACGCCACGCCGGCAGACCGGCAGGATGACTGGTATGGCGATATTGGCGATGAAACCTTTGAATTCGATACCACCAAAAAGGAGCATAAACGCATGTACCGACCGCAAATCAAGGTGATCGACTGCACCATACGCGACGGCGGCCTGATGAACAATTCCTACTTCAACTTTGAAACGGTCCGCTCAATATACGGGGCGGTATGCTCCTCGGGCGTGGATATTGTCGAGATCGGTTACCGCAACAGCAAAACCATGTTTTCTCCGGACAAGTACGGCGCCTGGCGTTTCTGCGACGACGATCTGCTCAAACGGCTCGTGGACGGCGTCGAGACAACAACCAAGCTCGCCATCATGCAGGATGCGCACAAGGCGTTTGCCGAGGACATGCGGCCCAAGGAGCAGAGCGTGGTGGACATGGTGCGCGTGGCCACGTACGTCAAAGACATCGACAAGGCAATCAAGCTGGCGAACAATGCCACTGACCTCGGGTATGAAGCCACGATCAACATCATGGCCATATCGCACGAGCGCGACCGGGAGCTTGACGAAGCGGTCCAGCAGATCGAGGAGGAGACAGCCGTGGTCGCCTGCTATATCGTTGATTCCTTCGGCACCTTGTACAGCGAGGACGTCGACTATCTGGTCCACAAATTCCAGCGCTACCTCAAGACCAAGGAAATCGGCGTGCATTTTCACAACCAGCAGCAGCTCGCCTTTGCCAATACCATCGAGGGCATCATCAAGAACGCCAACTATCTTGACGGCACGCTCTACGGTCTTGGCCGCGCAGCCGGCAACTGCCCGATCGAGCTGCTCATCGGTTTCCTGAAAAATCCCAAATTCGACATCCGGCCCCTCCTGCAGGTCATCGGCACCGAGATACTTCCCCTGCAGAAGACCATCCCGTGGGGGTACAACATTCCGTACATGATCGCGGGCATGCTCAACCGCCATCCTCAGGCAGCCATGGAACTCATGGAGCTTCCGGCGGACAATCCCAAGCGCATCGACTTTGTCAAGTTTTATGAGAAAATGATTGAGGATTAAAAAGCGTTTTTCACAGACGCAAAAATCTTGCTGTTTTCACTCTGCAATCTGCCATCCGCATTCTGTGATTACATCAGGTGTCTCATCGCCCATACGATGCGCGGGAACCTGCCCAGCGCGGTCCGGAAAATTGTTGACATGGTGAGTTCTGTGCGGGGTATTGCGGAGAGCGCGCTCGCCGCCCGGTTATAGTCGGCGTCAGGCACCTTGAGCATTGAATTCTTTGCCCGTGCAAGTTTTTCATGCCGTTCCCCCCGTTTCCTGCGCCAGGCCCGCTCATATGCGCTCCCGATCCGCCGCGCCTCCTGCTCGTTTTCCGCCTTGAGCATAAGCAGGGCATGCTCGCCGGCCAGCTTTCCGCAGAGCAGCGCTTCGGATATGCCTGCGCGCGACACCGGATTGACCGTGCTTGCCGCGTCACCGGTTTTGATGAACCCCGGCAGCGCGATCGGCAAAGCGCGCCTGCCTCCGCCGCACGGTATCGCGCCGGCGAACCGCTTGACAATGGTAATGGACGGGAAATGGCGCGCAAGGAACGCGTCGAGCAGCCCGCGGATATTCACCCTGCCTTTGAATGCGCTGCCCACCACAATGCCGATGTTCGCCGCGCCTTTGCCGCGTGGGAACACCCACGCATAGCCCCCCGGCGCAAGGGCGCGGGCCATATAGATATGGACCGTGTCGTCCGGCAAATCGATGTCATCAGCCAGGATAAAATAGGCGGGTTCAAGGTCAGGAGGCTTGCAGGCGATCCGTTCGTGCTTGCCAAGGCCGGCAACCGGCCCTGAGGCATCAATGACCACCCTGCCGCGCACCACGGCACCGTTGTCAAGCGCGACCTCGCGAAACGATTGCCTGAGCGGGCCGATCCGTTCCGCGTTCCGGTGAAAGCAGCAGGCAACGCCGCTTCCCGCCAGCTCGGATGCCAGGTCCTTCTGCATGAGCGCCCTGTTGATGATATACCCTTTGCTTTCATCGGTATAGGTGACCGTGCCGCCGTCCGGGGCATGAAAACAGGCCCTGCTGATGACCTGCCTGATCCATGCGTGCGGTATGGTGCCGAGCGACTCCTCAAGTCCCAGCCTGCCCACGCCTTCGGCGCACTGGATAGGCCGTTCCCACGGTACGATTTTGTCAATCAGCAGAATGGAAGCGCTTCCGGATGCGTCCGCCGCCTGCCGGGCGGCATTGAGTCCCGCAGGCCCTGCGCCGATAATGACGATATCGTAGGATTCCCTGAGCTCCGGACAAAAATCGTTTTTTTTCATGAACAGGTCTGCGGTTTGAAGGCGGTGGTATACCTATGTCGTTAATATAACTTAAAGTAAGGTTCTGTCGGACATTTCACCGGGATCGACGATTCAATAACAACCTGACAGCAATCGTAGTATGGATACAACGATCAGGTGAATAGTATTTTCTACTGTTGGTTCAAACGAAAGGACCACTCAATGAATTTCATGAAAACCGCTGTTCTTCTTGGTGCGCTTACCGGGCTTCTCCTGCTGTTCGGCAACATCGCCGCAGGGCAGAACGGCATGACCATCGCGCTCATTATTGCCGGTCTCATGAACGTCGGCGCCTACTGGTTTTCAGACAAGATCGTCCTTGCCATGTACCGCGCACAGCCGGCGGGCGAGCAGGACGCTCCGGTCTTGTACCGGATCGTCAAACGGCTCTCTGAAAAAGCCGCCATGCCCATGCCTAAGGTGTACATCATCCCGACCGACGCCCCGAACGCGTTTGCCACCGGACGCAGCCCCAAACACGCTTCGGTCGCCGCGACGCGGGGTATTATGAATATTCTCAGCGAAGAAGAGCTCGAAGGGGTAATGGCGCACGAACTGGCCCATGTACAGAACCGCGACACCCTGACCGCGACCATTGCCGCCACCATTGCGGGCGCCATTGCGTATCTTGCCACCATCATAAAATGGGGCGCCATTCTCGGCGGCCGCGGCAGCGACGACCGGGGCGGACTGATCGGTTCGCTTGCCATGGCGTTCATCGCACCCCTAGCGGCCCTGCTCATCCAGATGGCCATCTCGCGCTCGCGCGAATACGCGGCCGACGAGAGCGGCGGCAGGCTGTGCGGCAGGCCGCTCGCGCTCGCAGGCGCGCTCGAAAGGCTCGAAACGTCGGCGCGCCAAAAGCCGCTTGTCGGCGGCAATCCGGCCGCGGCGTCGCTCTTTATCGTCAATCCGTTCCGCGGTCAGGCATTGCTGTCCCTGTTTTCCACCCACCCGCCCATGGAAAAAAGAATCGCCAAACTGCAGGAGCTTGCGCGGCAAATGTGATTCAATTCCAAATTGCTGAATGCAGGCGGAATGTGGTTACCTGCCCTCCGCGCGTGCGGACAACTCCGGGAACGAGGCGACCTCGCGTCCGGCAAGTATTTCGGTCATGAGAAAACACAGCGTATCGATACCCGCGCCTTCGGTCTCTATCTCCCACAGCAGCCGTCGCGCGACCTCGACGCCGTTTTTGAAAAAGATGAACATCGGCAGTTCATTGACCTGGTGCTGTTTCCACAGCGTGTCGTTCCGCTCGACGTCCACCTTGCCTATCAACGCCCTGTCGCCGAACCGTTGTGCCATGCTGTCGGTCATCCACATGCTGGTGATGCAAAGATGGCAACCCGGCGAGTAAAAATCGACCATGGCGATCCTGCCTGGATCGAGCACCAGCCGGTTGAAGTTGAGCGTATCGAGTTCGATGACATGCCTGGTATCGACTGGTTCCATAAGTGCGGGACCTGTAAGACAACCGGTTACTGCCGTGAACAACAATGCAGCTAGCCACACGGGAATCCGACACTGTCGAGAAATGGGCCACCTCCATGGAACAGACTGTCGCGAAGTAGTAATAAACATAAGAAATTTCTGAAACAATAGTATAAAAATGTGTTTTGCCGCTTCGTTCAATCCCCGCACGATCCGCAGGAATGCGCTCCGGTTTTTGCAAAGCCATTTGGAATCACAGGTCAAGGCCTTCGTCGCCGCAGCATGAAAGCTTTTTCCCTGCGAATAATCCCTTCTTTTTCCTGCCGGTTGCCCAACGTATTTTTCAAAACATGGCCCACCATTACTTGAGACCTGAGCGATGTCTCGCGGGGTAGATTACAGGGCTCAACCGATACTGCTCCTCCTCTATTTCCTTTCAGGAGCAGCCGCTCTGATTTATGAGATTGCCTGGATGCGGAAACTCTCCCTAATGCTCGGGGGTACTGTTTTCGCGATAACCCTCATTACCGCCTCGTTCATGCTCGGGCTTGCACTCGGCAGCCGTTTGATAGGGAAAATGGCCGACGCTGCAGAACGGCCGGCCATGCTTTTTGCCTTCCTTGCAGCAGGCATCGGTGTTTTCGGCCTGTGTTCGCCGCTTACTTTTCAGGGATTATCGGTAATCAATACGGCTATCTTCAGCGCCATCGATTGTACCGGTTTCGCTCGATCCGGGCTGCAGTTCACACAGGCAAGCATTGCACTCATTGTTCCGACACTCCTCATGGGCGCCACCTTTCCCGTGATGGCAAAAGCATTCACCGCTGGTTCCTCACACCGGCAGCGCGATATCGGAATGCTCTGTTTTATGAATACCATTGGCGGCGCGCTTGGTTGTTTCGTCGCCGGTTTTTATCTCGTGAGGCATCTCGGCGTGAATGCAACCATTTTCTGCGCTGCCGTGACCGACCTTCTGGTCGCTGGCGCAGCTGTTATTGTCGGGCTGAAAAAACCGGTCATGCCGCAATCCATACCTCAGGCCGCAGAGAAGAGAGAACAGTCCATTCACAGCGATAACAACGCGGTTCCCCTTTATGTGATACGACTGGTGCTTTTGGTGGTCGGCATTTCCGGCTTCTGCAGTCTTGCGTATGAGGTGCTCTGGACAAAAATACTGACCTTTTTCTTTCTCGATTCGGTGTACGATTTCGCGATCGTATTGACGGCATTTCTTACCGGACTTGCTTTTGGCAGTGTTTTTTTCGGCGCCATTGCAAAAAACCCGCGCCGCTCGCTTTTACTGCTTGGACTTGCCCAGCTTGGCGCGGGCATCTCTGCCATCGCCTTCATATACCTAATCCAGCGCCTTCCCTTTCTTGCCGCAGACCTCCATTCCATGCCCAGGCTCAGAGCGCTCTTCGGCCAGGATTTTTTACTGCACGCCATGGCCATGAAGTTCGCCTATGCTTTTCTCATCATGCTGGTACCGACGTTCATGCTCGGCAGCTCCCTGCCGCTTGCCACGGGCATCTGTGCCGGAAGGCCGCGCCACTTCGCCACCGATATCGGCAGGATGTACATGGTGAACACGCTCGGCGCCGTTGCCGGGTCGCTTACGGTATGCTTTGCGCTCATTTCGCTCATCGGATCGCGTCAAAGCATCCTTATGCTTGCGGTTCTTAATTGCGGCGCAGGACTGCTTATTCTACCGCTGCACTACCGTCGCGCCGCATCACGTATCGCCCTCGCGGCCGGGACCGCGCTGACCGTCTCCCTGCTCGTCCTTGCGCTGCCACCCTGGGACAAGATCCGGATGTCGGCAAGTTTTTTCAATCCCCGTACCGACATCGATACAACAATCGACCTGCTGTTTTACAAAGAGGACGCCCATGGCGTGACAAGCGTGATGCACGCCAGACCGCTCCACCAGAAATTCCTCGTTACCAACCGGAACTACGTGCAGAACGCATCGCTCCTGGGCGGGTCTGAAGACCATCGCCGCCTAGGCCATATTCCACTGTTTCTCCACCCAAATCCCTCGCGGGTCGCGGTTATCGGTCTTGGAACCGGCATCACGCTCAGAGGAGCGGCAAGCCATGAGCTTGAGCGGCTTGACTGCGCCGAGATTTCCGGCGCGGTTCTGTCGGCGGCTGCGATTTTTAAAGAGGAAAACGGCGATATCATTAATAAGGGGAACATTTCCTTTATCGTGAATGACGGCAGAAATTTCCTTGCCGAAACCGGCACCCGGTACGATGTTATTATCGGCGACATCCTCTTTCCCATGGGCGCCGGCGCCGCCTACCTGTTTACCACCGATTATTTTACGCTTGTGCGCAAGCGGCTGCGGCCCGGCGGCCTGGCCTGCATATGGCTGCCACTCAGTCAGTTTTCCACAAGCGACCTGCGCACCATCGTGGCGTCATTTAACGCGTCCTTTCCTCACACGACCCTCTGGTTCGGCCTTTTAGGAGAATCGGTTCCAGTGCTTGGATGCATGGGGACCGAAGGTCCGCTTCGCATTGATTTTTCACTTTTGCAAAAACGCCTTAACGATGGCCGGCTCGTTGAGGAATTGCAGCAGATCGGACTTGCCGATCCCCTGCTCTTTGCGGGCAATTATCTCATGGCAGACAGGGAGGTACGGGCTTTTTGCACCGGTGCGCCGTTTAATACCGATGACCGGCCGATCATCGAGTTTTCAAGCCCTCTTCTGGCAAAAGAACACCGGCCCCAGGGCGCGATGAACCTGCTCGAGCTCATGAACCATTGCGGGAATATGCTTGCCTGTCTCGATCTATCGGCATTGCCGGACACTGCGGTCACCCAGGTTAAACACAACATCCTGCTTAATGGAAAAGTACGAAAACTGCTCGTGGCCGGAATTGCCGCCGCAATGAACAGCAGCATGGCTGATGCAATGCGGTATTATAAAGAAGCGCTCACCGTTCTGCCCGGTCATGTCGAAGCATCGCGACTTCTGTCACAAACCATACCAACCTACCAGTTGCTCTATCTGTCCAAGGGTCATGCCTCGTACGACCCCCTGGAGGCCCTCGGATTCTATCGCAAAATCATCGAGTCGGACCCGTCAACCAAACCCGCGCGCACGGCCTATCAGAAGGCAGGAAAAATACTCGTCATTACCGGTCAATTGCCTGAGGCGGTCGCCTTGCTGGATCAGGGGAGAAAATATTTTCCCAAAGACTCTGTGCTTGATGATTTATTGAACCGTGTAAAGGGGAAAATTGGAGAGGTTCGGTAGATATGATAGTATGGTTGAGGAAAAGTATCCGTCTTCTCGTTCCAGCGACCTTGTCGCTGTACACTGCCTGATAGGGGAAGTCTGGTCCGAAGGGCCAGGAGGGGTCTAAACGGGGAAAAAAGGCGACTCATTGAGCAACCCGATCAATCAAACCAAATCATTACAGGGCAAATTCCTCTAAAAAAAGAAATGGGGATTGCAGATTGAAAAAACTATAATCCTCTTTGTTCTTTCGTTAGGTGTTGAATTTGAGTGGTCTATCGGTTTCCTTTTTTAATAGTATCACCGGATTCCCGTGAAAGGTTATCAAGCCCCTCCCGCGCACGACTATACACCGGATGGATCTCGAGGGCCTTTGCATAGCCGGCAGCAGCCTCCTGATTCCTACCCTGACGGACAAGCAGATCTGCCTGAAGGCAGTACCAGATAGGATTGCGCGGTTCCTTTTGCAGCGCTACGGCATACCGGTCGATCGCTTCGTTAAACCGCCCGTTTTTTTCAGCTGCGGCCGCTTGTATCCGCAGCGCTGCAACATGGTTCGGCTCTGATCTGACAACGACCCTATACGCGGCAAGCGCTTTGGCGCTATTACCCATTTTGTCGTACGTCAGCCCAAGCAGGTAGCGTCCCCGGATATCGTCCGCATCAAACGTTATTACGCGTTGCAGATGCGAAAGCGCCGGATTGAAGCGTTCGAGCGCTTCGTACAGGTGTCCGATATTGAAGTGTGCGTCACGGTTGCGGGGCTCAAGGGCGAGCGCTTTCGTGTAGGCTGCGACAGCCTCGTCAAACCGGTCCAGCCGTTTATACAGGTTTCCGAGATTGATCTGCGCGAGCGCACTTTGCGAGTCGATTACAGCAGCGGCGCGATACTGTGCCAGCGCTTCGGGAAGTTTATCCTGAAGCTCCTGCATGTTCCCGAGACTTATGTGCGCGTCACGGTTTCGCGGGTTCATCGAAACCGCGGTCGCATACCTCTTTTCCGCAGACACGAAATCGCCCGCTTCCTCAAACGCCTTGCCGGACCGCCAGTAGGAGAGGTCGTCCACGAATCGCTGCTCGATCCGATCGATCGCGCCTGCTTGCGCATGCACGAATTCAGGGATATTCGCGGCGCGGTCAGGACTGGTCAGGAAATCAAGCAGCACCGGCGGCGAATCCTCGCCCTGTTCGTTTATGTGCGTGAGAAACAGCTGCGTATAGGGCGAATACTTCTTTGATGCAAACACCAGCCACCTCCCGTTTGACGACCAGGAGTGCCAGGAGTTCATGCGATCGGTATTGCACCGCATGGGCCTTGGGTCGCCGCCCCGCGCCGGCATGATATACAGCCTGCTGTCCGGCTGCAGAAGCATGTAGCTGGACGCCTTGCAGAAAACGATCCATCTGCCGTCCGGCGAATACCGCGGAAAAAAGTTGCTCATGCCGTTGTTGCTGGCTCCGGGCAGCGGTTCTGCCCTGCCGCCCCTGCCGTTATTAAACGGAACGCGATACAGGTCAAACAGGAATTTCTTTTTTTCGACGAGGAACTCATGGCATTCCTCCCGTGTCAACCTGATCTTTTTTTTATCGTCGAGCGCCAGACGGTGCACGGCGCTGCGTGCGAAAAGGATATGACGCTGGTCAGGACTCCAGACCGCATTGCTCTGCACAAACGCAGGATCACTCGCTCCTGCAAGCGGCGTGAATGCGCCGGTTGCGCGTTCATAGACGACCAGGATCCCCTTGATAGGGAAAAAAAGCTGGGAAAAGGCGAGATCAGGCACGGGCACGAACACCGAGCGGTCCTTGACCGTGCTCACCACGTAGCGGCCGTCCGGGGAAATCTGCGACAGCAGGCCGAACGTGGGATCTTTTTCGTTCCTTTTATAATCGCTCCATGAGATGATGTCCGCTGAATCGAGCGTCATGCGGGCTTTAACGGACGTGACCGCGTACGATCCTTTGTCGTTTGCGTAATCCACGTCCATACCCAGAATCCCGCCGTTGGCAGAAAACGAGTGGCAGTTGCCGCACACAAGAAGGTTCTCAAGCACCACCGGCGCTTTTTTTTGAGCGATAGATCCGCACCGCCAGCGAATGTCAGAAGGATCCTTGACCGCATCGCCAAACGGCAGCGTGACCTCGCGGTAAAAGATCCGGTCGCTCACGCTGTCGGGCGACGTGCCGAAGGTCGCGGTGGCTGCAGAAAGAATCGTATGCGGCGCAGCGTCTCCAATGCCGATGACAAGCAGGGTTGCCGTATCGTTCATGGAACGGTTTTTGATGGTCTCCCACAGCGTATCCTCAGGCTGCCATCGGGCGACCGTAACCAGCCGGTGTATCCGATACGCGGGTCTGCTCCTGCACGTGACGCTTACCAGCCATTGGGCCGCGACAGAATCATCCCATTGAAGAACAGGCGAAATGATTTCGGGAGGAAACAGGGTCCCATCGAGCGGGTAGTTGATCGTGCAACCGGAATTGACCGGGTGACGGTGATACTCCCGCAAAATACGCTCGATATGCCTTTCATCGGACGAGCACTGAAAAAACACCGCTGCAACCGCGGCAATGATTATCGTCCTTTTCATGAATACTCCACGCACCGTCCACCTTTTTTCAATTCCATTGACTCTCTGATAAAAATAATCATTTGCACTGCCCGAACCCTGATACGCCCCTTCCAGCTTTTCATCAAAATGGATTATCCACCGATGCTTCTATGTGGTATATTAGTACGCACCATGGGAACATTCACGGCGATCTCCCTGCGTACCCGGCTTTTATACGCTCTGTTTTTCCTCACCGGAACCTGCGGACTCGTGTATCAGGTTCTATGGGCCCGATTGTTCGGTCTTGTATTTGGGAATACTGTTTTTGCTTCCAGTACCGTGCTTGCCGCTTTTATGGCCGGGCTTGCTCTCGGAAGCTGGGCTGCGGGAAGATATGCGGCGGGCGCAACAAACGGTCTCCGGTTATACGCGATCCTGGAATTGAGCATCGGCGCTGCCGGCGCACTCATGCCGCTTGCCATTCACGTGATGGAAATGTTCTACGGCGCGGTGTTCCGCGGATTCGATCCTTCGTTCGGCGTATTGACCCTTATCAGATTTATTCTCTCGTTTGTTACCATCCTCATACCCTGCACCTTCATGGGCGCCTCGTTGCCGGTGATGATCGGATACGTATCACCGTGGTTCAAGCATCCGCAGCGGGCCACCTCCCTGTTTTACGGTATCAACACGATCGGCGCTTTTATCGGCTGTTTTTTTACCGGATTTCTTTTAATCGGCAGCCTCGGGATCACGAGAACGTCGATAGTAGCTGCAGCAATCAATATCCTCGCCGGTGCGGCGGCCTGGATTCTTTCTGCAAAAACGCCCTCTGCTCAAACGGCGCAGGCGCCGACAGTAACGCTCCCCACCATGGCGCCAATGTGCCGGCCAATGGTCGCGCTCCTTTTCGCCTGCGCGATCACCGGATTCGCCGCGCTCGGCATGGAAATCGCCTGGATGAGGGCCCTGGTCTGGGTCATTGGCACGGATTCCTACGCCTTCGCACACATGCTTGCCGTCGTGCTGGCAGGCATCGGACTGGGAAGCCTTATCGCCTCACCGCTTATACGGGCGAAAACCGACGCCCTGTTCTGGATCATCATTGCACTCGGAGCAAGTGTTGCGCTGTCAACCAACGCGATCTGCCTTTCCGTCGATTTCAACCGTTCGGTTCAGCAGCTGCTTTCAGGGGTATTAAGCGGCCTCGTGAACGCTCTCCCCCAGTCCTGGCGGCCGGGCGCCGTTACCATGCTCCAGTATCCGTTCGAGCTGCATAGGTTTATCGTGCCGTCACTTGTCATGTTCCCTCCCGCGCTGCTTTCGGGAATCGCTTTTCCCCTGTTCGTGGCACAGCTTGATCGCAGCGGATCTCCTTCGCGTACGGTCGGAAATGCGTACGCCGCCAACACCCTCGGAGCGATTCTCGGATCGCTCTGCATGGGCTTTGTCCTGATCCCGTATGCAGGTCTGTTCCCCTCGATCCTTCTCATGGCCGGGCTGTATGGCCTTGCCGCCGCGCTCGTAGCAGCCGCGCAATTCCGGAGGAACGCACGCCCGACCGCACTCAAGGCACTATTTCTCTGCGCGGCATTTCTCATACTTCCTTTTCTGTCGAAATCCGATTTCCGCGGGCTTCTGGAAAAAACGCTGCGCTCCGGTCCGCTCCGCGATGACGAGCGGCTCGTGTACTTCAGGGAACATGCGACCGGCGGCGTTCTGGTCAAGCAGAGCAGCTACTACGGCAGGGAGATGTGCATTGACGGCGTACAGGTGGCTTCGACCGGCGAGTTCGACCTTCACTCGCACCTGTACCCGGCGCACCTCATGTCCCTGCTGCGGCCGCAGGCGCACAACGCCCTGCTCATCGCATTCGGCTGCGGCGGGACCGCTGGTTCCATGCTCCTGTACGACAATCTCAAGCAGCTTGACGTTGTGGAGATCTGCGACGGCGTGGCGGAACCGGCCCGGCGCTTTTTTGCCGATATGAACCGCCATGTGCTCGACAGTTCCCGGCTCAACCTGATCATCCAGGACGGCAGGAACTACGTCCGCATGTCCGACCGGCGCTACGATATCATCTACTCCGGCCCCATCCACCCGCAGACCAACCAGGGCAGCGCGGCCCTGTACACGCGCGACTTTTTCGCCGACTGCCGGAAGCGTCTCTCGCCAAACGGCATCCAGTGCGTCTGGCTGCCGCTGCATATGCGTTCGGTCAGGGACTTCAAGATCGTGGTCAGATCGTTCCTTGATGTCTATCCCCACGCATCGCTGTGGCAGCTTCCCCAGACCAGCACCTCGGTCTGCCACCCGCACCTGATCGGATCAATGGAGGAGATAACCGTCGATTATCAGAAGGTGAACAGCCTCCTCGGCCGACCCGGGATCCTGGCCGACCTGAAACGGATCGGCTATTGCTCTTTTTCATCGCCCGCTGAATTTATTGCGCAGCTTGCCATGACCGAAACCAATCTCCGCCAGATGGTTGCGGACATCAACGACGCCACCACCGACGACCGTCCGATCGTGGAATTCTATGACATCGCCGCCAGTTCCCAGGACGCGGCAAAAACCGGTCTGATCCTCGAAATCGAAAGACGCATGGCAAATCCGCTGCCTTTTGTCAGAAATATCCCGGCGGACAAACAGGAAGGCCTGACCCGGGATATCGAACAGTTGTGTGAGGGAACGCACTACCTGCTTTTCGGCCATTTTTTTTACCTGCGCCGCGAATCTGGCGTGCGGAATGACGAAGAGACCGCCAACCTCATTGCAGCCTATGAAAAAGCGCTGGAGCTGATGCCGCAGAACGGGTTCCCGGCATCGGTGCTGATGCACATGAAAAAATGATCCCTTTTTCAACAGGGAAAAAGGGATCGGAAAAAAATGCTTTACGCCGCTGAAACGCGACTACAGGTTATACCCCAGCTTCATGATCCAGTACCACTGGCCCGGACGGGCGGTCGCCTCGGTGTAGTTCAACAACCCGTCGGCATAGGTCGTACGCATATGATCGCGGGCGATCTGGCCGGTTATAGTAAAACCCGGAATAAGGGTTTTCTTTGCATATACCGACCATTTCCAGTCATCATACTTGTAAGATGCGCCCTTATCGTCATTAAACCAGTCCGCCGCACGGTTCGCATCTTCGGGAAGCGGAAGGCTTGCGGTCTCGACTAGTTCTTTGTACCCAGTCTGGAACGGTGAGGTGTAATACTCCGCTTCAAAAGCAAGGACATCAAGAATTTTAAAGGTCGGAACATAAACGCCAAATGAAATCGGCATGCGCTGTGAAATGTCCTCATAATAAAAAAGCTGATTTTCAACGCCAAGCACATTTATTTCACCATATATTTTGCCATCGTTTGAGCCTAAAAAAGGTACCTCAACTAAGGCTTTCGGATCGAGTGTTACCCGGCCCATGAGCTTAACCGCCTTGAAGGTGTAATACGAAGAGCTGTCAAACACCACCATGTTCGTTGTCGTGTCGATCCCGGTTACTACCATGTTCCCTGGTTTTTCCGGCGTGGTTTTTTTGCTGTTCGTTGAAAGCAGCCGTGCCAGTTCGACGCCGCCGCCGATTTCCACAAAGCCTAGCACCTTATAGCTCCCGACAAGGGCCGGAGAAAAATCGCCGAACGGATACCAGTCGGATTCGCTTATGAGCATTGCATCAATCTTCAAATTGTCTTCGAGCAGGGAAAAATGCGCTTTGTAGCCGAGCAGCCGGTTTGCCGGAAAATCAAAGTAATTGATGATAATGCCGGGATAGGCAAGCGACCTGAACATCTGCTCGCCAAGGTTTCGCGCCTCTGGATTGTATTTGTACTTGAAATACCCCATGGTCATGGACAGCCACGGTTGTTCCACATCGCCGAACGCATACGTCGCATTGCCCTGGTCGAGCCAGAGCGAATAGTTGCGCAGCTTGAACCACCGGGTTTCGTTCGCCGGATAGGGTTGCCACATCTTGCCTTCGACACTTGCATTGATGGTGAAATTCTCGTTGAGAACGGCTTTAAACCCCAGCCCTGTGTACACCTCATGCGACCAATAGTGGTCGACATTGGTCATGGCTGTAGGCTGATTGTCATTTCCCTGCACTACCTGGCCGAACGAATAGGACGAATACCCGGTGATGTTGACCTCCTTCTCTGCTTCCTGGCCAAAACCGGAAAACGTCAGCATCATGGCCGCAATCGCTGATACGCCCGCACTGTTTTTTGCAATAGACATACGACAACCTCTCTTTCCATGAGGAAAAAGGTTACTATACCGTTTCCTTTTTATCGCGCAGATGCTTTACGGAATGTTGCATGGTCGATCGCCATGATCCGTCCGGAGAGAAACGGGTACCGCCCCCGTGTGTGTGGAGACCGCCGCTGCCCGCCTTCCCGGAACGGTCTTCAAGAAGTGCTCAGGGTTTTCCCAAACGGGAAAACCCTGGTGTAAAATACATACTCTATCGTGCCAGGACAACCGCTTTGGTGAGAACACGGTCCTTGACCGCAGCCTTGACGATGAACGTTCCGCGCGCGGCATGAGGTGCCGGGACTGAGCACCACTGACCATCCTTTCCGCTGATAAAGGAGGCGAGCAGCTTGCCTTGGACGTCAAACACCGATACGTTTCCGCTGAACGGCACGAGCACTTCAAATCCGCCAGCCGTGCGCCTGCTTTTGATGAGATCCACAAGCCGATTGCTGGAGATTCTGCTTATCTCAGCATCAATGGATGTGGCATCATACGGCGTGAACAGGAGATGCGTGGTGCCGTGAGCGGCAACCGATAAAGCGGGCAACGTGCTCATGCCGGTCTCGAGCGTATCGACCACCCGGTGGAGCCAGAGATCGCGGACGATAAAGGCCGTGTTTCCGAGCTCAAGAGGATCGGCGCGCCGGACCGAATAGGTGGTTGCGGAGGAAGCACGGTTAAAGATAATGATGGATTTTTTCATCTTCGTCGAATCGGTCACGACCTGTCCTGTCGCGCTCCTCGTATGACAGCGTTTGTACCACAGTTCAAGGTTCGTGTTTACCTGGCGGACCCGCCTTCCGCCATAAGGAAGGGAATCCTGGTTTATCGCTATGACCTCCCGGTTGGTCAATACGGTAAACACCGAGTTGTTCATCGTCGCCAGATTATTTCCGGTGAGAAGCGGGGACTGCATCTGGCACCACAGGTCGAAGTGGGCCTGGTTTTCGGTTGTGTTCAGCCCGTTGCCCACCTCCAGCATATCCGGGTCGTTGTAAAATCCCCTCCGGTTGTAGATAACGCAATTGTTGCTGATGCACTGGTTGACTATGCCAACCACGGAATTCCAGTTGGCCGCGATATCGCCGGACATGCGGGCGCTGTGGCCGAGGGGCTCGCCATAGGTCCAGGACTGGTAGGCACCCCAGTTGCACAGGCTGAAGGTGAAATACCGCGGCTTGCCCTCGTCCGGGGTGAATATTTTCAGTTTATATACCGAGTCGGCCGCTTTTTTGAGCGCATCCCGGCACCGGCTGTAAAGGGTGATGGCGCCCTCCTTGTTCGTATATTGCGACGGCACGTTGCACCAGTCCTCTTTGAGATACTGGAAACCCCATTTGGCATACTGGAATGCGTCCTCCCAGTCATACCCGTACTGGGCAGGGAAGCGCTGGCAGGTGCCGGTTCCGGCGCTCGTGTAAAGACCGGGAATCAATCCCATATCCCTGATTGTATCGCACAGCCATGGAAATCCTTTGGGAAATTTGGAGTGATCGTAGTCGAGGATGCGATTGGTCCGTGCGCCTTCCCAGCAGTCATCGAGGTTGATGAATGTATATCCTACGTCCTTCATGCTGATAAGCTTGCCTTCCCAGTTGGCCGTGGTGGATTTTTTCGCCATGGCAACAGCCTGACTGAGAATTATGGACTCGTTGATCGTACAATGGTAATAGTTCCATGAGTTCCAGCCCATGGCCGGCAGATCCTGGACCCGGTCGTCCAGGGCAACGATGAGAGACGGGATCAGAAGCACCCCCCCTACTCCGAATGATAAAAATCCCTTCACCTTGCACATACTGCTACCTCCCTTTGTTATGAATAGAATGGCCTCGTTAAAAATGCCTTCTGCGCTTATCGCTTAATAATATTTTTTGCGATTTTGCCTTTTCCCGGGTCAAGGGGTTGATGGGATCCGGGGGTTGGAACATCCCCCTTCACCCATCAACTCTTCAACCCTACTGCATCCCCCTACTCCTCCCCTACTTCTCCCCTCGTCTTTCCCCCTTCTTCGTTCATCTCTGAACGACCAAGACGTTGTTTTCATTCTGATTCATAAACTCAAGTTTGACACGGTCCGCGCTCAGGACCGCCGAGCTGATCCTGACCTCGTCGATCACCCCACGGAAATAATAGTTGTTCTTGCCGTTTCCATGTTTTCCGATGCAGGTGTTCTTCCCGGTCTCAGTGTAATTGATCGGCGTTTTGCTGTTGTGAAGGCTGCTCAGAATACCGTCGATATAGAGCGCCTGGGAACTGGCGCTGCTGTCGATCACGAACGCAAAATGGTGCCATCCGGTTTTTTTCAGGTATTTACCCGAATAAACATTATAAAAAACCGTGTCGCCGGCCATATGAAACGCCCCCATGGCGCCGTGTTCGGTGCGGATGTCCTCCATGCGCAGGAGGCAGGCATTGCCGATGGTGACGATTTCCGCCCCGCTGCCGCCTGCGCTGTCAAGACGCGCCCATGCGCTCAGTGTAACGGTCTGCGGTTCATTGAGGAGGCCGTCAATCCGAAGCGAGTCGGTTCCATTGAACTGCCTGCCGGAACCGATCATGCCATCGGCAGGAAGCGCGCTGCCGGTTGTTGCATCGTTGTCATGCCAGGTCGCATCGTCAGTGGTTTCGCCAAGATGCCACACTCCGATATGCCCGTTGAGCGTGTCGAATACACTTGCGCCCGACGACGCGGACACCGCGTTTTCATTCCCCCAATGCATGATGAAATAGTGTGAACTGTCATTGCCGTATACGGTATCGACAAGCACCCAGACCGCGGCAATGCCCCGGTCGCCGTCCCATTGCTCGATCTCGAAGGGCAGGGGCATGCTGTTTGATCTTGTAAATTTAAGGTCGCCCCCGTCCGGCCGCGCTTCCGCGAAATTGAAATTTCCGGTGTCAAGACGCACCAGCACCGGGAATTTCACCACATCGGCATACACCTCGGCCCCCGTGGCGGTCGTATTGAGATACACCTTCCGGGAATGGCGCCATCCCGGCGGGGCTATGGTCACGGTATCACCCGGAAGGCCGCTCACCTTATCAAACACCTGATGCACCACCGTGTCCTTTGCCGCGATCCTGATCTGCAGCGTTCCGGATGGAAGGTCGTTTACGATAAAGCTGCCGGCCGAGTCCACGGGCACGAGCCGGTCGAGGCCGACCACCTGGACATACTGCTCGCCGGGTATGAGCTGCGGATCAACCCACCCGACAATAGTGACATACGGAAGCAGGATCCGGTGAGCAAGATTGACTTTGGGCGTTTCAGAGGCGATGCGGCATTCGCTCATCGCTGCATGAGAAACGCCATTGTTGATTTCAACGATGTAACTCCCGGTATCCAGCGAATCGATCATGAAGGCACCGCTCGAATCGGTGATTACATCGCCGCGGGTATGATTGTTCACGCTGCGGGGGAAATCCTCACGCACGAAATCAGCGGTGCGCACGGTGACGCGGGCGCCTGACGACGCGGAACCGTCGGGAAGCATCGCAATCCCCATGACGATGCCGTTGGTGGTCTCCGAGCCGAATCCGCCTTCGGCAAGAGAAAGGTCGCCGCATCCGGTGAACAGCGCAGCCGCACACAGTGCCGTCATGCACGCTGCTGCTGAATAATGCCGTACCTTCATACTGCCACCACTACCCGGACATCATGTCCGCGCGGAAAGAGGGAACAATTGAATATTCAATTGATAAACCCGATCGGCCCTGTCGCTGGCCGACGCTATCTGGAGCACCGTGCGGCGGTACTCGCTGGTAATTTTTTTTATTTCCTCCAGATCTTCTCGTGTCACGGCAATCGTCACCGTTGAAATGTCCCGTTCCTCCGGCCTGAAACGGTCAAACGCCTCTGCTGCGAGCTTCAGGCTCTGCTCCTGGAACGAGCGGATCGCGATCGATTTCCAGTGTTCGCCCGTGGTGATCACATTGTTGGTCGGCACCAGCCGGCCGTCGCGCTCTTTCCTTATAAGATGAAGCCGCATGAGGAGCTCACAGCTCTCTTTTGCCTGCTTAGCTGAAATGGCCGGCCGCGTTGCCGCTCCCAGCGCCTTGTAATCACCGTTGAAGGGCGCCGTATGAAGAAGCGCCAGTATTGCGGTATGGTACCACTCACGGTAAAACTCATATTGCATCGGCTCCAGACGGTAGGGATCAATCCGCTGGATTGCCATGAGTTTTTCGAACAGAACCTTGTTCTCCTGCTCGCGTTTTGCCTTCTTGAACAGCACGAGCGTTTCAAAATATTTGGCCTCTCTGCCGGACAATTTCGCATACTCGATGAATTTTTTCACGCCGGCGGAAGAGAGATGTCGTTTTCCCTGAATGATCTTCACCAGGTTTCCAGCGTCCACGCCAAGCTTGGACCCGAAAAAACGGTAGGAAAAGAACGGGTGTTTTTTACGGTTCTCCTCGTAAAAGTCACGTAAATAGGCGCAATAATCGGTATAGCAGAACAGGTCTATCATAGGGTGCTAGATAATATAATCAAAATTAAGCAAAAAAAGTGGATTTTTTTAATAAAAATGACAACGATTTCGTAGCAAAAACAGCAATAATGGCTGTTTTGAAGGGTATTTTTATTATTTTTTTGACAACACCCGAACCTGCTCTTTTTCTCTTTGCCCCGCCGAAAGGGCAATGAGCGGATTATGGTATCGACAAAGATGTTTACCTGCAACCTCCCTTAGCACAGACAGAATGCTAATTGCGCCTTTGAGTGCCATGAGTAAGCTGATTAAGCCTTTCCATTGCAGTGACATCCGCAGGATCCAATGTGATCGCTTTCTCAAAATCGCGAAGAGCCAGATCATCGGCTCCCACTGCCATATAAGCGATACCCCTGTTCGTATATGCCATGGCATAACCAGGATTGGCTCTGAGTGCTTGTGTAAAATCCGCGATGGCTTTATCATATTCCCTTTGCCACACATAGATCACTCCCCGGTTATTCAATGCATCGTAATAATCTCGTTTCAGTGCAATGGATCTGCTGAAGTCAGCCAGGGCGTGGACGACCCTGTTTTGCGTAAGAAAGGCGATGCCCCCCGGTTTTGAGGTGCTTTCTCGTAAATACGTTTTGTTAGTAGTTTTTTTTAAATTGGTTTGATTAGAACTCTTAAAAAGTGCTTAATTCTGTAATCACTGAACGTTCGGGCATTAATTGCAGTGAATTCAGGCCTTTTTCAATTTGACAAAAAGACCACAAAATGG
>JAFGDP010000037.1 GCA_016932075.1 Chitinispirillaceae bacterium | reverse complement strand
GTGCCGGGGGCCGTGATAACACCGGGGCTCGGCGTCGTCGGAGGCCTTTTCAAAGACGGGATCAAGACCCTTAATCTGCAGGACATTGCCAATGACAGTACCACGTTGTACTATTACGCGCATGACGCAGGGGTCAGGTCACTCCTGTGCGTGCCGATCACTGCGGCCGAAGAGCAACGCGGCATGGTCATTGTCGACAGCACGGAACACGCTGCCTTTACCCGTGAGCATCTCCTGTTCCTCGAGAGCATGGCGTCGCTTATCGGCTACAGCGTCTACCATGCCTACCTCCACACCGAACACGCGCTTGAGCACCAGCGCCTTGCCGCGGTTTCGACCATCGAGAAGGAATTTTTTCATCATCAATCTATCGACGCCATCCTCGACATCCTAGCCGATATGATCCCGTTCGCCCTTCCCAGCAACCGTTTGACCATCAGTATGCGTTCGGCCGACGGCGAAACCGGCACGATCAAGCGGAGCGTCGGCCTGCACGCTGACCAGTTGCAGAACAAACGATTTCTGCTCGGCGAAAAATCCCTTGCCAGCATCCTGTACGGAAAGAACATCTGCTTTTCGCGCAATTTCGCTTATGACCGTTATGAAGTGCGGTACTTTGAACAGGAGCCGCGCCACGAGGGATTGTCGTCTTTCCTCGCCGTGCCCATAGGTGTTGACAGCTGCAAAGGCATGATCCTGATCGAATCGCTGCGGCGCGACGCGTTTTCAGAGGCCATTCGCGAGCTTCTCATCCGCATCGCCACCTCTGCCGGGCTCGCCATTGAAAAAATGGTGATCCTTGAAAAAGCCAACACCATGGCCACGCATGACGGGCTCACCGGCCTTTTCAACCACCGGCAGTTCCAGCAGCTTCTCGGCGACGAAATCACCCGATCGACTCGCTACAGCGACCCGCTCGCCCTGGTGCTGTGTGACATTGATTTTTTCAAGAAAATCAATGATGCCCACGGCCACCAGTTCGGGGACCTGGTCCTCAAGGAAGTGGCGAGAGTGCTTGACGCCAGCATTCGGCAGGGAATCGACACCGCCTCGAGGTACGGCGGTGAGGAGTTCGCGCTTATCCTCGTCAAAACCGGAGAGGAACAGGCGATTGAAACGGCGGAACGCATACGCGCGGCAATACAAAAAATGCCGTTTACAAGCCCTTCGGGAAGCGACGTTCGCGTGACCATGAGCTTCGGCATTGCCCTGTTCAACACGCATGCACGGGAAGCCGGCGAGCTCATAAAAAAATCAGACAAGGCGCTCTACCGGGCAAAGCAGCAGGGCCGGAACCGCGTTGAGCTGTTTTGATCCTCCGGCATCAATTATTATTTGCCGGTGATATGGTGAAACGAACGGCCACCAGGATCTTCAGTACGAACAGGAGAATGGAATGGACAATGTAACGATTCTGCCGCGCGGTTCACTGGGCAGGAATTTCATCGCTGCGCAGTATCTGCCAAAGGGAGAGGACGAGTACTATCTGAGAAACCGCCAGTCAAAACGTCCTGCGGCGGACTACCGCCACCTCAGGTCGGGTGAGATCGCCGATCTTATCCGCAACAACAATTCTGTCGACTCGTGGGACGACATATTGGTCACGGACCAGTTTGATCCGGACCTGGTGCGTGACAATGAATTTTTCGGCCTGGTGCGCATCGGCTCGCTGCGCAACGTCATCCTCCAGCACCATGACCTCAAAGTTCCGGCCGGTATCACGAAAAGCCGGATCATCTCATGCGATATCGGCGACGATGCGGCGATCCATAATGTGAACTACCTTGCCTATTATATCATTGGAAACCGGACCGTTCTTGCAACAATTGACGAGATGCTCACGACCGACCATGCCAAATTCGGCAACGGCATCCTAAAAGACGACGAGAATGAGGAAGTGCGTGTCTGGGTCGAGATCATGAACGAGACCGGCGGGCGCAAGATCCTTCCCTTTGACTCCATCATTCCGGCCGATGCCTATTTATGGGCAAAATACCGTGATGACCGGCGGCTCCAGAAACGGCTCACCGAGATCACGCAGGCAAGGTTCGATTCCCGCAGGGGGTACTATGGCGTGGTGGGAGAGCAGTGCGTGATCAAGGACTCCCGGATCCTGAAGGACGTGCTGGTCGGCGACCACAGCTATATCAAGGGTGCGAACAAGATAAAAAACGTCACCCTGCACTCGTCTGCCGAGGAACCGACGCAGATCGGCGAAGGCGTGGAGCTGGTCAATGGCATTGTGGGGCACGGGTGCCACATTTTTTACGGGTGCAAAGCGGTCAGGTTTATTTTAGGGAACAATTCCAACCTCAAATACGGCGGCAGACTCATCAACTCGTTTCTCGGGGAAAACTCGACCATCTCCTGCTGCGAAGTGCTGCACAACCTTATTTTCCCGGCGCACGAGCAACACCACAACAACTCGTTTTTGATCGCGAGTGTGGTGATGGGCCAAAGCAACATCGCCGCCGGAGCCACCATAGGGTCGAACCATAACAGCAGGTCAAACGATAATGAAATACAGGCGGGCAGGGGTTTCTGGCCGGGCCTGTGTACCAGCATCAAGCATTCGTGCAGGTTCGTGTCGTTTACCCTGCTTGCAAAGGCCGACTATCCCGCGGAAATGGACATCCGCATCCCCTTTTCGCTGGTCAACAACAATACGACAAATGACCGTCTCGAGATCATACCTGCCTACTGGTGGCAGCACAACATGTATGCGCTTGCACGCAACCCCTTGAAATTCCGCAGCCGCGACACGCGCATTAACAAGGCGCAGAACATTGAATTCGATTCGCTTGCTCCGGATACGGTCGAAGAGATTATTGAGGCGATCCGGCTTCTTGAGGTCTGGACCGCCAACGCAGCGCTGCTTCAGGCGGGTACCCGGCGTGAAGAGAAGAACGACGAGGAACTGCGCGCAATGGGCGCCGACATCCTACAGAATGATCCCGAACGCGCCTCTTCACTCGTTGTTCTGGGTGAACGCATGGAAAAATCAAGGCGCAACACCGTCATCATCAAGGTCGCGGACGGGTATGGCGCCTACCGCGACATGCTCTGCCACTACGCGGTAAGGAATTGCGTCGCGTTCTGCAACGAGCATCCTGAGGATTCTTTTGACGCCATGGTCAGGCATCTGAGCGGCAAACGGATCACGGCCTGGACCAACCTCGGCGGCCAGATCATCCCCACTGAAAAAGTTGACGCGTTGCGTGCGGAGATCGGCTCCGGGAGTATCACCACCTGGGACGCGATTCATGCCCGTTACAACGAGCTGTGGAGCGAGTATCCGCTTGAAAAACAGCGGCATGCCTTTGCGATCCTCTGCCTCCTGTACGGCGTCGAGACCCTTGACCGGAAAACATGGCACCAGGCGCTAGACAGAGGCGTCGCGATCCAGGAGTACGTGCGCGACCGGGTCTATGCGTCCCGCAAAAAGGACGACGACAATCCGTTCCGCCAGGCGACCTTCAGGAACAGGGACGAGATGCTGGCGACGGTCGGCACGGCCGAGGAGAACAGTTTTGTCAAGCAGGTGCAGAAAGAAACCAAGGAGTTCAAACAGATGGTCCGTACCATAAAAAAACGCGGATAGTCCGAAAGAGCTGTGGCCGTTCCCTGCTTGATTTCCACCACCATTCTTCCATGGAGGAACATACATGCTGTTGACGCAGGAAAAATACGCCCGGTTTGCTCTGGCCAGAGAGATGATGGACACGGTCGCGGTCGTGCGCCGGTTCGACCCGTCCGCGACTGCGGACGAGGCAAAAAGCATTGAATCGGCAGGCAGGCTTTTTCTCACCGGGGAAGGCTCTTCGCGCATCTTTCCCGCCAAAAACGCCATACGCAAATCGCTCGCGTGGGGCCTTGACCTGCAGGTGGCCACCGACGGATCCAGACAGGCTTCCCAGTATGATCTTTCCAAATGCGCCGTTTTCTGTGCGTCCAATTCAGGACGGACAAAAGAGGTGGTTCTCCTGGCAAAAAAGCTTACTGACTCCGGGAACCGTCTCTGTTTCGGACTGAGTGCGAACAACGGGACCGTGCTCGAGGAGTCGTGCAGCAGGACATTCGTCCTCTCCTGCGGATGGGAACAGGCGGTCGCTGCCACGAAAAGCGTCGTTGAACAGGCGCTGTTCTACGAATCGCTCCTTCGCCATATCGCGAAAAAACCGTTCCTGCCCTCCTGCCCCGACCTCTCCCGCTTGGTTGAACGGGTGCTCACCATGCCAATCGATCCTGCGATCATTGCCACTGCCGCAAAGGCGGGAACAATCTATTTCGCAGGGTATAATGACGGCGTTGCCGAGGAACTCACCCTTAAAACCAATGAAATCACCCGTAAAAAATCCGATTTTCTCGAAGGCACTTATGCGGTCCACGGTATTGAGGAGGTAATGGATAAAGAGGACATCGTTTTTGTGGTCGATCCCATTGAGGAGGAGATGGGAAAATTCGAAGAGGTCCTGGTCAAAGGGGTGGGGCTCACGGTCGTTGCCATTGCTCCAAGGGAAACGCCGTTTCCAACCATTCTCGTACCGGACGCCGGAGAAATGAATCCCCATGTGTACCTGTGCGCAGGATGGAACTTGCTCCTAGAAATAGGGCTTGCGCTCGGCATTAATCTGGATAAACCGCAGCGCGCGCGCAAGGTGGGCAATGAGTATACGGGAGGGTAATGTTCTACCTTCACTGTGCCGTACTTCTTTTCGGGTGCGCAGGACTGTTCGGTAAGTTCATCGCCCTTCCGGCGATGATCATTGTCGCAGGAAGGACCTTGTTTGCCGCGCTCACGCTCGGTGCGTTCCTCTTTGTCCTGAAACGCAATGCCCGGGTCCTTCCGCAGGTCAGCGGCCGCGCCGCGCCCGCCATTGTGCTGTCAGGCATGGTGCTCGCGGTCCACTGGTGGTCGTTTTTTCATTCGATCCGGATCGCCACCGTGGCCATTGGATTGATCTCCTTTTCAACCTTTCCCCTATTCGTGACCTTTCTCGAACCGTTCGTTTTCAGGGAAAAACTTAGACTGCGGGATAGTGCGGCCGCGATTGCGGTGATGGCAGGCGTTCTACTCCTCATTCCGTCGTTTGATTTCGGCAATACGGTTTTCAGAGGAGTTCTATGGGGCACCTTTTCCGGGTTCACTTTCGCGCTTCTCGCCCTTATGAACCGTAATTTCTCGCGAACAATCAGGCCCGAGACGCTGGCATTTGTTCAAAACGGAACAGCGTTTCTCTGCTTTTTTCCGTTCCTTGCCGTGCACCCCCCCCTGCTTACCCTTGCCGACACTGCGCTGATCATTGCCCTTGGGGTATTCTGCACCGCACTCGCGCATGCGCTCTTTATCCACTCACTGACCCGTGTCCGCGCGCACACCGCATCAGTCGTGGCTTCCCTCGAACCGGTGTACGGCATTGTTCTTGCCCTGCTCATTCTCCACGAGATACCGGACATGCGCACTATCGCGGGCGGAGCGATTATCCTGTGCACCACGTTGCTTTGTACGATAAAACACCGGTAACAGGCGGTGATACGCCCACAGGGTTTCATTGCCTCGCCTGACGCCGCGTAGCACCGTTGATTAGAACCGCCTTTCTCACAAAAGTGTCTTTATATTTATAAACATGCCTGCAATCCCCCTTTCTTCCCTGCGCCCGGACTCGACCGCACCATGCGATTACTACAGTCATAAGGGCGAGCTGCTCATACCGCAGGGAGCAACCATCACCCTCCGTCATCTCAAAATGCTTGAACAGAGGAACAATTTCGACCTGTTTACCTCGCCGGTTCAGGCTGGCGAAACCACGGGCTGCGGTACGGCGGTATCGGACCAATCAGGGGGCATAGTGACCGGCGAGTCCGAACGGCTTTTTAGCACCCTTCTCGATGCAGCCAATCGCCGGGATGATATCGACATATTCAACCTTGAACAGGGCAGGGCCGGTCTCAACAAACTCAACAGGAGCAGGATCCCTGTTTTGCTCGATAACAAACTCGTGCGGGGAACCTCCCTCGACCGTCCCATGGGGACACCGCTGCGGAACAGGACAGAGCAGATCATGGTCGCCGGCCGCCCGGAACGCTACAAGCATGACGTACATGAGGTATACCGCGTATCGCTTCAGGAGGTAAAAAACCTGCTCCGGCTTCTGGCGCGCAACAACAATGCCGATGCGCGTGCGGTCGAAGAGATCGTCAGGCAGTTTCTCGATATTTTCATTTCCGACCGCAATATCCTTCTTAACATTTCGCAGAGCAAGCCGGACAATAATGGCGACTATCTTTTCCATCATTCTCTTAATGTATGCCTGCTTGCCATCAATGTTGCGACTTCGTACGGGTATAGTGAAAAGCAGGTCCTTGAAATCGGGATGGGCGCTCTGGTGCATGACATCGGCATGCTGCTTCTTCCCGGCCCGCTCCGCATGAAACACGGCCGGCTTACCGATCAGGAGTGGGTGGAAATACAGAAACACCCGGTACTGGGGCTCTATCTGCTCCAGAACCTTAAAAACATGCCTGAACGGATTCCTTTTATAACGTACCAGGTGCATGAACGGGAAAACTCGACCGGATATCCGCGCCAGCGCAAAAGCACACTGATACACCGGTACGCGAAAATGGTGCAGGTCGCCGATATTTACGAGGCACTCACTTCGATACGGCCCCACAGGCCGCCCTATACTCCCAGCGAAGCGGTAGTGAAAATCGTCCAGATGTCTCGAAAAAAGCTGATCCCCGCCGATGCTGTCCGTGCGTTTTTAGAATATGTGTCGCTTTTTCCGGTGGGAAGCCTGGTGGAACTCAATGACCGGCGCATCGCAAAAGTGGTGCATTCCAACCGGGAATCGCTGAACAAGCCGGTCATCAGCGTGCTTATCGACGAAAGAGGAACGTACCTGCCGCATGCAGAAATCTACCAGATCGACCTGTCCCGGGAGCTGAATGTCTCGATTGCGCGGACCCTGCCGCTGGAATCGTATGCCTCCGTTGATATCATGGAAGGATTCTGAATATTGCGGATTTCGGATTGATGATTGCGGATTTAATAACAGCAATAGCAAATCAGATTCTCATTGGCGATTGATGATTACAGACCGGAAAAGCCAAGAAAAATGGTGGCCTAGCGATTCATGCTCAGCAATAGCCTAAAGTGCCTATATTATTCTTCAATCATCGTTCAGCAATCTTCAATTCAGTTTCCCCTCCAGCACCACAAAGGCGACACTGTAGCCATCCTGTTCATGGCTGAGAGAACAGTGTATTGAGGAAATCCCTGTTCTTTGGCATTGTTCCTGCAGGTTCCGGTCCGGAATCTCGATATTCGGTCTTCGTGTTCCCGGGATGGTGGTAACCTGAATGCTTTTCCATGAGCTCTGTTTCTGCAGTGAATCAGGCAGGGCCTTGTAAAACGCCTCTTTTGCGGCCCAGCGCGCTGCAAAATGCACTGCCGGATCAGCCATTCTCGTGCAGTACGCTATTTCAGAGCGGGTGAATACCCTTTCAAGGAAACGGCAACCGTACCGTTTGATCATGCTGCGCATGCGTGCTATGGATGCAATATCGGTCCCAATGCCGATGATCATGGTGCGATACCTTTACCCTTGGTTTTGTGCCTGCAGGGAAAATAAATGATTAATCCCATGCTATAGCCTATTGAAATAGCATTGAACGCCAAAACTATTTTTACAGAGATGCCATGACCCAGATAACCATAATTTCTATCCATTTTCTGCTCATCGCGATTTCATGCGTTTATGCAGGCCTTGTTGGTGTTCTTATTTTCGGGGTGCTGCGTCCGGCTAAACGACAACCCGGAAACGACGCAGGCATATCAGGAATATCGATAGTAATTCCATTCAGGAATGAAGCACGCAATCTTCCCAGACTTATTGAATCAATCAACAATCAATCATACGATAAACCGGTTGAAGTGATCCTTGTAAATGACTGCTCTTCAGACAATTACGATCATACAATAAATACTGTTCCGTCCAAATTTCCTCTGACCGTTATCGATTTGCACTATTCCAATGATTCACCCCTTACATCCAAACAGCAGGCGCTTGATACGGGAATACGTGCTTCCGCATACGATTGGATTGCCCTCACCGATGCAGATATGCAGCTTGCGCCGCATTGGCTCTCCTCGCTCGCGGCCGGGGCAGCGCCCGATATTGCCATGGTATTCGGCCACACGATAAAACGTAGCGACAAGAGGCAGACGCTCTTCTCATGGTTTCAGTCGTTCCAGCTTGAAGCGCTTTTTAGCGTAGCCCATGCCTTTGTGCGCACCGGATTACCCGGTTCCTGCATGGGGAACAACCTGTTGATCGCGAAAAACTCTTATCATTCGGTCGGCGGCCATTCCGGTATCGGGCACAGTATTGTTGAGGATTGTGATCTGCTCGCGGCGTTTTGGAAACACCGGCTGCGGGTGACTGCAACGCGTCCCTTTGCACCGAGTGCAACAACGGACCCCTGCTCCGGGCTCGTCGACTACCTGCAGCAGCTTTTACGCTGGGCATACGGCGGTTTCCGGAAGAATAAAGCGCTCATTGTTTCAGGCATAGCCTTAATCATCCAGAATACTCTCTTTATCGCGCTTCTGTTCAACCTGCTTTCAGGCACGCTCACCCTGATCGTTCTGGCAAATCTGCTCCTGACCTGGCTCTTCATCATTGTTTCATTCAAGACTATCCGGTCAAAAGAGAGTCCGCTGCTCTTCTGGCCGTATTATCTTTTTCTGCTCCTGGAAATGGTTGTTATTGTTCCGGCGCTTGTTTTCAGGCCTGCCATTGCCTGGAAGGGACGTCCCCTCTGAATGAAGCCGCTTCTGCTGCACTATTTTATTACGACACGCTGCAATGCACGGTGCGCCTTCTGCGACATATGGAAGGAGCCGCAGCAACGGGACGCGCGCCATGCCGACGTAATCGGTAACCTTAACCATGCCAGGAGAGCAGGAAGCAGGTTTGTGGACTTCACCGGCGGAGAACCGCTGCTGCATCCGGATCTTCCGGCGTTCCTGGCCTCGGCAAAACGCCTCGGATACATCACCTCGGTCACCACCAACTGCATTCTTTTCCCGCAGCGCTGCCAGGAACTTGCCGGCATGATCGACCTGCTCCATTTCAGCATCGACGCCGACACGCCTGAGCTGCACGATGCGATACGGGGCTGCGCATCGTATCACAAGGTCATGAGCAGCATCGATATCGCGTTGGCCAACCGGCTCGTGCCTGACCTTCTGTTTACCTATACCGAACGGAACATCGACGCCTTCCAAGGGGTGTACGGTCTCGCCCGTGAAAAACGGCTCATGGTCATCCTCGATCCGGTATTCGCTACCTCCGGAAAAGACCCGCTTGACCCAGCCGTTCACCGTCGTGCCATGAAGTACGCACAACGGCCCGGCGTGTATCTGAACCGCGCGCATCTCACGCTGCGCGCGCAGGGCGGAAATCATACCCTGAAGCCGCTGTGCCGCGCGGTTGATTCGACCCTCGTGATCCTGCCGGACAACACCCTCGCCCTCCCCTGCTTTCACCACCGGGTCACTATGGTTCCCGTGAAAAACGATCTGGCCGGTGCGCTTACAGGTTCTGCGCGCAGCGAAGCTGCGCGCAGTCAGGGTCGCTACCCGTTCTGCGAACGCTGCCACATCAACTGCTACTTTGATCCCTCCTACACCTTGTTGCGCAACCGGATGTTTCTTCTGTCACTGGCTGCCAAGGTGAAATACGCGTGGTATAAATATGCGGTATATCAGAGGCCCTTGCCCGCCGGAAAGGGCTCACGGAGCTTTTAATAGTATAAAAGATTCCGGCCACAAGTTCCGTTTTCTTTACCAATCTTTCGCCAATAAGAAGCGCGCGTATTTTGAAAACGAATATATTTCAAATAAAACGACAAGTATTTTCGTATATTTAGTGTATATACAGGATAACTATAATAAATTTATTATATTTTAAACGTTTAATAGAGGGGTTCTTATGGCAATCAGCCGAAGGGATTTTCTTAAGTCAGGCGCGGCAGGGACAGCGGGATTGGCTATTGGCGGTCTCCACGGAGTATCCGAGGCGTCTTCAGGCGGATGGACCAATGGCATGGCGATCAATCCGGCGATCGACAACCTGCGCGTCGTCTGCTGTCATGACACCCGTATGATAAAATCCACGCCTACCCGCTGGGATTTTACGAGCCAGAATGCGGCGGTCAACAAAGAAATCGTGCAGATGAATCTGGATGAAATGGCAAAAACGCTCGCGCAGAAAAGCACCGCTGCCGAAGCATGGGCCGCCATATTCAGGAAACCGGCGTCAAAAGAGTGGAACCAGGTCAAGGTCGCGCTTAAGGTCAATTGCATCGAATACCGAAACATGCCCCGCATTGCTCTCCTTGACGGTATCGCGCGACGGTTGATTGCCCTCGGCGTGACACCGGCCAACATCGTGATTTATGACGGGTGTCATAATGCCTATTCGACAAGCTCGTCGCAGCCCAAATACAATTCCGACGACAGCAGGAGTCAGCTTCCCGACGGGATCGTTGTCAGCACGAGAAGCGATTCGCTGGGGGGAACGGTTTCATCGCCGGTACCGAACATGAGCAACGCCGCCTGTACCCGGCAGATCGCGGACGGAACAGTCGATATCCTTGTTAATTTTGCGTTAAACAAAGGGCATAGCAGCGGATTCGGCACCGCGACGCTCACCATGAAGAACCATGCCGGTACCTTTGATCCTAACGGTCTCCACGGCAGTTCTTCCACCAATTATCTGTTCAATATCAACAAAAGCGCCGCAATTCTCGGCGGCAACCCGGTGCGGCAGCAGCTGTGCGTCCTGGATTCGCTCTTTGCCAGCGTCAGCGGTCCCACCGTTGTTCCGGACCAGGCGCCCGCGCGCATCGTCATGGGCACCTTCGGACCGGCGGTCGATTATCTGACGGTAAAAAGAATTCGCGAACCCGTCATGCAGGCTTCGCATAATGCGACCGTTGTCAACCGTTTTCTCACCGAGTTCGGTTATCAAACGTCACAACTGACTGATTTCGTTCCTGTCGACCCCGTGTCCATACGGGAGATAAAAAAGCATCTGAACCGTATCAATAGCGTCGTTCTGTTCAATCTCGCGAACGGAAAGTACCAGCCGGCTTCGCTGTCGCTGCACATCCCGGACACGGAGCGCATCTCGACGGCCGCCGTCTATGACGTGAAAGGGAAACGGGTCAGGAAGCTTGATGCAATACGCGACCGTTTCATCTCGTGGGACGGGCTTGCCGATGCGGGGACCCCTGTTATGACAGGAACCTATGTCGTACGGGTGACGACGAACAACCGGAGTTACAGCGACAGCATGAGTGTCGTCAGGCGTTAGCGATACCCGAACGCGCTATACCGTCGCGTCACCGGTTCAGCCGCCTCCCGGCCCGACCAGCTTCGCCTCCTCGCTGTCCGGGCACTTGTCAAGGAGCTTTTTCCAGACCAGCTCCTTTGATTTCCGCTTTTTCTGTTTGTCGTACGTGAGCCCGAGTTTGTACAGCGCCACGCAGATCTTCGGACCCTCGGGGTTCTGTTTGATATAGAGCAGGTACCCTTTTTCCGCCTCACCATAGTCCCGTTTGGCGTAGTGACATTCCGAAATCCAGAACTGCGCCTCCTTCCCCTCGTCCGTTTCGGGGAACCGCGAAGCGACGTCCTGAAACCCGCTGATCGCGATGTCGAACCTGCCCGCGTTGAAATCGCCCGAAGCGATCTGGAGCAGCTTCTGGATCTCCTCCTTTTTCGCCTGGACCGCCAGGGATTCGGCCTCCAGCTTTGCCTGGAGCTGCTTCTGAAAGTGGGCGGTCTTTTCATCGATTTTCGACAGCCGATACTGGCTTTCCGACAGGCTGCCTGACAGCTCGGCGATCCTTTTGTCTATTTCGGTAAAGCGTATCTGCTGGTCGGCCCGGATCAGCCGCAGGAGTTCGTCCAGGGTCGCCTGCTTCTTCTGCAGCTCATGTTTGAGCGAATCGATCTGCACGCCGAGCCTGTCGGTCTGCGCTTTCAGCTCCTTGGTCCGCAGCACGGTGATGTGCGAGCAGCCAATAAGACTCAGGGCGAAAAGCGTTGCCGTAATGATCGGTATCGTTGTTTTCTTCATGAACCTAAAACCTTCCGTTTATCTGGTGGCATACCGGGACGGCCGGACCGGTCGTCCGTACTCATTCAAGACAGGTCATGGGGAATGCCCGTGTCCGCGTTTTTCAATCCGCAATCCGCAATTCTATAATCCGCCCGGCGAACACTTTCCTTTTTTAATATCCGGCATTGAAATGCCGGCCACACAGGTAACCCATGAATGAATTGCATTTTTAATCCGCAATCTGCAATCCGCAATCTACAATTCTAGAACCCGCTCCAGTCCGGCATCTGGACGTTACCGCTCGAAGTGACCTTCTTCACGCGCTCGCCGTCACCTTTCATAATATAAAAATTGCTCGTCCCGCCCCAGCGGTTGATGAAGCCTATCAGGTTCCCGTCAGGTGACCAGGTCGGGTATTCGTTATGACCGCGCAGAGAGGTGAGCCTTACCTCTCCCGAGCCGTCCGGGTGCACGGTCCAGATGTCGAGCTTCCCTCTTTCGTTCATGGAGGTGAAGGCGATTTTGTCACCGCGGGGCGACCATGAGGGCGAATCGCTGTACCGGCTGAGATAGGTGATCCGTTTCTGGTTCGCGCCGTCCGCATCCATGACGAAGATCTGCGGATTTCCGGTACGGTCGGACGTGAATGCGATCTGGTAGCCGCTCGGCGACCAGCACGGCGCGGTCTCAACGCCCCAGTTGGCGGTGATCTTCCGCTTGCCGGAACCGTCGGGGTTGCATGTGTAAATATCAAGGTTCCCGTTTTTTGACGACGCGTACACGATGGTGCCGTCGACCGGCGATACCGAAGGCGATACCTGGATACCACGGCTTGCGGCGATGAGTTCCCGTTTCTTGCCGAATATCAGGGCCTTGTAGATGTCGGGTTTGCCCTTGAAATAGGCCGTCCAGATCATGGAGGACGTTCCCGCGAACGCGGGGAAAAGGTTCAGGACCTTCCCTTTGGTAATGGGCAGCTGATTAAATCCGTCGAAATCCATGATCCACACATTTTTACGGTGTCCCTGTTCGTGAATGTAGAGAATACGCGTCTCGAAAATACCGCGGTCGCCGAAGAGCAGCTCGTACAGCTCGTTGCAGAAACGGTGGCTGTTTTTCCGGAGTACCTTGGGCGCGCACTTATACTCCTTGACCAGCAGATGTTCGTGGTTCTGCACGTCATTGACGTAGCAGGTAAACGCGACCACGCTCGGGTCCAGGGTGTATTCGCCGTCGATATAAATGCCGATATTCTCCTTCATGAAGGCGGCGCTGTCGAATACCGGCCGCGACACAACAATGAACCGCCCGCACAGGTCAAAGTCGTTGGCGATGATCCGCCACGGTTGGTCAAAGGTGAGTTTATCGTCCGTTTTCTGCTTGAAGTCGACCACGCCGATGGGTATACTGTCGAAACGACTTGCATAGATTTCCAGATTCACCTTTTCGGCGCGCGCAGAGATCACGAACGCAACAACGGCAATGGCGGCGGCGATTGTTTTTTTCATAATAGGTCAATGCGTTGTCGGAATCAGTGTGACCGTGAGTTCCAGTTTGTTTCCTGAAAATCCGGGCGGCATCTTGCCGAACGGCGCAGCGAGCTGGACCGCGCGCAACGCAAGATTATCGAGCGTCCCGTCTCCCGACCGCTCCTTTATTTTAGGGTTTGAAATAGAACCGTCCCGGAAAATGGTGAATGCGACAATGACCGAAATGTTCCTGTTCTCCACCGGCGGGTTCCAGTAACGCGATATCTTCTGCGACACATTGGCAAGGTACCAGTTGTATTTGAAGCTTCCCACCGGCGCAACGCTCGCCGGCGTTGGAAGCTCCTCTAAAAGTGACGCGAGCTCGTCGAGGTTCTCCTCCTGTACCCGGTCTTTGCTGGGAACGGGCCGGGTCGACTGCTTTTTGACGGTCCGCTTTACCTGCCGTTTGGCAAGTTTCCGCTGCTGTGGCGTGAACGCATTGAGCGACGGCGGCGCGGCCACGAGCTGAAACGTTGACGGGCGCTCGAAACGCGCTGCCTGCCGGGAAAGCACCATGGCCACCGGCAGCGCGATGAACAGTATCACATGAAGAATGCACGAAAACAGGAACCCCTTTTTATAGGTCCATTCCCCCGGTTCGAGAGGAGTGGCAACAGCAGAAGCCATCAGTACTGGTCCGGATTATCCTGCGGTTGCGTGAGAAACCCGAGCTTCACGACGCCCGCGTTCTGAATGTCGGCGATGACCCGCAGCACAAGCCCGTACGGGACCCGCCTGTCCGCGTTGACAAACACCGGTACTTCGGTGCGCGCCCCGAAAATGTCCTTGAAGCGCCGTCTGAAATCGACGAGCGACACTTTTTCCTGGTCAATATAGATCTCGTTATGCCCGCTGATCGAGACCTGGATCGACACGTTGACTTCAACGTTTTTCGCGTCGGCCTTCGGCAGGTCGACCTGGACCCCCTGAGTCATGAGCGGCGCCGTGATCATGAACGTGATGAGCAGCACGAGCATCACATCGATCAGGTTGGTCAGGTTGAGATCGTTGATGAGCTGCCTGCGCCGGCGCCTGTTCACACGCTCCCCCGCCGCTGGTAAACCCCTTCGAGCACCTCGCGCTTGAGCCTGACCATGAGCACGTCCCTGAACTCCTCGAGCTCGGATTCGATCCGGTCGGTCCGGTGCATGAAATAGTTGTAAAAGAAAAGCGCCGGAATGCCAACGGCAAGACCGGCGAGCGTTACGACCAGCGCCTCGGCGATCCCCGGCGCCACGACCGGGAGGCTCGCGGATCCCTGGTTGCCGATTTCATAAAAGGAGTTCATGATGCCCCATACGGTCCCGAGAAGCCCGAGAAAGGGCGAAAGGCTTGCGATCATGGCAAGCAGGAACACCCCTTTATCAAGGGTCCGCGTGGTCTTGACAAAAGCGCTCTCAATGTGCTCCGCCGCCATTGAAAACTGGCTCTGCAGGAAAAGGGACCAGTCTTTCGCCCCTCCAAGCGAGATCGCGTCCGACATGATCCTTTTGAGCTCCTTTGCCGCCATCTGGCCGATACGGGCCATGGGCGCGCCGAGCGTCGCCTTGTCGGCATGCTCCATTTCATTGATTCTTTTGCAGTTATCAAAATATTTTTTGAATTTTCTGTTTGTTCCCGATGCATGGCGAAGAAACGCGGCACGGTTGAACACGATCGCCCAGGTCACCAGCGAAAAGACGAGGAGAACAAAAAGCACAATCCGTGCCTCGAGCCCGGAACGCAAAATCATTGAAATCAGCGGGGTTTCCATTACGCTGTCCTTTCCGTGGAGTATCCAGTTATTAAAAAATAACTAATCGTCATGTACGCTCGTGGAATTTTTACGCGGGAAAGACCTGCTCGATTCCTCTCTTCCACTGCTCAATGGCACCAATCGCCCGTTGCGCGATCAGTTCCCTGCTGATTTTTTTCCGCATTCTCTTATTATTGCCGGCAAGCGGAGGGAACAGACCGAAATGAACATTTGTCGGGGAAAATGCTGATGTGCCCGGAGCGGTAATATGATGCAGCATGCTTCCCAGCGCGCTTTCGCGGGGCAGCTGCGCGACCGGCGCGGCCGTGCAGCGTGCCTTCGCAAAAAGCGCTGCCATATGCCCGGTGGCAATGCTTTCGGTATACCCTTCGGCCCCGCAGAGCTGCCCGGCCAGGAAAAGCGTTTGATCGTCCTTGAAAGAAAGGTCAGGCGAAAGAATGCGCGGCGACTCGCAATAGGTGTTCCGGTGTATGCTGCCGAACCGCAGGAATTCAACACGTTCAAGGCCCGGGATCATGCGGAACACCCGTTGCTGCTCGCCCTGCCTCAGACGGGTCTGGAAACCGACAAGGTTGTAGCATGTTCCCTCTTCGTTCTCGCGCCTGAGCTGGCAGATGGCGAACGGCCTGCGCCCGGTGCGAGGGTCGGAAAAACCGACCGGTTTGAGCGGCCCGAATGCAAGCGCCATTTCTCCCCGCGCGGCCATGACCTCGATCGGCAGGCACGCCTCGAAAAAGACGGCCTTTTCAAATTCGTGCGCCACGCTCCGGTCGGCGTCCCGAAGCGCGCGGTAAAAGGCGTCATACTGCTCTTTTGTAAAGGGGCAATTTAGATAGTCGCCCGCTCCTCCCTTGTCATCGCGCGAGCCGAAAAAAGCGATGTCCCGGTCAATCGACTCATACGAGACAATCGGCGCGATCGCGTCGTAGAAATGGAGCATGCCTGCGCCGAAACGCCGCGTGATCCACGCGGCAAGAGCGTCCGATACCAGCGGCCCGGCCGCGATGATGCAGGCATCGTATCCCGGCGGCGGCGCCGTGACCTCGGTCCTCTTTATCGTAACGAGCTCGTGGGACGTCAGGAGCTCCTGCACGCACGACGCGAACCGCATGCGGTCGACCGCAAGCGCGGTACCGGCGGGCACGGCGGTTTCATGCGCGACGCGCAGAAGCGGGCTTTCCAGCAGTTCAAGCTCTTTTTTAAGAACGCCGTGGGCGGTATGCAGTGCGAGGGATTTAAAGGAGTTTGAGCAGACCAGTTCGGCGGGCAGGGCGGTCCTGTGCGCCGGGGTCATCCGCTCCGGCCGCATCTCGAAGCAGTCTACCGCTATGCCGCTGCGCGCAAGCACCAGCGATGCTTCGGCGCCGGCAAGGCCGGCGCCGATAACCGCGACCGGGCCCGGTGATGGCATTGCCGTGGTAATCAGGAAGCGTTCGTTTCTGCGGACTGTTCCGCATCAGCCTGCTGCACATCGGCGATCGGCCGCTCGGTCCTGCACGACGGGCACCGGTAGAAAGCGCCCTTCCGCCGGGTCTCCTTATAGGTGAGGATCGGGCTTTTGCAGGTTTCGCAGGCAATCGCGACAGGACGGTCCCATGAGGCAAAGGTGCATTTTGGATAGTTGCTGCAGCCGTAAAACACCTTGCCCTTGCGTGTCCTCCGTTCAACGATTGTCCCGTTGCACCCTGCGTGCGGGCAATTGACGCCGGTGGAAAGCGAACGGGTGTTTTTGCACTCCGGATAGCGGGAGCAGCCGAGGAATTTCCTGCCGTTTACCGAAAGCACCACCATGGGCGCTCCGCACTGGTCGCATTTTTCTCCATGAGGTGCCGGCTCGCGCTCGCCTAACGATTCCGTATACTTGCATGCGGGGAAACCCTGGCATGCGTAAAACCGGCCGTTCCTGCTCCATTTAATGACCAGATGCTCCTTGTTGCAGAGCGGGCATATCCGTTCGGTCACCTCCTGGTTCTGCGCGCGCAGCTCCTTGATATTCTCCTTGACCGTATCGAGCCGCCCGGAAAACGGCTCGTAAAAATCTTTGAGCACCCGTATCCACTCAACTTCGCCTTCCTCGATTTTATCGAGGCTGTTTTCCATGCCGGCCGTAAAATTGACGTCAAATATTTCGGGGAACTCCCGCACCAGTATGTTTTTTACCGTATAACCTATGTCCGTGGGGGAAAAGCGTCGTTTTTGCACATCGACGTATTTACGCCGTTTAAGCGTGTCGATGATCTGCGCATAGGTGCTTGGCCGGCCGATCCCCTTGTCTTCAAGTTCGCGCACGAGCGACGCTTCGCTGTAACGCGGCGGCGGCTGGGTAAAGTGCTGTTTCTCCTGAAGGTCGCGGAGAGCCACCGGATCATTCTCCCGGGCTTCGGGCATCCGTTCGTTTTCGCCCTCTCCGTTCTCCGTGCCGTCTTCGATGCTCTCATCGTACAGGGCCAGGAATCCCTGGAATTTCATAATGCTGCCGTTGGCCCTGAAATCGCACCCGGCTCCGCGCAGATCGATACGGGTAAGGTCCAGCACCGCATTTTCCATCTGCGAAGCAAGGAACCGTTTCCAGATGAGCTCGTACAGGCGATACTGGTCACGTGACAGATAACCCCTGACCGCGTCCGGCGCAAACGACACGTCGACCTGCGACGGCCTGATTGCCTCGTGCGCGTCCTGGACATTCTTGCTTTTCCCGTACAGCCGGGGCGACGCGGGCAGAAATCGGCTTCCGAACAGGGAGGCGATGATGTTCCGCGCATCGGCAATCGCTTCCTGGGCAACACGCGTGGAATCGGTACGCATGTACGTAATGAGTCCGAGCGACCCGAGATCGCCGAGCTCAAGGCCTTCATAAAGCTGCTGCGCCACCATCATGGTTTTTGCGGCTGAAAACGAGAGCTTGCGCGCGGCTTCCTGTTGCAGCGTGCTCGTGATGAACGGCGGGTAGGGCTTCCGTTCCTTTTCGCTGCGTACCACGCCGGAAACCGCGAAGGAGGCGCCGGAAAGCCGCTCCTTGACCGCATGCGCCGCAGCGGCATCACCAAGCAGCGGATGCTCGGCATCGCTCTGTTTTTTTCCGTCAATGGCAATGAGTTTGGCGGAAAACGGCGTTGTTTCGTGCTCGAACCTTCCGATGATCGACCAGTATTCGCGCTGCACAAACGCCTTGATCGCATCCTCGCGCTCGCAGATGAGCCGGAGCGCGACCGACTGCACCCTTCCCGCGCTCAGCCCTCGGTACACGGTACGCCACAGGATCGGTGAAACCTGGTACCCGACGATCCGGTCAAGGATCCTTCTTGCCTGCTGGGCATTGACCTTGTTCATGTCGATCTCGCGCGGCGACTCGAACGCCGCGGTCACGGCCCGTCTGGTTATCTCGTTGAATTGCACGCGTCTAATGTTGGCGTTCTCTTTCTGTATCGACTGGGCAACGTGCCAGGCTATGGCTTCCCCTTCACGGTCAGGGTCCGGCGCGAGAAACACGTCATCGCTTCTCCCCGCCTCATCCCGCAGCGCGCGCACGATTTTCCGTTTCCCTCTTGATATGACATAGGTCGGCGCAAAGTCCTTCTGGATATCGACCCCAAGCTCTTTTTCAGGCAGGTCAATGACATGGCCCATGGTCGCCTTGATGGAATAGTCCTTGCCAAGGTATTTGGCAATGGTTTTACACTTTGCAGGGGACTCGACTATTACCAGGTGTTTCGGCATGATGTCTGCATTCCTCTTTCTTATATATATACTGTGCGTTGGAAACGCGTTCCCACGGGAACAAGGCCGTTTTGAAAGCTATAATAGTAATATATGGAACAATAATTTTTAAAGTCTTTTTTAAACACCGTACACCTTTGACAGATACGCGGCAATTGCGGTATCGTACTCTGCCGTATGGCGATACGCCTTGACCGCCAGTTTTTTCCTCGTGGCGGGCGATACCTCCCCGGCCGTTTCAAGCTCCTGCGCAATGATTTCGTAATCCGCCGGATCAACCACCACCGCGACCCAGGCGTGGTTTTTCGCCGCGCTGCGCACCATGGCAGGACCGCCGATATCGATGTTCTCGATCGCCTCTTCAATGGTGACACCCGGCTTTGACACGGTCTCGACAAACGGGTACAGATTGACCACCACCATGCCGATGGGCCTTATCCTGTTCTCCTCCATCTGCCGGCGATGTTCAGGGTTGTCCCTCACCGCCAGTATGCCGCCGTGAACGCGCGGGTGCAGGGTCTTGACCCTGCCGCCCATGATCTCCGGATGGCCCGTGTACCCGTCGACGGAAACGACCTTTACGTTATTGTCACGGAGCGTTTTCGCGGTCCCGCCGGTCGAAAGGATCTCTATGCCGAGATCAACAAGTTTTTTTGCAAATGCGACAATCCCGGTTTTGTCGGAAACGCTCACGAGCGCGCGCTCAATGGTGCAGGCAGCC
This sequence comes from Chitinispirillaceae bacterium, assembly GCA_016932075.1. Next base: position 228 of record JAFGDP010000037.1, on the reverse strand, counting down.
ATGGATGAAAATCCTTCGGTAGATGGTGAATACGATTATCCAAGACAACGGAAAATGGTTTAATTGTCCGGGAAAATGCAAATTATGCGAAAAGGGGCGTGGAATGTTAAAATCGTTTAACCTCACCCGCCCCGGCCTTCTGCCGGGCCGACCTCTCCCACAGGGAGAGGTGATCATCCCGCGTGTACGCGGGATGTATTACCCTCTCCACTGGCGGAGAGGGTGCGG
>JAFGDP010000036.1 GCA_016932075.1 Chitinispirillaceae bacterium | reverse complement strand
GGCGAGCTCCTTGACCGCAACGGTGAAAAGCCCGGCCGGCGAAACGCCCTTGAGCCCGAACATGCCTTCGGGATACCCCGGGTCGATGCCGAGGTTCGACCGGTCCACCTGGGCGTAGTTGTTGTAGTTGTTCCGGTTCATGTAGAAGTCGTTGTGGACGATGCGGCTGCGCCGCGCCCCTTCGTTCACCCAGATGCCGAACTGCTTGTTGCGCGAAAAGACGTTGTTCTGCACCAGCACCTCGCTGTTTCCCGCCAGCAGTATGCCGCAGTAGCCGTTTTCGCCGACCACATTGTGCTCGATGAGCGTCTTGAGGCTCCGCACGGTCTCGCAGAAGATGCCGGTCTCCCGGTTCCGGAACACCACGTTGTTGCGGATCATGGGCAGCGTGACCAGGCAATGGATGCCGCTCGACCTGTTGCCGCAGACGCAGTTGTGCTCGATGGTCATGGTGACGTTCTCGCACAGGATCCCCTTGCCGCCGTTCTCTATAGTAAAGTTCCGCAGGACCGCCCGGTCCGCGCCCCTCACGAGGGCTCCCCTGCCCTTGCCGCGGATCACGGTGCCGGCAACGGATTCGCCGATGAGCGCGACCTTTTCCTTCAGCACGATCTTTTCCTTGTAGACGCCGTTGAGGACAAAGACCGTGTCGCCCTCCTGCGCGAGCTCGAGCCCGGCCTCAATGCTCTTGGCGTCCTTCGGGACGGTTATGGTTTTCCCGGCATGCAGATTGAACGCCATGGCGGCAAGCACACAGGACAGAAGGATTTTTTTCATACGTTCCTCTCTTTATGCTATTAGACTTCCCGGCCAGCAGGAGTGATACCGAGAAACAGACTTTCAGTAAATATAATCTTTTCTGGACGGCCGGGCACAGGGCGGAAAACCATATCGCATCCGCCGTCGTCAACCGTACCTGTGAAAGCGGCGAAGATCGGGGATTAAAAAACCGTTGTTACCCATTCGGCGAACCGCTCCACCTTTTTCGAGTCTTCAGGGGTGAACAGAAACGGCCCGACGTCTCGAGCGCACTGCCTGAAATCGATTTCCGCGCATCGCCCCAGGAGTTTCGCTTTCAAATCGGCCTTATCAACGATCCCGAGTTTCAGGCGCAGATAGGCCATGTCCGGAACAGCCTTTCCCATAAGATACACGATATCATAGGCATCGCGTCCGAGCGGTCGCTTCCGGGTGAAAAGACACGTGATTTTCTGGGCGACAAGGAGCCCCGCGGGAACAGCAGCGACCCTGGTGAAAACGTCGAACCTGCTCAAAAGCACCTTCTCCGGAACATAGGAGTAATTCTGCGGTTCGGCGTCAACCTGGACGATCAGTACCTCGTCCCGGTGCCTGGAAATCCCGGTATCGAAAAGAACGCGCAGGAACCGCACATGAAGATGGAATGCCGATTTCACCACTGCCTTGACGTCCGCGTCATATCCCTGCCGTGCAAGCGCCTTGACGAGAAAAGCGCCGAGTTCACGGAAAGAAGCGCCGTCCATACCGCGATTGTCAAAATCAAGCTCCTCGGAAAACCGTGTATTTCCGTGTATCAAATGTATTGCCGTCCCTCCCATGAACGCCAGTTTCCCGGCCCAGGGCGAGCTGAAAATCTGCTCGAGTATCTTATACTGCAGATATTCGCGCAGGAGGTTCCGCTTGAACGGCCTCAGCACGGGGGGATAAAACGATTCGATGTGCGCGAGATCAAGCATTGTCCATGAACCTCAGCAGTCCTTTTACCCTTTTTACGAGCGCCTTCTGGTTGAACCGTCCGGCGAACTCTTCCAGTTTTATTTTGTCAACTTTTGAATGAAATATCTCCTTGTTGAGACGCAGCGCCGTGAAATCCCCGTCGGGCGCCGCGCCGGGATGCAGATACAGAAAATCAACCACGGCCTTTTCAGCTTCCGCGACGGCAAAACGCCCGTGCCCGTATGTTTCGACCGTATAACCGGAAAATGCCCGCCGCAGTATCGTCCGGTACGAAAAACTGCCGGCATCCGTCGGGAAGCGGGCGGTTTTCCTCGTTGACGCCGAAACGATCCCGCACACGCTTTCCGGAATGAGGCCGTAGTACGCCAGCGCGGTTTCGAAAGAAACGTACGACGGGGCGTAAATACGATTGGCGATTTCGTAGAGCGCAGGTTCGGAAAGGTTTACATCGGAAAAAACATAATACCCCCTTACGACCTTCCGTATATATCCCTTGTCCTGCCACTCGTTAAGCCTCCGGCGGTGGAACGACCCGTCCGCCATGCGGATGTCGGCCAGGGAAAAGACGGTGAAACTTTTCAGCTGCTCTTTGAAGTCAAGAAATCGCATGATATTCCTTGAAAGTGCTGTATTTAGCACTTTCGAGAAATATGATACACCATGTACGCTGGAAACGCAAGGGAAATATTCCGGAGAAACAGCGCGGGTGATTTCAACAAGGAAGAGAAACCGATGGTATTGAGAAGGGCCCTTTCCGCTCGCCGCCGGCCGCTATCGACTTGCTACTTCACTATTAATACTCTATCCTTCCTCACCATCTCCCCCGCCTCAAACACCTGCACATACGCGCCAATGGTGAAGGAGGTGAGCGGCGTTTTTTTTAACTCCCGCCGGTTGCGCCCGGCGCCCGCCACGAGTATATTTACATGCAGGTTAAATTACTCGCGAGTAATTTAACCGGGAGATTAAAATATGAGCTATCGTCACCGCGCTGTCGAACCGCAGGTGTGGCGGGACCTGCAGAAAAAAATGGTGTTTCTGTCCGGGCCCCGCCAGAGCGGAAAAACAAGCCTTGCAAAGCAGCTGTGCCGCAGGGCCGGGGTCGATCCTAAAAAATGGTACTTTAACTGGGACTCGCGTGCGCACCGCGATGCCATCATGGCGGAAACATTCCCTTCCGGAAAGGGCCTCTTGGTGCTGGACGAGGTCCACAAATACCGCCGCTGGCGCCAGACCGTCAAGGGACTGTATGACACAAGGGGTGATGAAATAAATATTCTTGTCACCGGCAGCGCCAAGCTCGATCATTACCGGCGGGGCGGCGACTCGCTGCAGGGCCGCTATCATTTTCTGAGGCTCCTGCCGTTTTCAGCGGCAGAACTCGGCGCACCCGACGCGTCCTGTATCAGCGACCTCATGCGGTTCGGCCCTTTTCCCGAGCCTTTTCTCGCCGCCTCGCTCACCGAAAGCCGGCGCTGGAGCCGCGACTACCGCTCCCGGCTCGTACGCGAAGACCTCCGTGACCTCGAGCATGTGGTCGACCTCGACCTTATCGACCGGCTGGCCATGCGGCTGCCGGGTCTCGTCGGTTCGCCGTTGTCCATCAACGCGCTCCGCGAAGAGCTTCAGGTGGCGCACGCGAGCGTCGCGCGATGGACCACCATGCTCGAAAACATGTTCTTTATCTTCCGTGTCTATCCCTTCGGCGGCCCTAAAATACGCGCCGTTAAAAAAGAGGCGAAACATTACCATTTTGACTGGACGGTCGTGCAGGACGAGGCCGCCCGGTTCGAAAACCTGATAGGTTTCCATCTGCTCAAATGGTGCTGGTACCGGCAGGACTGCGAAGGTCTCGACACGGAACTGAGGTATTTCCGGGATATAGACAAGAGAGAGGTCGATTTTGTGGTGGTGGAAAACGGCGCGCCGGTGCGGTGCGTCGAATGCAAGCTTAAAAGGCGTGACATCAATCCGGCGCTGCGCTATTTCAAGCGGAAATATCCAAGCGTTGACGCGGTGCAGGTGTCGCTCGAAAACGGCCCTGACCTCAGGACAAAAGACGGCCTGCGACTCGTCAGCGCAACCGATTTTACCGCAGAACTCGTGTAGGCACGGCGCGCCGTGCCCCTACAAATTTCTTACTTCACCACCATTATTCTATCTTTACGTATTGTACTCCCCGCCTCAAACACCTGCACATACGCTCCCGTAGTGAATGATGCGATAGGGAGCGAAAGAGTATGTCTCCCTGCGCCCTGCGTCTGGTTGACATACGACCCAACCATCCTGCCGCGAACATCATAATACGTGACACTTACAAAACTCCGGGCAGGAAGCGTATAATGCAGCGTGCCGGAAGAGTATCTTAAGGAAAATGCTCTTATGGCGCTGCCGTTGTAAAGCACTCCCGTAAACAACGTGACGAACCTCGTCTCTGTGCTGTAACTCCCCCACCCTGCCGCGTTGTGGGCCTTGACACGCCAGTAATAGGTCGTGTTGTTGACAAGAGAGGTTATCAATCGTGAAGTATCGGTGACTGACGAATCATTAACTACGAGATTAGTCATGTTGGTATCGGTCGCGACCTCTACAAGATACCGGTCCACAGAAGGCAGCGCACGGTTCCACCTGAGTCTCACACTGTCAACGTCTATTACTGCACTGTCAAGAGGTGACAGTATAACCACCTGGCCCGGAAGCGTAACTATGGTCGTCAGGCTCCGGTAGCTCGCCCAGTTACCGATTATCCCCCCGCCTGTCTTGGCCCTGACTCTCCAGTAGTAGTTGGTTGCATTGGATAGGCTACTTACTACACTCTGCGTATCGGTGAGTGTGGAGTCCTGTGAAAAGATACTCGTAAATCCAATATCCAAAGCCACTTGCAGGTGATAGGTAGCTGCGTTGGTCGCTGTGGTCCACACAAAGGTAATAGACACCGGCTGGTTGGTCGCGCCGTTGGCCGGGGATACTAATGTCGGTGTGCCCGGAGGTGTGCTGGTTGTAAAATCCCACACCGTTGACCATGCGCTTACTCCGCCTGTATTCTTTGCCCGCACACGCCAGTAATAGGTGGTGCCGTTAGCCAAACCGCTCACTACCCGCTGGGTGCCGGTAAGCGTGGAGTCCCGCAGGAAAAAAGTTGCAAAAGTAGAGTCGGTTGATACCTGAACATGATAACTAGTTGCCCCGGTAACGCTGCTCCACACCACCGTCACCGGAGCGAGCTGGTCTGTTGCTCCGTCTGAAGGAGAGACAAGTGTCGGGGTTGCTGGAGCGGCCACTATGGTCGTGAACCTTCGATAGACAGACCACGCGCTTGTGCCGTATGCTCCCCGCGCACGTACGCGCCAGTAATAGTTTGTAGCGTTGGCAAGACCGCTTATCACTACAGTTGAGTCGGTGAGCAGAGAGTCCTCCGTAAAAATAGCCGTAAAACCTGAGTTGGTGGATACCTGATAATCATAACCGCTCGCACTGGTTACGCGGTTCCAGATAAGGGGCAGGGACACAGGGCGGTTTGTGGCAAGGTTGGCCGGAGACACCAGGGTCGGAGCTGCAGTCTTGAACATAAAATGCACTGCAAATGCATTGACACCCCCAAGGCTGTCCGGGCAGTTGTGCTCGCCTACGACCGTAAATCCGGTATCAGGTGTCGCGCATACTGAAAGAGGCCTCAGGTTAGTGCCGGCGTTCGATCTATACCCTATGTTGAACTGCTTCTCCCACAACAGGTTGGCTCCTGTGGAGTCGGTCACAAACACCCACATCCCGCTGTCCGATGTGGTGCCTTTGGTGCCGGTGAATACAATGTTCCCGTTAACAAGCTGGGTAAAATCATACAAGGCATCGCTCCCGCCCTGCGCCCCGGCCGTATCCCAGGCCGTGTTCGTGCCGCTCGCAGCAGAGATCGGTGACCACCACGCATCGTAATAGAGCCTGCCGTAGTCGGTCCAGCAGTTGCCCTCGTAAGCCTGGCCTGCGACGATTATCCTGCCGTCGCGAAGCATCTTGACCCGGTTCACGTTGTTCACCACCGTGCCTACGCCGGAAAGTGAAAAGGTGTAACGATGCTGCCACACATCGTTGCCGTTTGTATCGGTGTAATACAACGCCCGGTTGCCGGCAAACATGTAGTTGGCAGTGCCGACCTCCAAGACACTGAAACCGCCGATGGCAGGTGTGTATGTATTATTCCATTCACCGCGACGAAACAAGGTGCCTGCCGAATCCAGCTCAAGGTATGCCGCGTAGTTGTTCAGCGCACTGCCCCCGTTGTCAGGATATTCGTCTCCCGCCGCGCACACGATCGTGCCGCGAGATGTCTCGCGCACACAATTGCCCCCCCCCCCTAGAAAAAAGCAACTCGTCTCTTGTAGAATCATAATACCATGTCGCCCATTTTATATTTCCTGTTGTATCTGTGCGAAAAATCCATTGGGCTGCACCTCGTTTGCCTCCAACAATAAAATCATTATTTCTTGCAACAATAACAGAGTGGCCATAATATTGTTAACCTGTCAAACCTCTATGCAACTTCTTCCATACCATATTTCCCGAAGCATCAAGTTTCATTAAAAGAACCACGCCTCTCTCAAGGGAATCAACCGAACTCCCGACACACACAAATCCGCCACCAGGTAATACCTTTATATCGTATAACTCATCATAAATGGCGGTACTGTCAGGTAGCTTCCCCCCGTCATACACATATGTCCAAGCCGTGTCATAGTTAAGCTGGGCAGAGGCCGCGAAGGCGAGAGACAATACAGCAGCCAGCGGCCAGTAGCGAGCAGAAAACGGGAACCTATGAGTGAAAACATTAAGATATTTCATAAACCCCTCCGTTTTTCAGCGAAACATAGGGTCAGTGGACTTATAGCAGTAAATATAATGCAAATATCACCGGCAGGTGATGAAAGAACTATTTGATTCTATTGCTTCTAAACGAAGGCATATATATATTATCTGCATGCAAAAAGAACCAATCGTGAAATACCTGAAATCTCACGGCAGCTACGCCCGGATGAGCGAACTGAAGACCGCCCGGTTCAGTACCCGCGATATCGCCCGGCTGGTCAAAGACGGGACGCTTGAAAAAATAAAACCGGGCCTTTATCGTCTTTCAGCGATGAACGTTTCATCTGAAGAGTACATGGAGATGGTCGATATCTGCCGGGCATATCCCAAAGCGGTAATCTGCCTTGCTTCGGCCCTTGCGTTTTATGAACTTACCACCTTCGATCCGCAGGAGGTCTTTGTCGCTCTCCCGCACAACCACCGGGCGCCTCACATAGACCATCCGCCGCTCAGGGTTTTTTATTTTCATGACCGGTTCTTCGGATGGGGGATTTCTACCATTAAAAAGAAATACGGCATAATCAGGATATATGAGCAGGAAAAAAGTATATGCGATGCATTCAGGTATCGCAGCAAAGTCGGCGAAGACCTCGCCCTGGAGGCCCTTAGAAGATATTTCTCGAACGGTAAACCGGACATCGGAAAGCTGATCGATTATGCGCGGCGTTGTCAGACAAAAACAATAATGACTCCGTATCTTCGGGCCCTGACGGAATAAAAATGGCACAGAAACAGATAAAAGATCTCGGTGCGTCGGTCCGGGAGCGGCTTCTCCAGCTTTCCAGAAAAACTGACAGGAGCTTTGACGCGGTTCTCAGGCAGTATGGCCAGGAGCGGTTCCTCTACAGATTGTCTATTTCCCCCTATAGGACAAATTTTATCCTCAAAGGAGGATTGCTTTTCTTTTCACTTTCTGTACCTGTGCGCCGTCCAACAGTGGATATTGATTTTCTGGGGATAAAGCTGACCGATAATCCTGAAAAACTCAAGACGGTATTTACCGAAATAGCGCAGATCGCCTGCCCGGATGGTATTGAGTATCACCCCGAAGGAATAAGCATAAATCAAATCAAGAAAGAAACGGATTTTACCGGAAGCCGCATCATCATTCCCGCGATTCTGGCAAAAGCGCGGGTGAACCTTCAAATAGATGTTGCGTTCGGTGATGTAGTTACAAGAGGGCCGCGGGTTTTTGAATTTCCCACGCTTTTAGATCTTCCGAAACCCAGCATTTTCGCCTATTCCATGGAAACAATGATCGCGGAAAAATTTCAGGCAATTGTTGAACGGCAGACCGCGACCAGCCGGATGAAAGATTTTTTTGATATCGCCTATCTGTCTGAGGTAATGCCCTTTGACGGGAATGAACTCCATGAGGCTTTTTCCCGAACGTTCGCCCAACGAAGAGCAGGCGTTGGTCAGGCTGAATCGGTTTTCTCGGCTGAGTTCGCGTCGAATCCCGGGCTTGCCAGCATGTGGAAAGGTTTTCTGGCCAGGAACAGAATCATGTACCCGGACGACTTTACCATCATCATGAGAAAAATCAGGAACTTTTTAGAACCGGTAGTCACTGAAACCTGTAAAAACAAAATGTGGGACAATATGAGCAACGTCTGGTTGACATCAAAGGCGGACGATTCGTGATGTTCCTTCGGGTCACACGGGGCAAGCCCTGCATTATGTGGAAAAATCTTTGCTGCGATTTCCGATTCGGTAATTACTTCAGCAGCTTCCACACCTTAGCGCACCATGACACCACTTGACATTGAGCGCGCGGCAAAGTATCTTTAGAATATGAGCACATTGTCAAAAACCGGTTTACTTTCTGTTGTCAACGTTGCGGTCCTGCTGCTTGACGCGGGGGTCCTTATCGTCCCCGTACGGAGGGAAACGGGTTTTTGACCTGAAAAGCAAAAACGAACAATAAAAGCCCGTTTCCCCGCAAAGGAGACGGGCTTTTTTTATTGCTTTCGGCAATTCCTTGATTATCATAGTAAAAACGTGGTATTTTGTAAAACCTTTTTTCACGCGGACGCGGACGGAGGTTTCAGGTGAAAAAGACAGGCGCGCAGATACTGGTGGACGCCCTGCAGAGGGAAGGCGTGGAGGTTATTTTCGGTTATCCGGGAGGCTCGGTCATTCCGGTTTTTGACGCCTTTTACGATGTGGAAAAACCCAGGATCGTTCAGGTCCGGCACGAGCAGGCCGCGGCGCACGCGGCCGACGGCTACGCGCGCGCGACCGGACGCGTGGGC
>JAFGDP010000035.1 GCA_016932075.1 Chitinispirillaceae bacterium | reverse complement strand
GGTCAAAGCAGCGGCCTATACCGGCGTTGCGTATATGGCAACGGTCGTCCTGCTGATCCTTCCCTATCTGCTGCTTCCCGACCACTATCTCTGCCTCGCCTGCACGCTGGCGTCCGCCATCATCCTGATCGCGGCATTCAACTACTACCTGTCGGTCGCGCGGGGGGAGTCGTTCAGGGCCCGATTCCTCGAGATGGCCGGCATCAGCCTCGGCGTCGCGGCGCTCAGTTTCGCCATCGGCATGCTCCTGCGAAGGTTCATAGGGGTTGACATTTAAGACGATTCCGGCTCCCTGGAAGCCGTTCGCGCGCCATCATGCGCCGTTGACCGGCATATCAAGAAATGGCTATTTTTTGTTTCCATGGAATTCTCTTCTCTTCTTTTCGGCGCTCTCGCCTTTATTTCCGCCATGATCGGCGGGCTTATTGCCGTCCGGTTCAGAAAAAACACCGGCGCCCTCAACGCATTTGCGGCCGGTATTCTCATAGCTGTGGCTCTCTTCGACCTGCTGCCCGAAGCCCTCGAACTGGCTCAAGGGCACGGCATGACCTTCCAGCACGTCATGATCGCGGCCGCCTTGGGATTCATTTTCCTTCTGATCCTTGAACGGTACATCTCGATCCACCATGTCTGCGAGCCGGACGGGACCAGCCGCAACGTGCGCCATCAGAAAGGCGGCGTGTACGGCGCGCTGGCGATCTCCGGCCACAGCTTCGTGGACGGCATTGCCATAGGCGTCGGCTTCCAGGCCGGCGCAAAGGTCGGCATCGTGGTGGCGCTGGCGATCGTCGCCCATGTCTTTTCAGACGGCATCAACACGGTGACGGTCATGGTCCGCTGCGGCAACTCCCTGCGGTCTTCCCTGAGAATGCTGTTTCTCAACGCGGCTGCCCCGCTCCTCGGCGCCGCATCGACCCTGCTTTTCACCATCCCGGCCCGGACGCTTGTTTATATACTGCCTTTTTTCGCGGGCGGTTTCCTTTACCTCGGCGCGAGCGACCTCCTTCCCGAGGCCCACGAGCGCAACGCTCCCCTTCCCATGATCCTCTGCACGCTCGCCGGGTTCCTGTTCATCTTCGGCCTTACCTGGCTTCTTGAAATCTAAACGCGATGCGTTCCATGCGGAGCCGTTTTTGTTGCCGAAAAAGTAACACATTTATTATATTTATGCCACGATTGGCGTGCTAGTGCTCATGCGCCTTTTCCCGCAGAGGAGGTTTTACATGTTTGCGCGTTATGGTAAGGTTCTCGGCTGCCTGCTTTTCGCGGCTGCCGCCGTTGTTACGGTTTCATGCGGCGATAATCCGAATGAGCCGGCCGCTGTCCGGATAAAAAACAATTTCAACGACACCAACGAGGCGCGCACGCCGCCGTGGACCATCTGCAGGTGCAATTACCGCGGCGTCGAATTCGGCAAAATACTGCTGGGGGACACCAGCGCGGCGCACGAGGTGGCGGCCGGCCTTGATTACGTCCTCATGGTCGCCTCGTGGGACGATACGGCCTGCAGTACCTCGAACTGCCTGCCCATCGCCAGTAAAATTGAGGAAGAGGTGGTCGAGGGACAGACGAGGGTCATCAGCATCCAGGCGTCCAACCACCAGGGCCCCTGCCCGCCAGCCGGCATAGCGCCGATTCCCGAAGACCTTTACAACCGGATACTGGCTCTCTGGCCGGAGTACGGTTTCGAGACGTATGCGAACCGGGCACTGAACCCGCAGTGTCAGTAATGCAGAGGTTGGGTGTCGATGGTTAATACTGTTATCAGATTGTTTTTCTGCCTTCTGACTGCGTTCATGGTTTCGTGTCAGCTCATGGAGCCGGAAATAGTCGTTGTCAACAACATCGCGCCGGATGTCATGGTCCGCGATCCTTCCTTCGGCGGCATCGTGTGGAACACCGTGCTTGCCTACGGCCAGGCCACGCCGCCCCGCCGCTGTCTCAGCGGCGGACACCGCGTCCATTTCAAGAAAATCGGCATGTTCGAGTACTGCCGCGATCAGGCGAGATACGGCCAGATCGACAGCCTCTGCATGTGTGATTCGTCATGGGCCTCTTCCGATACCGACATCATCGACTCAACCCCGCTGTGGTTTAACTATCAGACCATATCCTCAAGAGAGGCCGGCTGCGGAGATTTTATCGTGTTCGAGCTGACCTCAAGCGACATGGAGCAGGATTTTTCCGTCCCCGGGCCTTATGGACATTAACCGCCGTGCGTTTATTTATCTGATCTGGCTCCTCATACCGGCGCTTGCACAGGATACTGTTGCGGTGGACACAATGCCCACACCGGTTCCGGCTGATTCCCCCGAGGATACAACGGCTGAGGCGATTGCCCCTGATACGCTCCGGATTCCGCAGCCCGATACTTCCGTGATTCTCCGCGCATCCGATTTCGAGATCGTCGTGTCCGCAGACCGTCCGCACGGCAATGATCCTTCGGCAAGACCCACCGTTGTTTCAGGAAAGAAAGTCCGCGAGACTCCCCGCTCGACCCCTCTCGAGGCCCTTTCCCAGGAGTCGGCGGACATCTACGTTTCCAGCAGGGGCGCGGGCCTCCACGGCATTTCCAGCGGCGCGTCCGGCGGCATCTACATCCGCGGGCTCGGCGGCTCGCCCAACTCCCAGGTCCTCGTGGTGGAGGACGGCGCTCCGGATTATCAGGGGATTTTCGGCCACCCCATACCCGACGCGTTTTTCCCTTCGCTCATCGACCGCGTCACCGTCGTCAAGGGCGGGGACTGCGTGCGGTACGGAACGAACGCCTTGGGCGGAGCGGTCATCGTTGAAAACCGGTGGCCGGAAACAACGGGGCTCCGGATCGAAAACGACGCGGCGTACGGATCGTTCAACACCTTCAGGGAACGGATTACCCTTCTTGACAGAAAAAACCGCACTGACATGACCGCCGCTTTTTCCTCATTTTCGACCGGCGGGCACCGCGACGGGGCCGACGGCAGCAGCGTTGCCGGCAGGGTGGGCCTGCGGTTTCTTCTGCCCGATGACCTGTCCGTCGCGCTCCACGGGAAAGCTGTTTTTCTTGACGGCGGCGACCCGGGGAGCGTCATGGCTCCGTACACCGACCACCGGTTCGCCGTTCTGCGCGGCAACGCCGGCGCGAGGATAGAAAAAACCGCCGGGCTTCTGAATCTTACCGTCGTGCCCTGGTTCAACGCGGGCGAGCACCGGCTCTATGACTGTTTCTTTTCGCGCGATTACCTTGCCGGGACAAAGGCCGAGGCCGCAGCGGAACTCCTTGACGGCAGGCTCGATCTCCTCGGCGGCGTATCGGCGGAACATATTGACGGAGAGGTAAAAAACCGGATCACCGGAAAAGAGGACACGGTGGAAAGCGTGTCGGGCGGAGGACCGTACGGGCAGGCCGAGTTTTCGCCGGGCGCGGGGTTCATTGCGGTCGGCGGCGGCAGGCTCCACTGGAGCAGCAGGTACGGCATGGTGCCTCTTTACAAAGCCGGTATCGTCTGGGAACGGTATAAAGCGTTTTCTCTTCATACGCGAATTACACGAAATTTCAGGCAGCCCACGATCCGCGAACTTTATCTTCCCTTCCCGGCAGCCAATCCGGGCCTTCGTCCCGAGTATTCCGTCAACGGGGACGCCGGAGTGGAATCGGTTTTTGCCGGGTGCCGGGCGTCGCTGTCGGTATACAGGACCTGGGCGACCGACCTGATAAAGTATTTCGGCGTCAGAGGCGGCGCCGAAGTGGTCAACATCGGTTACCTGGAAATTACCGGAATAGAAGGGGAATTCAAGGTTCCGGAGCTGGGGCCCTGGGGCGTGTCGGTTTCAGGGTGCTGGCAGGACGTGGGAAAATATACGCGCCAGAACCCGGAAGCCAAACTCAATGCCGCGCTCAATTATGCGAAAACCACCGGAGTCGGACTGCTTGAATGCTCGCTTTCGGCCGAGTGGGTGCATGGTCTTTACATGGGCAATTACTGGCGCGATTCCATGCCCGACGTTTTTTTTATCGACGGATCGATACGTTACCGGGTTACAAAAAACGGCGGTATCAGTGTGGAACCTTACTGCATTATCAGGAACATCCTTGACTCGCCGTATGAGTATATACAAGATTATCCCATGCCCGGGATAAACATTCTTGCCGGCCTGACGATAAAGGTGTAAGTCATGCGCGACCCGCGCGAACTCGCTTATTGCGGCGTCTTTGGAGCGGCTGCCCTGCTGCTGCCCGTTATCTTTCATGTTTTCCATCTGGGCTCGGTGTTCATGCCCATGTATCTGCCCCTCGTGACCCTCGCCTTTTTTGTCGGGCCGCTGCCTGCCGGCCTGACCGCGCTTATCCTGCCGCTCATTTCCGGGGCGATCACCGGCATGCCGCCGTTTTATCCGCCGGTGGCGTTCATCATGAGCATTGAGCTGGCGGTCATGTGTTCGCTCATCGCGCTGCTGCGGAGGTCACTCCCGGAAATAAACGAACTTTTCATTCTCGTTCCGGTGCTCTTTCTCGGCAGGTGCATCGGGGTCGGATTGATATACCTTATGGCGCTGTTCATGAAGCTGCCCGCGAAATTCGTCGCCGGCGCTTCGCTTTTAAGCGGGTGGCCCGGGATCATTCTCATGCTCGCGGCGATACCCGCGATAGTGCGGCTTTCCCGCATGACCGGCCATGCGTACCATAGAAGAGAGGCAGACAATGGGTGAATGCCGCCAGGATGCAGGCATTGCTTTTTTCGACTCTATCGCGCCGGAGTGGGATTCGCGGGAAGACCTTGAGTCGCTGAAGGTCAATCTTGACAAGGGGCTTGCATGCTTCGGCCTGGAACCAGCCGGGCATATCCTTGAGGTCGGCTGCGGCACCGGGAACCTGACCGCTGCGCTCCTTCGCGCCCTGTCTCCTTCCGGAAAAATAACCGCCGTGGACATTTCGGGCAAAATGGTCGAAATCGCCCGGGCCAAGATCAACGATCCCCGGGTCTGCTGGATACATGACGCGGTGGAGCATCTGGCCCCTTCACCGGAGCGGTTCGACCGGATCTTCTGCTGTTCGGTATGGCCGCATCTGACCAATCCCGGATTGGCAGCGGATTTATTTTTCCATCTGCTTAAGCCGGGCGGCAGGCTGCACATCTGGCACCTGATTTCGCGCGAAGCGGTCAATACAATTCACGCCAACGCCTCCGCGGCGGTAAGCGATCACCTGCTGGCCCCGGCATCAGAAACCGCGGCGCTGCTTGAACAAGCCGGTTTTGCCATTGAAAAAGCACGGGACGATAATGAGGGATATCTGGTAACGGGCAGGAAGGAATCACGTGAATAATGTTTTTGCCGTCTGGGGGTGCGGCAAGGGGCCTGCCAGGTTTCTGCAGCCGCATGTCAGGATACTTTCGGGGATGCTGCTCATCGCCGCATGCCTGGCGGTCCCGCTGGATTCGACCGCCGGGATTGCATCCATTGTTTTATTGACCGTCTCCTGGTGCACGCTGTCCGGGATGCCGTGGAAATGGATCGTTCGTACCGCATGCGCATCAATCATACTGTTTCTCCCGGTGCTGCTGTTGACCCCCTGGATGACGATCGGGCCGTCCTCTCCGGCCCGCATAGCACACGCCGCCGCCATTGCCCTGCGCAGCGCCTGCTCTCTTTTTGTCGCGGCCTCGACCGTCACGTCGCTTCCTTTGCATGACGTGCACCGCGGACTGGCGAACCTTCCCCTGCCCCGGGCGCTCGCCGTCCTCGCCGCGCAGATCATCATGCAGACCATGCTGCTGTCAGAAGAGACCGGCCGCGTTATCGCGGCGCTCCGGCTGAGGGCAGGGTCGGGCGCGCGGAGCCTCCGGGTGGTTTTTTCTTTTCCCGTCGTGTGGATGGTGAGAATACTCTTCCGGGCGGAACGGACCTCGGCGGCGATGGCGGTCCGGGGGTACGGCGTCGAAAGCGCGTCCGTAAAAGAGAACGCCGCCCTGACGCCTGCCGATACGCTGGCTGTCATCGGCACGGCCGCAGTTCTCGCGGCATCCGTTCTCATGCGGTTGAGAATTATATCATGAACCCGGTCCTGGAATTCACCTCCGTCTCGGTCCGGTATCCGGGCAGCATCGCGGACACGGTCAGCGACCTCTCCTTCCATGTCCATCCCGACGAGAGAGTCGCGCTTTTCGGCCTCAACGGATCCGGGAAAACGACGCTCCTGCTCGCCGCGGCCGGGCTGGTGCCTTTTTCCGGCGCGATCCGCATTGACGGTATCCCTGTCGAGAAAAAAACAATGCAGAAAGCCCGCGACCGGATCGGCTTCCTGTTCAACGTGCCGGAAGACCAGATCCTGTTTCCCCGCGTGCTCGACGATGTCGCCTACGGCCTGATTCGCGGCGGGACATCGTGGAAACAGGCGCGTGAAAAATCCCGGGCGAAGCTCACCGCTCTGGGCGCTGCGGATCTTGCGGACCGTTCGCCGTTCCAGCTTTCTCACGGCCAGCGCCAGCGGATCGCCCTTGCCGGCGCGCTGGTCTCGGATCCCGCGGTGCTGCTTCTCGACGAACCGACGTCCGGGCTTGACCCGCTCGGCAAGCGTTCCCTGTCGGATCTCCTGCGCTCCGTCAACGCCTCAATACTGATCGCCACCCATGACGTCGGCTTTGCCTCGCGCACCTGCGGCCGGTTTCTTGTCTTAAGCGAAAGCAGGCTGCGTGAATTCCCTGATTGCATAAGCGCCGAACGATGCCTGCTGGGCGATGTTTCGGCGCAATCACTGAGCGGGATTCCTCATTGACTGTCGCCACGCCTTAACGCCGCCACGCGCGCTCCGGGCACGCGCATGAGCGTTGAAACGATGATGCCCGGCCGTTGATTTGCACCCGGGCATAGTCCGATCTATATTGATACATGGCAGATAAAAGCAGCTGTAATCATCCATAGAATCATCCCTGATAGTAATGAAAAGAAGGACAGCGGAAGCATATAGCTTTAGATGCTTTTTTTGCATATAGATGTAGATATCCGTTTATAGCGCCAGATGCTTTTTATATACTGTTAGATATCGGGCAACGTGCAACCAAGATATAGTTGTTTTCAATTTGGTCACCCCTGAAGAGCGCCGCGCAAGACAAAAGAGAATAAAGGCAGGAAGAAATGAAGATGGCGGGGGCGAAGGCAGAGGACAAAGAAATTAAGACGGCAGCCCAAGAAATGAACGACCGAATAGCCGGTGAAACCTGTTTTCAAACGATAAAACAAGAACAGAAAAAACGCAGTGCCCCCCAAGATACACGCCGTCCATGGCGTGTGTGGAATTGATTATTGATTCACAGCGGGGCGGGATAAAATATTTGATAATTCTTGTATGCTTGTACCGCACAATTGTATGTTATAAGCATACAAGGGGGTTTTTGTGAATCTTCTTAGTCAGATTCTTTCATCGAATGTGCGTGCAGAAATCTTCCGGCTACTGTTTGGGATGGATAGAAGAGAGCTTCATATGCGCGATATCGAAAGGCGTTCGGGTTTTGCAATTGGGACTGTACGACAAGAGGCCTCGAAATTGTTGCGATTGGGATTAATTCAGGAAAGGCGTGATGGAAATCGCGTGTATTTCAAAGCAAATGTCGGACATCCGCTATTTGTTGATATCTGCAATCTTGTGCTGAAAACCAGCGGCCTGACGGATGTGATTAAAAAAGCATTGGAAGGGGCTGACATTTCCTTCGCTTTCGTATTCGGTTCCATTGCGTCAGGAAAGCAGAAACCAGATAGCGATATCGATCTGTTTGTCGTTGGGAGAATCGGCCTTCGCGGGCTGAGTAAATTGCTGAAAAATGCGAGCGATATGCTTGGAAAGGAAATTAATTCTAATGTAATGACTGAAGAAGAATTCGGTAAACGCATTCATCATAAAGAACACTTCGTTTCAAGCGTTTTAGGATCACCCAAACTAATGATTATAGGGGATGAAAATGAGTTTGCAAGACTGGGCAAATAATGGATGGCTCAAGTCGCATAAAACCAGCCGCGAGGAAATTGGAAACCTTCTGGAAATTGTTGAGCGTGACTTGAAGGACGCGCAAGGCCCCGGGCTTTCGGCAGATTGGCGATTTGGCATTGCATATAATGCCGCGCTGAAACTTTGCACCGTTCTCATGTATTGCAAAGGATTCCGGCCGGAAAAGAATCTTGCTCATTACCGGACGCTACAAGCACTTCCGCTTATTCTTGGGCCAAAGAGAAATGATGACGCTGACTATCTTGACGCATGCCGCAACAAAAGAAACACAGTGGAATATGATTATGTGGGTGGGGCAACCGATTCAGATGCTGACGAACTTATCGAATTTACAATGGAACTCAAGGATGACGTGATGAGCTGGCTTAAAAAAACACATCCTGAACTAATTTGAAGAATTCAACAGCCCGCCTGCGCACATACGCTCCGGCGCGGCAGACACCGCTTCTTCGCTGCGCCGCGAAGCAAAGTATGGAGGTGAGGAGAATCGAACTCCTGTCCGAAAAACGATCAACAGGGGCCGCTACATGCTTAGTCCGTCTTTTGATCTCGCGCTCCCGCGCGCTGATGGACCGGCTCGCGGATGCGCCAGTGCCGGTAGTCTCGCCCGCCTGATCGGCACCCCTCAGACGGGCCAGCACCTTGGCTGCTCACGGCAGATGAAGTGCGCACCCGCCGCGAGAAGCTGCCTTCAGTTAGGCAGCCATTGCAAAGGAGTGATCCTCGGCAATTACTATGTCATCGGATGATTTACGAGGCCTACCGATGATCCTCGGCATGCTGCCCGCCGTCTCCTGTCTTCCGTCGAAAACCATTTCACCCCCATAAATGAAAAAATACAATATTAGAAAATAATTTCCTGTTTCCACGCGGTAATGCATTCTCGAAAGAAGTGAAAACGACCCGTTGCGGATGTTGCACCTATCTCATCAGAACCATCCGCTTCACGTCGTGAAAACTACCTGCTCTTATTCGATACAGATAAGATCCGGATGGCAAGGCTTCCTGACTATTCCCCCTGCCGTCCCATGCAACCTGGTAGTAACCGGGCGAACGCTCATCGTTTATCAGCGTTTTCACTACTCTGCCATCAAAACGTAGAATTTCGATACATATTCTCACCCTTTCCGTTCCGGGTATCTGGAACCGGATATTTGCCATTTGCCTGAAGGGGTTAGGATAACTCTGGGACAACCCGAACTCCATCGGAAGCCGCACTCCACCTGCCGAAGCGAGCGTCCTCTTCGCCAAGCCCTCTCCTCCTGCAGGCTGCGTCCCCTCCACCGCGCCCATGGAAACAGGAACATCGCGGGTTTTGTTGAAGAAGTCGACAGTGGGCGTAAACGCTGCGCTCAGGCCGCCGCCGGCCACCGCAGGCAACATTGGTTTCATGAAATCAGAGCTTCCAAATTTTTCCACATCCGTTGATGTAAAAAGCGGATTGCGCATAAGCGTATCGGTAAAGGCAATGTGTTTCGAGAAATATGGTGGCAGGACGATATCTTTTGAAAGCTCGTAAAAATCGCAGTTGGAAACCGTCATCGTTGTCCGGCCATTTTTCCTCCAGAACGGCCCGGAAAAGACGAACGCAGATGACGCTTTCATTACTACGTTGTTTGCGAAAACCGTTGATCCGCTCGAATCAGCATGACAGACTCTTCCCAGCCCCCCTTCCAATGCGACCGCGCTTCCGCATTGATAAAAAGTATTGTTCACGATCATAGGCCCTGAGCCGGCTTTACTGCCGCCCCCGGCACGTACCGCTCCGTCCGAAAGACCGTAAAAGATGCTGTTCTCGATCTTCAGGGAATCAGCGGATGAGCTGCATTCTATCCCTGTGTACAACCTTCTCATCTTTTCTCCGAGGAAAAAGCAGCGGCTGATCGCTGAATGATCCGCGCCATATCCGATAGAAACAGCTGTTTCTGTTATTGAAGGCTTGTTGCAGTGCCTTATGTCGTGCCTGTGCCTGAAATGCTTTCCGTGTTTCCAAGGCCATCCGCAGCATTCCCCCGCGCTGTCCTGAGGAAGCGCGGCCGCAAATCGTATCCCCTCCACTGTGACATAATCCTCGTTTTCTATAGAGAGACATTCGCTTTTCATAAAGTTAGGATAGACGAAAGGCATTCCCCATTTTCGGAGGTGCTCCGTGAGGAATATTTCCGGCCCACGCCAGAGCGGCATACTGTCGGGTATGTTATAACGCGGCCTGAAACTCAGTTGTTTCGTTGCTGTCCAGACACGGTTTGCATTTTTTAACTCTACATGCTCCTCGTATTCTCCCGGAAAAATCGAAATTATGTATGAGTTTGCTGGGGTGTCTGGCAGCCGCGAAACCGCCTTACCTATGGTTGCAAAAGGATTTTGCAAAGAGCCGTCGCCTGTCGAATCGCTGCCGTCGTCATCGACATAGATACACACTGCCGAAACCGCTTCACCGCGGATACTCTCGTTGCCGATTGAATCGTAGGCAACAATCGAATACTTCGCGCCTAAAGAGGCAGCGCCGGAATCAATATATTGTGTAATCGATTTATCAAGTGAGGCTATCTGGACAGTGGGACCTCCAGCTCTATAAATCTTATACCGCATAGCATCAGGTGCATTGCTTGCACTCCAACTCAACACCACATCGTTGTTGGCAACCGTCGCGGTGAAATTCGCGGGCATTATTGGAGGTGTGCTGTCTATTATCACATTTTTAATAACGCTCTGCCCTGCTGTTGGAATTTCATTATAACAAAACCGACTCAGTTCATAACCATTCGTGGTAACGGTAGCGATTTTTAAATTCGCAGGAGCAGGCGATATTGCATAACCGCTCCGCCTTTCCATCTGGACGCTCAAATCCTGGCCCAATAGATTTTTCTTTATTTTTATCTCAATAATCGGATTTAGCGAGCTTGTTGTTCTTTCAACCACCGAAGCCGCTGCCCCCAGATCATTCCTCGTCAATGAAATGACCTCCATGCTACCTTTAATTGTTATTGTCGGGCTTATAAAATTCGGGAACTGGCATGTGGTATAGATCTCCGAACCGATATCATTACCTAATGTGTCAACGTCAATATCCCTTGCGGTATTGGGAGACAACCTTAAATCCTTTGCCATCACATCCACATAAGCGGGCGGCTCAAATCTGTTGTTTGCTGCCGTGTATAACGCCACCGAATCTTTATCATTAACTTCAAAAGGATTCTGCTGAAAGCCGTATCTCAGATAAGGAGCCGGAGAAACGCCAAAATTGCAATATGATAAATCTTTAAATACATCACTCGGCGAAGAAGCTGATACCCCGCGTGGGCCCTGCACACAGGTTGACCAATCGCAATATTCTATGACCGGCCTGCTGCTATCCGTCGGAATTATGCCGTGTGGAAATCCGGCATCAATCGGAATGTAGAAATCCACAAAGTTACAACTGATTAATCTGAACGTTCCTGCTCTATACTCTATTTCCAGCGCCCTTGATTTATCCGGATCGGAAGTGTTGATATAATCAACCCCATTTATTTCGCTGTTTGCAACTGCGCCTGTCGCAGTCGAGCCAAATCGTCTGAATCGCGTTAAGATCGTATCCTGACGCGTTTGCTGACTTTCAAAAATAACGTCTTTTAGCAGTATCCCCTTCTGATTGCTGATTACAGCAGTATCCGTAAACACGATTTTGGGCTTCCTGCCCCCGATTATTTCGCCGACAAGAGAAACGTCCGTCAATAAAAAGGGGTGTATTGAGGAATAGCTTCCGCTGCTGTCAAAAGGCTGAATAGCGGCGGTCTGGCCGTCCTTTGCCTTTGCATCAATAGAGTCCACTTCGTTGACTAATGCCACAACATTTCCAGTATTTGACTTATATGAATTATATATTGCGATGGGTGGTATCAGAGTTACATTCAGGCTCCCTTCTATCTTATTCGTATTGATTGGATCGGTCATCGGTTTGTCGGGGTCACTTGGAAGAACGACTGAATTGTTTACGTGAACAGTGCAGCCAATATTGAATTTTAGCGTCACGCCAGTTAAACTGCTTCCGCTTATATTCGCCTCTTTATTGATGGTATAATCATTTTTCCCCTTGACTATTTCTATCGTCTCATTTGAATTGACCGCAGTAATATTCACCGCCTTTTCTATTGACGGCTCAATAGCCCGTATTTCTCCGTTGCTTCTTCGCATTAACGCGGCACCACTTGTGAAAAGCGCACCGCTATCGACCATCAATCTTGAGTTGGTCTGTGATAATCGGAAATATTTATCGTTCATATCAACTTCAAAATCCGGCCCCTGCCTGAGGAATATTTCCCTGTTTGCGTTGGTTATAAGTACACTATCGGTAAACTGACCTGCTATGGAAGGCCTCATTTTGCCTTCGCCCCATAAATCATGATTAGGGCTGCTCGTTGTATAAGCGTCTCTAATTGCGAAATTGTTAACTTCGGTAATTTTTGCCTTTATCTGTGCAGCGGTTAAGTTCGGTTTTTCCTGCAAAAGCAAGGCTATTGCGCCTGCTACATGAGGCGACGCTTGGCTGGTTCCGGAATAAGTTATGTTGTAACTAGCATTTCCTGCAGTGTCTGCCCCTCTAATAAACACCCCCGGTGCCGAAATATCGGGCTTTTGGAATGTAAGAGCAATCCTTGTCGGCCCCATGCTGGAAAAAGGCGCAATAATGCCTGATGTATCGTTGTGTGCGGCAACAGTGATGGCTCTTTCAGTGCATGCCATGTCGGAAATGGTAATTGTGCTGTCAGGGCAGACAACACCTGTTTTGGAAATAGCAACGAAAGGAACTATTGCTTCCCGACCAGTAATTTTTCCCGCTGCAAGCCAAATGTTATAACTGCCATTTGAAGTTGTGGCGATATTGCGGCCATGAACAATTAAAGTGCATAGACCTCTTTGCAAAGAGATATTAGTGGTTGTTGAAGTATCTCTCCAATAAAAACGGCATCTTCTCGCGGTATTTGAATCGCTTATGCCGGCATAATCACTTCCATCAGCGTTGCTTGTAGTGACGACCTCGGTTCCGCCAAAACCATAGTCCGTTCCAAAATCACCATATTGAGAAAAGTTTGTGCGATTTCCATTAGGGGCCGCTAATCGAAAATCAATAGAATCAGTTTGATTATACCACATGTCTATTAAAACATATTTTACAGAATCCGGCATCCGGAAAATAAGAGTGTCTGTTCTTAGCGTAATGGTGTTTCCAAAAGCATGCATGCTATCATTGCGATAATTACCCGCAGAAATAGCAACCGCGCCAATAATTGTCGAATATGCATTTATTGTATCATTCAGCATCTGATTGAAATCACTAGTATTGTCTTTTGGACCATATTTTGAGCCATAGCTGATATTTATTACTGCCCTTTTTCCAAGAGAATCTGCTTTACGAATTATATAGCTTACTCCCGCAATAATATTGTCCAAATATCCATTTGTTTTTACCATAATGATATCAGCCTCAGATGCAATTCCAGGATATTGCCCCCTTGACAATGGCGGCGTTGTACCCGTCAAACCGCTTCCAGCAGCAATTGATGCCACATGAGTCCCATGGCCAGACCCAATGAGTTGGCTTGGTGTCGTTGACCACTTTTGAATGGAATCCCTGTTATATTCCACCCAATTTGTTGAAACAAGGGAAGTCTGGTCCCGCAGAAAAAGGATACGTGTACTGTCGTTTCTGTTCCTGAAGGTTTTGTGGGTTGCAAGAAAACCATCGTCAATAATGCCGACAATAACGTCTTGGCCTCTATTCAATTCCGATGTCGGTACGCCAGATATTATGACGTTCATGTTTTCCAAAATATCAATGTTTAAATTCTTTCTGCTTGAGGAAAGTACTGGGTAAGATGGTATATTAGGAAAAACCTGGGAAGCAAAATTGTTATAGCTGGCCAATTGACCTATACTGTCCAAAGGGAATACAAAATAGAGTGTATTTCCAGCCACACAGGAAACTTCCCCACCATTTGATAATATCATCCGCCTTGCGCTTTGCACATCCCTGAATTTTGCCACCAAAGAAGCGGCGACCACATCCTCTCCGGATTTGCTCCTATACTTTTCAAGATAGAACGTTTTTATCTCTTTCCCCTTGAAATTCTCACTGGTTCCGTGCTTTCTCAAAATTTCTAAAAAAGGTTGCCTTACAAATTTTCCATTATTACTGAGATTTTGAGGTATCGCATCGGCCACAAACACACCCATAAGAAGCAGTGTGGCATAGAAAAAAAATCTATTTCGGAATATCTTGAAAGAACGTTTCATAAACCCCTTTCAATTAGCGGAAATTATTTACTAATTTAACAGAAATGCAGCTGTTTTTTCTATTTCGGATAAGATAAATTCCTGAAGGCAGGAAATCGTAATTATTACACCAATTAATCTTTCTTCCTTTAAGGTCGTATATTTCCTTTTCAGTTGATGGCGTATTATTAAAAATTCTCTGCCGTAACCGGTTTTTAATGCTATTAGTGTTGTAAAAAAGCCTCGTGCTGTCGTCCTGATATCCCCAATCGAAAAAAACAAATCCGTCCCTGAAGCACGTCAATTTAAGTTTGGAGAATTTGCCTTCTTTGACGCTTACAATTACAGGAGAACTGTTCATACAATGGCAACTATCATCGTTACAGTTATAGGGGAGCGGCGTTAAAACCAGCCCCCATCCCCAGCTACTTGTATCATCAGGGCTTTCCCTCACACCATTAAAATCATAGCTACCTGCCCATCTGCCTTTTTCATTTAAATAGACGGTACCGATAACACCCAAAATGTCGCTAGAAGCGATAACCCGAAAATTCCCATTTGCCGAATCCGATTCACTTTTTGTTATAAAACTGAACCAACTCCCCACTGAGACAGAGTCATGGCCTTCGATGTAAGTCGCGGATGAAAAACGCGGAAGAGCAAAAACAAGCATACACATAAATGCGCAAACAAAATGTATTATGTTGCTTTGATAAATTATAGGTTTCATAAATAACCTCTGTAATTTTGTATCACGAACCGTGTCTTTATTTGAAGTAAAAATACCTGCGCGGCGGCATCAACAGCAAAGTTGGAGAGTCGGCATATTTGTATGATGCCGTGGGGGTACTTGACTATAATATAATACAGATTTTCATATATTGCATGTTTTTCTTCGGCAACCGATATATAAAATACAACATTGTATATCAGGACGTTCTCCTGACTTCTGTCTTCCTGTTCGTTTTACGCGGACTCGCGGACTATGAATTTCGTCGGCAGCTCCTTCTCCTTTATTCCCGACTCGCGGCCCTCTATTTTGTCAACTATCATGTTGATGGCGTAGTCTCCCATCTCGAGCTTGGGCTGGCGCACCGTGGTGAGCGCCGGCTCGATGACCTCGGCGGCCGGCAGGTCGTCATAGCCGACGACCGCCAAGTCCTGCGGCACCCTTCTCCCCTGCTTCTTGGCCTCCTTCATGATGCCGATCGCGACCAT
>JAFGDP010000034.1 GCA_016932075.1 Chitinispirillaceae bacterium | reverse complement strand
AGCTCTTTTGTTTCCCGTTCAGGCCCTGAAATGTCGACGGGCTCTTCAGGGCCCGGGAAAAGCTTGAATTCCCGTGTATCCTCGCTCCGTGCCTGCCTGGCTTTGTCAGGGACCATGATGGCATCAATCGGCCCGCTCGGACTTAGTGTCCGGTAGAATGTCCTGAAATCGACCGTATGGAACATTCCGCGGATCAGTATGACGAGCGAAGCGATAATAATGACAAGGGCGACTCCTGCGAGCAATATGAACAGGATGATGCGGGAACTGCTCATCGGCGGCAGGGAAGATGCCGCAAACAGGGAGTCGGCAAGAAGGGTTGGAGGGAAAGAGGTTGCTGCAAGTGCAGGCGACTCGAACCTCATTTTTTTCAATCCGTTATTGGCCTTTGGTTTTTTGCGCGGGATGCTTCTTACTGCTTGAGGGGGTTCGTCAACAGGAGGAATGTCACGGACGAGCGAGTCATTGTCCGGCACCGCGTATCTGACTTCAAGTTTTTCGGCGCCCGGAAGCTCCAACGCTTCAATATGATACGTATCGACACCTTCCCATTTATGGCGGACAAGCATGTTTTCCTTGTAACGAATCTCAACAGGAACAGTTTCATTTTTAAGGAGAATGGCCATATGCCGCTTCAGGTCAATTTTTACGGCAAATATACCGGTCAGCCGGCCGGGAGATTGGGAAGGGTCAACAAGCGGCCACGCCCTGAAAAGAACAACCGAGCCTGCCCTGGTTTTCCAAACCGCGCAATAGGGCCGCATTGCTGCAACCACCGTCTTGAACCAGCGCTCGTTCGCCACGATCGTGCCGGTTCCGTGCACGCCCGCAGGGGTCATGCGCGCGACCGTGGTGCCTGACGAATCGATCTTGGCAATGACCTCGATGGAAGGGTTCTGGCGGATGATGGACAGAAAGAGGTCGTGCACAAAATATGAGTCGTGCGAAAGCAGGACCGCTGATTTTGCCAGCTCCTCGATCGTGGTCGTAAACTCCTGCATCAGGTGCGCCATGCGCGAACAGGGGGTTTCAGCAAACAAAAGACTCGCGCCTATGAGGACGGTCAGAAAACAGAAACGATACACGCTATTCACTCGCACGACAATCCTTCCATTGATTCGATAATAAGGACTCTTCCCTGAAGCGAAGATCTTCCGTGGTAATGGAGCAGATAGGTGTAGTATCATTTCTGCGCGTTGTATTTTCAATACTCTTGTTTCACAGCGTCCGGCATGCCGGGGCAGCCGGACAACCGGTCATGCCATGAGGTATCAGTGGATTTCTTCCTGTCGTTACCTGCAATCATCAAAGTCGGCGGCTCCTTTTGCGGCATCCTGATCCTCCATCGTTTGGGCTTCGCATTGGGCCTTACAATGATAGCGGCGACCATGATCCTGTCGCTCTGGAGCGGAACCGGTATTGACGGGTGCGTACGGGTGTGCGGGTCCCTGCTTCAGCCGCAGAACGTGCTGCTCTGCACCGTCATTCTTTTGCTCCTGCTCTTCAACGGCGCGCTCTCATCGTCAGGGAGAATGGAGAAGACCATCGGTGCTTTCCGCGCATGGCTAAAAAGCGACCGGCTGCTTTACGCGGGTCTGCCCGCGCTTATCGGCCTGTTGCCCATGCCCGGAGGCGCGCTGTTTTCAGCGCCGCTCGTGGCCGCGACCGACAGAGACAACCGCCTTTCCGGATCCCTTAAAACGGCTGTCAACTACTGGTTCCGTCACATCTGGGAGTACTGGTGGCCGCTTTATCCCGGGGTTATTCTTGCGCTGCAATACTGCGGTCTGCCGCTGGGCGTCTATTTCCTGATACAAATGCCGTTTACCGCGGCGGCGGTTTTAGGGGGCTATTTTTTCCTGTTGCGGCGTATTCCGCACAGATCAACGGATGTCGCAGCCGGTCCGTTGAAACTTGTTGATGTTTTTTTGACACTTGCGCCGATCGGCGTGCTCGTTGTCCTCTCTGTTGCCGGCTCTGCGTTTTTGCCCGCGGCCGGAGTCAAGAGGACCCTTGCCAATATGTACGGGATGCTTCTGGGATTGTGTTCGGTTATTGGATGGATCGCCATGTCTGACCGGACGGTAATTACATCAACGCTGAGGATACTTATACAGCCGGCGACCTGGTCGCTGATGCTGGTCATTGCAGGGGTACTCATGTACTCCGCGAGTCTTCAGTTGCCGATCGACGGCTCCGGTACCACGCTGGTTACGGCCATGCGGGACGAGTTCCTGTCGCTGGGTGTTCCGTTTGTTCTCATAGCGGTCATCATTCCGTTTGTCTCGGGCATGGTGACCGGTATTGCCGTCGCGTTCGTGGGCGCCAGCTTTCCCATTGTTTTTGCGCTTCTCGGACAGCAGCCGCCATTGCACGAGCTTATTGCGACGACGTCGCTTGCCTTTGTCGCCGGTCATCTCGGGCAGATGCTCTCGCCCGTCCACATCTGTTTTCTGTTGACAAAGGAGTATTTCAGGACCGGTCTTCGCGCGACCTACCGGTATCTTGCAGGACCGGCGGCAGTCGTGACGCTTGCCATGGCGCTGCTGTGCGGCGGCTATTACATGGGTATCAGATAAGGTGGGGTTCATGAACGAAAAGAAAAAACTCCTGGTGACCGGAGCGAGCGGATTTCTCGGGTGGAACCTCTGCCGGGCCGCGTGCGGCTCGTTTCTGGTGACCGGCGTTTCACTCAGGCGGCCGGTCGCTGTGGCGGGTGTCGTTGCGCAGCAGTGCGATATCAGCGATCTGCAGGCGGTGAGGTCTCTTATTACCTCGGTCGACCCCGGCTTGGTCATACACTGCGCGGCAATGGCGAATCCGAATGAGTGCCAGGAGCAACCCGATGCGTCACGAAGAATAAATGTTGAAGCGTCGATCGCGGTCGCGGGAATATGCAGTGATGCACAGATCCCGTGCGTGTATGTCTCGACCGACCTGGTCTTTGACGGAACGGGTCCGCCGTACAGCGAATCAAGCACGCCTGCGCCGGTCAATACCTATGGCGAGCACAAGCTCGCGGCTGAACGCGGAATGGCCGCACGGCACAGCGATCTGCTTATCTGCCGCGTTCCGCTCATGTTCGGTGATGTTCCGCCCGGTGCAAGCTCCTTCATCCAACCCATAATTTCGGCCTTGCGCGCGGGAGACGAAATCAGACTGTATGCGGATGAATATCGCACGCCGGTGAGCGGCATGACCGCTGCCGAGGGCATTCTGCTTGCGTTCGAGAAAGAGCGCGGTATTATCCACCTCGGCGGTAAAGAGCGAATCTCGCGATACGGGTTCGGCCTCAAGCTCGCGAACGCAATGGCCATAGAGCGTCCACGGATACGGCAGGTATTGCAGCATGAAGCGGCGCAGGCGGCGCCGCGCCCGCCGGACGTCTCGTTTGATTCCTCAAAGGCGTTTGCCCTGGGTTATGCGCCTCTTTCCATTGACGAAGAACTCAGTCGCCTTTCATGCCTGCGGAGGATTGTCTAAATGGGAGTCGTGATCACGAACCATATGCTGCCGGTTCAAGGCGCCCGGGACTGTTCGAGCATTGCGGATGCCAGTGTGCACCTGGTGGTCACGTCGCCGCCCTATCCCATGATCGGGATGTGGGACGGACTGTTCCGGGGCCTGTCGGCTGATGTCGCACCGGCGCTGGAAGGGGGTGACGGCATGGCGGCGTTCGAGGCAATGCACCGGGAGCTTGACAAGGTATGGTCGCACATGTACCGGGTGCTTTCGCCGGGCGGATTTCTCTGCATTAACATCGGTGACGCGACCCGGACCGTGGGTGACACATTCCGCCTCTATCCCAACCACACCAGGATAACATCGTTCTGCACCAGCCTCGGTTTCGACGCCCTGCCCATGATTCACTGGTGGAAACCGACCAACGCGCCCAACAAGTTCATGGGGTCGGGCATGCTGCCTGCCGGGGCCTATGTGACGTTGGAACATGAATATATTCTGCTGTTCAGGAAAGGCGGGAAGCGGGAATTCGCCAGCGCGGAATTGAAAAAAAACAGATTAAGGAGCGCCTATTTCTGGGAGGAACGCAACCAGTGGTTTTCAGATACCTGGGACCTCAAGGGGCTGCGGCAGGACCTCGGCGCCGATGCCGCGTTACGCCAGCGGAGCGCCGCGTATCCGTTTGAGCTTGCCTGGCGCCTTATCTGCATGTACTCGGTACAGGGTGATACGGTGCTGGACCCGTTTCTCGGCACTGGCACCACCACGTTGGCCGCGATCGCCGCGTGTCGCAACAGCATCGGCGTTGAGATCGATGCGACGCTCGGGCAACAGGCCGGTGCCTCCATTCTTGCCAGCGGTAACGGACTCAACGAGATGATCATCGCCCGGTTGCGGAAACACGACGACTTCGTGCGGGAGCGCGTCATCGCGGGAAAGGCGCTAAAACACGTCAATGACTGGCTCGAATCTCCTGTCATGACCGGACAGGAGACGGCGATCGTGATGCCGCTGATTGACAGGATCGAACAGGTCGGGCCGGGACAATTGAGGGTGATCTATGCTCCAGTGGCTGCTTCTGGCGCGTCGAAACGGCAATCTCAATGAGCCAATCGCCAAGTAAGCGAACCAGCACTGCCGGTATCGTCACCGCCTCCATCCTTGCCGCGTTTCTTCCGCCCTACATGGCTTCCTCGCTCAATGTGGCCCTGCCCGCAATCGGCCGGGAATTTGCACTGCCCGCCGTGAGCCTGAGCTGGCTCATTACTTCCTATCTTCTGGCAATTGCTGTATGCATAGTGCCGTTTGGCAAGGCAGGAGACCAGTATGGGCGGCGAACGGTTTTTTTTTGGGGAACCGTCTCCTATACCGCAACGACCTTCGCCGCCGGCTGCGCCGGATCAGCGGCGGCGCTCTTGGTACTGCGGGTGGCGCAGGGGATCGGCGCGGCAATGATTTTTTCAAGCGGCATAGCCCTGCTCGTGGCGGCGATTCCTGGTTCGCGACGCGGATCAATGCTCGGCCTGAACGTGGCGTCAACCTATATCGGGCTTTCGGTCGGGCCGTCGCTCGGCGGCCTGCTCACCCAGTACCTGGGGTGGCAAAGCATTTTTTTTACCAGCGTGCCGCTCGGACTTCTACTCATAGCGGTCGTACACTGGAAAGTACATGAGGAGAAACCTGCACCTCCCGAGGAATCCTTCGATGTCGCTGGTGCCGTGACTTATGGCTGCGCGCTTGCC
The DNA here is from genome assembly GCA_016932075.1 of Chitinispirillaceae bacterium. The sequence continues at coordinate 10,389 of JAFGDP010000034.1, read as the reverse complement.
GCATTCATGATCGGGCTTCCGTACGTGCAGTCGATACACGGTCGTCTCCTCTCGGTGGCCGGTGCCGCCCTGTTCGCGCTGTTCGTGTTCATCGAAACGCAGGTAAAAGCACCGGTCATACCGCTCGGCCTGTTCAGACATAACACCGTGTTTTCCTTTTCCGGTCTTGCCGCATTGCTCAATTATAGCGCAACGCATGGTACCGGGTTCCTGCTCAGCCTCTATCTTCAGAGCGTCAGAGGACTGCCGCCGCGCAATGCCGGATTTGTCCTCATCGCGTGGCCGCTGCTCATGGCCCTGTTTTCACCGCTCGCCGGTAAGCTATCAGACCGCGTCGAGCCGAGGATCGTGGCTTCGGGTGGCATGGCTCTGACTGCCGGGGGATTGTTTTATTTCAGCGCGCTCACCGTGACAGCTTCGCTGCAGGCCATCATTGCGGGGCTTTTAGCGCTCGGAACAGGTATCGCTTTTTTTTCGTCGCCGAACGCCTCCGCGATCATGGGTTCCGTTTCTAAACAGCATTATGGAATGGCAGTATCCATCGTCGGTACCATGCGGCTCATTGGCCAGATGCTTTCCATGGGTATTGTTGCTGTTATCATGAACGCATTTGTCGGGAATCAGATGATTACCGCAGCCAGGCAGGTGGCGTTCATGTCGGGCATGCGGACGTTATTTCTGATTTTCGGAATTCTGTGCACGCTTGGCGTCTTTGCCTCGCTCGCACGCGGAAGGGTGCGCGAAAAACCGGACAGGTGGGAACGGTTATTGCCCGGCTCGCCGGTTGCAGGGTAATGGTGGAATATTAGGTATCCTGGCTTTGTTCTTCGGTCTTTTGAGTATAATACTCCTTGTACCACTCCACAAATCGCCTGATCCCGGTGTCGATATTGGTTTTCGGCTCATATCCCAGTTTCTGCAGCTTTGCTATGTCGGCAACGGTTACCGGCACATCTCCCGGCTGCATGGGAAGATAGGTGATGAGGGCCTTTTTACCCAGATTGTTCTCGATCTGGGCAATAAAATCCATGAGCTGTTCAGCACGGCTGTTGCCGATATTGTAGATTTCGCAGGGTACAGGATGATCAAGCGCCAGAAGAACGCCCTCGACAATATCCTCGATATAGGTGAAATTCCGTTTCATGTTCCCATTATTGTAGACTTCGATGGGCTCGTCCGCAAGGATCGATCTGGTGAATTTGAACAGTGCCATGTCCGGCCTGCCCCAGGGGCCATACACCGTGAAGAACCGAAGCCCGGAGCAGGGAATACCGTAGAGATGGCTGTAGCAGTGGGCAACGAGCTCATTGGCCCTTTTCGTTGCCGCATAGAGCGAGATGGGCGCATCGGTCCGGTCGGATTCGGAAAACGGGAGCTTGGTGTTTGATCCGTACACCGAGGATGAGGAGGCGTAGACAAAATTTTTTACTTGGTGGTGACGCGCCAATTCGATCAGGTTTAAAAATCCCTCATTGTTCGATCGCTGGTAGGCAAAGGGATCGGTAAGCGAATAGCGGACACCTGCCTGCGCGGCAAGGTGACAGATTTTGTCGAACTCGAATCGATCGAACAGCGCTTTTATCCCGTCGTAATCGCAGATATCAAGCTTGTGAAAGGAAAATCCGTTCGACTTTTCAAGCCGTTTCAGCCGCGAGGTTTTCAGGGTCGGGTCGTAATAGCTGTTGATGTTGTCAATTCCGACAACCTCTTCACCGTTTTTACACAGCTTTTCCGTGACATGATAGCCGATGAAACCCGCAACGCCAGTAACAAGGATCACTGGAGATCTCCTTTGAAGGGGCGAAATTCGCCTCACCCCAGCTCCCCAGCCCATCTTCCGCTCTCCAGACAACTGGAGAGGGGAAGAGAGGTGCCCGAAGGGCGGGGTGATAGGGCGAAGCGATCATCAAGCAATAAAATATATCACCGTATCGAACTGTTTACATAATCAGCAATGATCTATATTGTATGCTGTTCGGACAACAAAGGAGACGTCTTTGTCACTGATTATTGAATCCCTGAACAATCATATTGCCACGGCACAACAGGTCGAGGCGTTGCAGCCCGCCATCCTGGCGGTGGCTGATCAGATCGTCGATGCGCTTCAAAGCGGCGGCAAGGTACTGCTCATGGGCAACGGCGGCAGCGCGGCCGATGCGCAGCATATTGCCGCGGAGCTGGTCGGCCGGTACAAAAAGGACCGGAAAGCGTTTTGCGCCATTGCTCTGACCACCGACTGTTCAATCCTGACCGCTGTGGGCAATGACTTTGGCGCGCAGAGGATGTTCTGCCGGCAGGTCGAAGCGCACGGGAGACCGGGTGATATCGTGATCGGTATCTCGACCTCGGGCAACAGCGAGAACGTCATTGAAGCGATAAAAATTGCGCATGACATCGGTTGCACGACGTTCGGGCTTCTCGGCAACGACGGCGGCAGGCTCAAGGACCTGGTCGACATTCCGATCGTGGTGGAATCAAAAGACACGCCACGGATACAGGAGTGCCACATACTGATCGGCCATATCATCTGTGACCTTGTGGAAAAGGGGATGACCGAGGATGCGGCTTGACTTTTCAAAAGGAAGGGTGCTTGTCGTCGGCGACCTGATGCTTGACCAGTACAGTTACGGTACGGTCTCAAGGATTTCGCCCGAGGCGCCGGTGCCGATCGTCAAGGTCGTGCGGCAGTCGACCACGCTTGGCGGCGCCGGAAACGTGGCAAACAACCTTGCGCACCTTGGCGCCGGAGTCGAGCTGATCGGCGTGCTGGGTAACGACGAGGCCGGGAAAAGGATCGGGCAGCTGTGCGGGGATACCGGTATCTCCCTGCGGCCGCTCCTGGTCGGTCATCCAACGATCAACAAAACGAGAGTGATCGGCGAGCACCAGCAGGTCGTGAGGATCGATTGTGAGGAGGAGTTGCAGTGGACCAGGCCTCTTCTTGCAAAGGTCCGGACCACGATACGAAAGCGGATCAGGGCGGTGCGGATAGTCGTAATTTCCGATTATGGCAAGGGACTCTGCACCCCGGACCTGTGCGGATTTATCATTCGCGAGGCCAGGAAAACAGGAAAGCCGGTCATTGTGGACCCTAAAGGGCTCGACTGGTCCAAATACCGCGGGGCAACGGTAGTGACCCCAAACGTGAAAGAGCTGTCTGACTGCGCGGGGGCGGCTGTTGCCAACCGCGACGAATCCATCGCGATCAACGGAAAAGCCGTGCGCCGGAAATACGGCATTGTCTCGCTCCTGGTCACCCGGTCCGAACGCGGCATGACCCTTATCGACAGGGCAGGTGTCCACCATGTCCCGACGGTCGCGCGCGAGGTATTCGACGTTTCAGGAGCCGGCGACACGGTCGTGGCGACCCTTGCCGCCGGCCTTGCCGCCGGATACGCGCTGCGGGACTGCGTGGGGCTTGCCAACAAGGCGGCAGGCATCGTCGTCGCGAAGATCGGCACGGCGCCGATTGAACTCGACGAGCTTGACGCGGCCGTGAACAGAATCAATAATCCCAAGCTTCTGGAGTGGTCCAGGCTCGTGGGACGGATGGCCGCGCTTCGCACGCAGGGGAAAAAGATCGTGTTTACGAACGGCTGCTTCGATATCCTGCACCGAGGCAACGTGCACCTGCTCGACGAGGCGAAGCGATGCGGCGACGTTCTGGTGGTGGCGCTCAACAGCGACGTTTCTGCCGCCATGCAGAAGGGCAGAGGGGTGCCGGTCAATACCGAAACCGACCGCGCGCACCTGATTGGCGCGGTCGATGCGGTCGATTATGTCACGATTTTTAGTGAAAAAACGCCGATAAACCTGATCAGGGCGATCAGGCCTGATGTGATCGTCAAAGGCGGGAACTACAGGAAAACCGAGGTGCTGGGAAAAGAATATGCGGGCAGGGTGGTCATTATCCCGCAGCTTGAAGGGTATTCAACAGAGGAGATTGCGAGGAGGATCGGGGGAAAATGAAAAGGGAAAGCTACAGTGAAAATTTTTCAGCGCAGGATTCAGTCTTTTTAATTCCAACAAACTCAGAGGGATTTACTTCCATTAAAAAATCAAAATACTCATTCAGATCACGCCGGTCGGCAAGAGGTTCCTTGCATTGAGGATTTCCCGTATGATCGGCCATCGGATCCCATGAAAAATGTAATTCGCCATTTTTGTTGGTATCAACCGGTGATTTCATCGAAATATCTCTCCATTTCGTATTTAATAAAATATTTATGAATTTTATTTTTATCGATATTTGTAAGACTGACAACCTCCCGGATATCTGCAAGCTCTTTAAAAAGCCTATCGGGATTTGAGTGGGCCGCGAATAATTTCATCGCAATTAAATGTTCTGCGCTTACAACCGGCACCGGAATATCATTAAATAAAAGCTTTTCAATAGTGGCGCCGAAAACCTGGTCTGCAGTGGTTTCATCCACATACATAAGATCCACACGAGACGCACCTATCGGATGGAGATGGTTCGAAAAGCTGTCCGACTGGTGCAATGTCTCAAAACCAACGCTTTCCAGAAAACGGATAATTTTATTTTTATCGGTTAACCGAGTGATGAAATCTATATCCTTTGTCGTGCGCGCATATCCATAACCGTACAAAGCAAACGCACCAATTACAGCGAAATCGATATGCTCTCGCCTTAAAAACTGCGTGACCGAAGAGAATATTTCCTTAAGACTCATCAAATACCCCGCGTACAATCCAATTTAACAAATGCTTATTACAAAATGCTACAATATCGTGTCCTTGATGATATTACCGCGGTTCCTTCATCAGCATGAACACCCCGTGAGAATAGGAATCCGCGTCATCTTCATTTGAAATCTGCGCCTGCTCCAGCCACTGGTCCCACCAGGCATAGAGCTCCTCCTTGGAAAGATTAGCGAGGTCAAGGTCTTCCTCACTCAGGAATTCATCTTTGATTTCAACCATGAACGTCTCCCCCAGGGATGGAATATGGCAGAACACCCGCCGCCCGTTCGCAGATTATTGCATGTGCCTGCGCCAGCCCAAGCCCGTTGATTTCCCGCTCAATGTGCTTCCATCGGTCCGACCATGCCCGCCCTGCCGCTATATATCGCTCGAGCCTGCGTTCGTTGGCATGTATGAGACTTCTTCGCTCCGTATCAAGGGCTGCTTCAAGCGTGTCAACTGATCGTAAGCTGTCTGTCGCGATTCCCCGTTCCTGCATCAGGCGTGAGACAAGCCCGGCATCCTTCTTATAGAAACCGATAATTTCCCTGGCGCTTCTGGAATATCGGATCCTGTTTTCGAGGACAGCCATTTTCCTCGCCAGTTCGCCTAAAATCGCATAATCTTTTTCACGGTTCGTCTTTTTCAATTCAGCCAGGTCTTCCAGGCCGATAAAAGGCGGTTCGCGCGCCTCGGATTCCATCCAGATCAGCGAAAGCCTTTCTGCGCTGATGCGCGGCGGCCTGCTTACAAAATCGGTTCTCACGCGCAGGGGCCCCTGCATAAACTCAAAATGGGAGCTCCAGCCGCCGGCAAGCCACCTTTTGTCAAGTGGCGCTCCGAACCGATACCGTGCGCCGGATTGATCGAGTACCTGCAGAATATGCATGAGCGCTTCGTCGTCCTCCCGAACGATCCAGTCGCCGTCCTTGCTTGCAACAGCCAGTCGATGCAGCACCGCAGCCTGACCGGAACTGATGATCGCCCGCAGACGGCCGGCATTGAATTTTTCAGTCAACGCTATAAATATATTCATGATCGTGCATTGTCCGTGTCTCTGCGGTTAATTGGTTTCTTAATCAGGGAAAAGAATGTATTTGCCTGTTATCACTCCAGCACCGCATTCCTGGCCAGATAATTCTTTACATAATCATTAATACTGTCCTCAAGACTCCTACACTCGTGCCTGCATCCGGCCTTGCGAAGCTTGGCCAAATCCGCGCAGGTGTGATACTGGTATTTGTCCCTGATCGTTTCCGGCATGGGAATATATTCGATTTTCAGTTTCTTATCTGCCGCGGCAAACAGGGATTTCGCGATGTCGTTCCACGTGCGTGCCATGCCGGTGCCGATGTTGAAAATACCATTGACCTCGGGATGGTCAAGAAAAAACAGGGTCATTTCCAGCGCGTCCTTGATATAAATAAAATCCCGTTTCTGCTCGCCGTCCGCAAAATCGTCGCGGTACGATGTGAAGAGCCGCATGACTCCCTTGTCACGCACCTCTGGCCAGGCTTTATTGATCACGCTCCGCATGTTCCCTTTATGGTCTTCGTTCGGGCCGAACACGTTGAAATATTTAAGTCCGACAATACTCTTCAGCCATCCTTTTCGCCGGGCATAGAGATCAAAGAGGTGCTTGGAATAGCCGTACATGTTAAGGGGCCGCAAGGTATCCAGTGCTTCCTCATCATCGCTGTATCCCTTGCTTCCGTCTCCGTAGGTCGCGGCGCTTGACGCATAAATTAACCGCGTTCCTGCATGGTGTTCCCGCCACTGCGCGATCCGCAACGTATACCGGTAATTGTTCTCAAGCAGAAAATCCACATTTTTCTCTGTTGTCGACGAGCAGGCGCCCATATGAAGGATCGCCTCGATCGAGTTGCCGAAATCATTGCGCTCAAGCCTCGTGATAAACTCCTGCCGGTCGATATAGTCGGAGAACCGCAACGGGACCAGGTTCTTCCATTTCTCAGACTCCTCCATATGGTCCACCACAAGAATATCGGTGATGCCCTTCTGGTTCAGCCGCCAGACAAGCGCGCTGCCGATAAAACCTGATCCGCCGGTGACGATGATCATTGGTGTATTCCTTTATGTGCTTGTAAATATATAATAAAAAAATATTTGCCGCGGATTCACACGGATGCACGCGGATAAAGAATAAAATCAAAATAATGAAGATTTTTAAAGGGTAATATGGTTTTCTTTAATAACTCTTTAATTTATGACAAGATAAAACCTATGAAATCCCCTTAAAAAAACTTTATTTTTGATTTAATCCGCGCCGATCCGCGTGAATCCGCGGCTAAAACCTCTTGACTTTTTCCTTGTCCCCCAGCATCTTCAAAAAATCCTGATACGCCAGTTTGATCCCCTCGTCCAGTTCGATCTTATGCCGCCAGCCCATGGAGTGCAGTTTGGAACAATCAAGCAGTTTCCTCGGCGTACCATCGGGTTTGGTTACATCAAACTCGATTTTACCTTTATACCCGACCGCTTGCTGAACATGATTCGCCAGATCGCGAATCGTGACTTCTATGCCTGAACCGATATTCACGATCTCATTGCCGGTATGTTTCTCCATCAGGAAAATACACGCGTCCGCAAGGTCATCGGAATACAGGAACTCCCGCGTCGGATTCCCGGTCCCCCAAATCACTACCTTTGGGTCATTATTCACTTTTGCTTCATGAAACCGTCTGATCAGCGCAGGCAGAACATGGGAATTCTCGGGGTGGTAATTGTCATTAGGGCCGTAAAGATTGGTCGGCATGACAGAGATAAAATCCGTACCGTATTGTTTATTGTAACTCCTGCACATGATGATCCCCGCGATTTTCGCTATTGCATACGCCTCATTGGTCGGCTCCAGATACCCCGAAAGAAGGGCGTCTTCTCGCATTGGCTGAGGTGCATATTTGGGATAAATACAAGATGATCCGAGAAAAAGCAGTTTCTTAACGCCGGAACGATATGCCTCATTGATCACGTTCATCTGCACCTGCAGGTTGCTGAAGATGAAATCCGCAGGATAGGTGCTGTTGGCATGAATGCCGCCGACCTTCGCAGCGGCAAGAAAAACATATTCCGGTTTTTCCTTTACAAAAAAACGCTCAACCGCAAGCTGGTTGGTGAGGTCGACCTCTTCTTTGTCTACTAAGATAAGATTTTTAAAACCGTTTTCCTTCAGTCTGCGAACCAAAGCCGAACCGACAAGACCTTTGTAACCTGCGATGAGAATTTTGGAGGATTTTTGCATTTTATCTCCTTTGAAAAAACAGACACTATTATGCCGCATCCCAGGGAATCACCCAGTCCTGTTCGGTCACCGGATACGATTCCGCGGTTGGCGCCACGATGGCTCCAGGAGCTATATCAAGGCCGGGATGGGCCTTTCTGAACGCCGAGATTCCCGAAGTATCACCCCTGCCTGGGTGTGAAGAGGCTTTGACCTCAACAGGATAAAACGCGCCGTCTTTTTCGATGATAAAATCGACCTCTGCCCCGCCATGACTGCGCCAGTGATATACTATCGGCGATGGGGACATGGCATTGAGGGTCTTATTAATTTCATTTGCAACACACGTTTCGAAAATACACCCCCACATGGGGTGTGACAGAATGGCGGTGGGCGAACTTATCGCCAAAGCATATGCCATAAGACCGGTATCCGCACAAAATCCCTTTGGCTTCCGGCTTACGCGTTTTATGGGGTTGCGCGAAAAAGCGGGAACTTCATGCCATTGAAACGTTCCCCGGAGCACCGCGAGCCACCGGCTAGCGGTCATGGCCGAAAGACCGATCTCCCTGCCGATCTGGTTGTAATTCAACTCTTTGGCGCTCATTGCACACGTTAATTTAAAAAAGCGCGAAAACAGGTTTGCGTCTTCAACATTAGTCAATGACCGTGCATCCCGCTCAATATAGGTCCGCTCATACATTTTAAAGTAGTCGGGCGCCAATTCCAACGGTGTTTCATGGATGCCCGGCATGAACCCTCTGAAAAGCTGCTCGGAAAGGTTTGAACGTAATTTCAAGCGGGCCGAAAATCTGGCCGTTCCTTTTGAATCGAGCCATTTGACAAGCCAGGGAAGCTCCGCAGGCGGGCTGGCGATCTCCACCGCCGAAAACGGATAGAGATCCAGAAACGCTACCCTTCCAGCCAGACTGTCCGCCAGGGAACGCATCACCTGCCACTGTTGGGATCCGCTCAATAGATATTGACCGGGACTCCGGTCCGCATCGATGCGTCGTTTGATCGCGGTAATGACTTCCGGTGCATATTGAACCTCATCAAGGATCAGGGGCGGTGCCCGGTTATCAAGAAACAAATCAGGATCGGTACGCGCATTTTCAAGGTCGACAAGCGGATCAAACTCAAAATACTTGTACTGTTCCCCGTATACATGCTTCAACAGGGTGCTTTTTCCAACCTGCCTTGCACCCGTGACGGCAACTACCGGAAAATGTGCGACTAATTTCTTGAGTTTTTCAGTTAAATAACGGGGTATATACATAATATATTGAATTTATAACATTGTATGTTGCATTATCAAGTTTATTTTGCCACATCACATTATAGAAAAAACCGAGCTTCGTAACTTACGTTAATAAAGGCAGATAAAGATACAACATAAAGGTAATGGAGGGGTTTTTTGCGGGAGATATTGCTTTGGTTTTGTAACTCTGAAACATACCACAAAAAAACATCACATTTAAAAACTTTCATTTTTGATTTAATCCGCGCACATCCGCGAAAATCCGCGGCTAATCTTTTTTCTCCAAAACAAACCTCTTAAACTCCGGCCTCCTCCCGAAATTCAACAACAGCGCCACCTCTATCCCCGTTGCCTTCAAGTAATTGATTACCTGCGCTTCTTGTTCCGGCAACAGCATCTTCACCGCTTTCAGTTCAACGATCACCGCATCGTTAACTACAATGTCAGCCTTGAATTCCCCGACCAGATTGTTCCTGAAGTATACGGGCAGATATTTCTGACTCGTGACCTGCAACCCATACCCGGCAAGAACGATGAGCAAGGCTTTTTCATAAACCGACTCGAGAAAACCATCGCCAAGTTCGTTGTAAACTTCGTAGAAACCCTTGAGGATTTTATCGGTTATGTCACCGTGTTTCATTATGAAAAATCTTGGCCGCGGATCTTCGCGGATGCACGCGGATCAAGAAAAGAGAAAGATAAGAGAGAGCTCTTTATGGGTTGTAAATCTTTGTATTGATTATTCCGAAAAATAACGAACAAAAAGATTCTGATTTTATCCTCAAAAAACTATAATTTTTGTTTCAATCCGCGCAGATCCGCGGCTATTTTGGTTTGTTTATCCGCGGTTAAAACCTCCTGGCTTTTTCCTTATCCCCCAGCATCCTCACAAAATCCTGATACGCCAGCCTGATCCCCTCGTCCAGTTCGATCTTATGCCGCCAGCCCATGGAGTGCAGAATTGCATTACCTTTGAAAAAAACTGAGCATTGGAGAGGCTCTCTGATGCTCACTCAGACTCTATTGAACGCCAAATCCCCTGTTTGTGACCACGGCAAAATGGAGACGGCGTCCCGGGATTGCCGATCATTTCCTTCGTAAACAAGCGCCCCGTTTTTCGGTTTGGTACCGGATAGCGCACAGAATGCCCGTATCATATTCAGCGAATCGGATGCGAACGTTT
>JAFGDP010000033.1 GCA_016932075.1 Chitinispirillaceae bacterium | reverse complement strand
TTACCGGAATTTAAATGAATTTGATTATAATTCAATTATGATTTATCATTCCTGGGCTTTTTCTAGCAACGGGCAACCGACTTTAACCATGCTGGATGGAGTTACAACATGGTATTCTATGCTGAATCTTACCAGTGGTGACAAAGCCGGTATGGTTTCTCTCTATTGCGAACGGTGGATAACTAATACAAACGCATTTTCTTCTTCACAAAAATGGATGGCCGGGGATTTTGACGGTAACGGGATACAGGATGTCGCCGTGGTCTTCAACGACAACGGCCTCGCATCAGTTGATGTCTATATCTCCAACGGCACCTCATTTACCTGTTCCCGCTGGGCAACACGGCAGGGCGGCTACTGGGACGCACAGAAATGGCTGGCTGGCAGATTCAGCTCCGACAACAGAACCGACCTGTGCAGAGTCTTTAACGATAATGGTGCCGCAACAATCGACGTTTTTGTTTCCAGCGGTTCCTCTTTCAGTTGGTCCCGGTGGGCAACACGGCAGGGCGGCTACTGGGATGCACAAAAATGGCTGTCAGGAGATTTTAACGGAAACGGTATAACAGATCTTTGCAGGGTCTTCAATGATAACGGGTATGCAACGATCGACGTCGTTTTTTCCAACGGTTCTTCATTTTATAATTACACCCGCTGGGCTACGCGTCAGGGTGGTTTCGGAGATGCGCAGCAGTGGATGTCCGCAGACTTTGATAATAACGGGTACACCGACCTCAGCAAGGTCTTCAGTGATAACGGCTATGCATCAGCCGACGTCCATTTTTCCAACGGATCTTCATTTTACAATTACACCCGCTGGGCAACGCAAAAAGGGGGGTTTTCAACCAGTCAGATATGGATGGCGGGAAATCTTAACGGCGATGCATATCCTGACCTGATCAAATCGTGGGGTGGTTCAGGATTGACTTACTATGATGCACATCTTTCCAATGGATCATCCTTTCCTGACTGGACAAGGTGGGGCAATAAAGTCGGGAGTTGGCAGAGCGGCAGCAAATGGCTGATCGGCGATTTCGATAATGACGGCGATTGTGAACTGGTGGACGTCTTCGGCGGTACAACCCAGGTTGCGATTGACCTTCATAATCTGCTATAATCAAGAAAATTATAATTTATTTTATCAGCACTATTCAATTAAGGCTTCCGACGCTGTTCGGAGGCCTTGATTTTTTTACCGGTGCTTGTTGAACATAAGTATAACAGACATTCAAAACCCCGGGAGTGTGTAAACATGTCGCTGAAATCTTCAATAAAGTCTGCCGTCCAAAAGCTTCCGTTAGTCCGAAGGATTTATTCCCAGCGGAATCAATTGCGTGCGGAGCTCGCCGCAATCAAACAGATCCATGGTCTTTTCGCGCCCCCTGGACACTTCTATTCTCCCATCCCCTGCCTTGACGATATCCGGAGAGACGAAAAACGGATTTTTGGAAATACCTCCCGGAATATCCCGGGGGTGGAACTCAACGAGGCCGAACAACTCAAGCTCCTTGAAAAAATGATCCCCTCCTACAACACGATGCCCTTCAAACCGCGAAAGACCGACGGATTGCGCTATTACTTTGAAAATCCCGCGTATTCATACTCGGACGCCATTGTGCTGCATTGCATGATCAGATTTTTGAAACCAAAAAGAATTATTGAAGTAGGTTCGGGCTTTTCATCGTGCGTGACGTTGGATACCAATGAACTGTTTTTCGGCGGTTCAATAAAAATCTCTTTTATCGAACCTCATCCTGAACTTCTCCTGTCCCTTATCAAGGAACCCGACAAAAGCAGACAAAGGATCATCGGCAGCCGATTACAGGACGTTTCCTTGAGTGAACTCGCTTCGCTTGAAGCAAACGACATCCTGTTTATCGATTCCACGCATGTCAGTAAAATTGACAGCGATGTGAATAGAATCTTGTTTGATATCCTGCCGATTCTCTCACCCGGTGTTCATGTGCATTTTCATGATATTTTTTTTCCGTTTGAGTATCCGAAAGACTGGGTATATGAAGGAAGGGCCTTGAACGAGTCCTACGTGCTACGGGCCTTTCTCCAATACAACAACGCTTTCCGCATTACACTCATGAATACCTTTATGATGCGTTTCCATGAGCCGTTTTTCAAGGAAAAAATGCCGCTCTGTCTGAAGGATCCCGGTGGAAGCATCTGGATCCGCAGAGAATAGCAATTTGCCGTACAAGATTGGCGATTATATTTTTTATTGAATAACCCATGCGCGTTGCCTTCGATACCTACAATCTCGGAATAAATGCCGGCAGCGGCAACAAAACCTATACGGTCGAGCTCATCAAGGCGCTGGCCGGCCTCGGAACTGCCGACGAGTGGCAGATTATAACCTACTGGCGGAAAAAGCAGAAAATACAGGAACTTTTCGGATACAGTCCGCGTTTTACAGTCAGAAATCTGATTCCGCATCCCTTGCTCCTCGGCAAGCACCTGATGCCGTTCGTTGATGCCATACAGCCGTTTTTTGAACGCCTTGTCGCGCGGCAGTGCGACCTGTTCCATTGTACCAATCCGATACATTTCCCCCTTGGCTTGCCGCGGGTCGTCACCACGATTCATGATCTCATTGCGCTCCATGATGAACCGTGGGTCCCCGAATGCGTTAAACCGTTTTATCGGAAGCATAGTGCCTCTATTGTTGGCCGTTCACTGATTATCTTTGCCGTCTCGGAGGCAACACGCCGTGATATCATCGAACGATACCCGGCCGCTGCAGCTAAAACAATGGTTGCCCCTAATGCCATTAACCCCTGCTTCACCCGCATTGCCGGCGACCGCTCGTTTCTCTCCCGTTACGGCATTGGAGACACCGCACGACCCTATCTTCTGTCGGTAGGCGAAATCCAGCCGCGGAAAAACACGCTCTCCATGATCGAATGCTTTGAATCGCTTGCCGGCGGTTTTCCCGGCCTCGATTTCATCCTGATCGGCCAGGCCCGGAAAAACGATTATACCGGCGAGGTGCTGCGGCACATCGCGGACTCCCCGGTGCGCGACCGGATACAAATCCTTCACTCGGTCGGCGACGACGACCTGGTCAGGTTTTACAACCATGCCGAAGGCTTGGTGTACTACTCTTTTTTCGAAGGCTTCGGCCTGCCCATTCTGGAAGCAATGGCCTGTGGATGTCCCCTGGCGGCCTCCCGCACAAGCGCCATGACCGAAATCGCTGAAGGCGCTGCAATCATGGTTGATCCCTGCGATTTCGACTCTATGCGTAATGGAATGCTGCAACTCCTCGACCAAAAGGCCTTACGGGAGGAGCTCAGGGAGAAGGGTCTCCGGCGGGCGGCTCGATACTCCTGGAAAAGAACGGCGGAGATGACTTACGAGGGATATACAAAAGCATTGAAGTGTTGAGTAAACCATGCGCGTCGCGTTTGACACCTACAATCTCGGCATCACGGCCGGCAGCGGCAACAGAACCTATACGGTCGAGCTCATCAAAGCGCTGGCCGGTCTCGGTACCGCTGACGAATGGCGGTGTATAACCTACTGGCGGAAGAAAAGAAAAACTCGCGAGATTTTCGGCAACGGACCGCGGTTGGTGATTAAAAATATTATGCCGAACCCCCTCCTGCTCGGCAGGCACCTGATGTCTTGTGTCGATTCAATAAAGCCTTTTTTCGAACATTGTGCCACCCGGGACTGCGATCTGTTCCACTGCACCAACCCGATACATTATCCCTTATCGCTGCCTAACGTCGTGACAACGATACACGACCTCATCGCGCTCCACGACGAACCGTGGGTTCTTGAATACGTCAAGCCGTTTTTCCGACGGAACATTTCAGCAATCGTCAATCGTTCTATCGCCATCTTCGCCGACTCCGAATGCACGCGTTCCGACATCATCGAGCGGTTCCCCGCGGCAAAAGATAAAACCGCGGTCATTCCCCTTGCCGTGAATCCGTGTTTCACCCGCACGGCTTCCGACCGCTCGTTTCTCTCCCGCTACGGCCTCGGCGACAGTGAGCGGCCATATCTGCTGTCGGTCGGAGAAATCCAGCCGAGGAAAAACACGCTGGCCATGATCGAGTGCTTCGAATCGCTCGCCGGCAGGTTCCCGGGCGTCAATTTTATCCTGATCGGCCAGGCGCGGAAAAACGATTATACCGGCAGGGTGCTGCGGCACGTCGCGGACTCCCCGCTGCGCGGCCGCATAAGAATTCTTCACTCGGTCGGCGACGACGACCTGGTAAGGTTCTACAACCATGCCGAAGGTATGGTTTATTATTCGTTCTTCGAGGGGTTCGGCCTGCCCATCCTCGAGGCCATGGCCTGCGGCTGCCCGGTGGCAACGTCGCGAACGAGCTCCATGACCGAGATTGCGGAAGGCGCCGCAATCATGGTGGATCCCTGCGATTTCGACTCTATGCGTAATGGAATGCTGGAACTCCTCGACCAGAAGGCCTTACGGGAGGAGCTCAGAGAAAAGGGGCTCAAGCGCGCGGCGCAGTATTCCTGGAAAAAAACGGCCGAACTTACCTATGCGGGATATAAAAAAGCCCTGAATCAATGACCGAGCGTTTTCGAGAACAGCAATTCTATATTGTCAACCATTAGCGGCGTGGCATATCTTTCCCTGACAGTACCTTTCCCGGACGAGCCGATTCTTGCGTTCAATTCTTTATTGTAAATAATTGCGCCGATTTTATCCGCAAGGGCCTGCGGGTTTTTTACCGGCGCCACAAAGCCATCGACCCCGTCGGTAATGATCTCCGACGTTCCGCCGGCATCGGCAGCCACGACCGGAGTTCCGACGCTCATGGCCTCGAGCACCACATTCGGCAGTCCTTCGTCAATGGAGCTCAGAACGAACGCGTCGGCGCCGTACATGAGCTCAGGGACATCGCCGCGAAGGCCGAGGAGATGAATGAAGGGGGCGACGCCGAACCGGTCCATGAAAGCGGTCAGCTCCCGCGCGTCACCGTCGCCGGCAATGGCGGCGTGGATGCGGACGCCCCGGCGGCGGAGGATGGCCACCGCTTCGACAAGATATTCAAAACCCTTCTGCGAAAAAATCGTGCCGGCGCCCAGCACGACGGGCTCCTCGTCATTGATGCATACGATTCTCCGCAGCTTATTCCTGTCCCAGCACGCGGTGTCGGGCACTTCCACGCCGTTTGCCACCACGTGTATCCGGTCCTGGTTCAGCCACGGGAACGCGGCAAACTGCTTTTTAATGAACGCGGCCGGGGTGATGATATCGTCGACGATATGTTTATAAGCAAGCCGGTAGCGCCATTTATCATGCATGAGGCACAGGCCTTTACGCACGAATATTCTTTTGACTTTGGCAAGCCGCCCCGCGATGCCGCCGAGTCGCACGTCCTTCTCGAAGTTGCAGCAGAGGATGTCGGGCCGGCGCTCTCTGAAAAACGAAAAGAGCCGGGTTATGATGACAGGATCGAAATCCGCGTGGATCGGAAACCCTTTTGTCTCCACGCCCCGCTCAGCGGCCTTTTCCAGCCAGACCGCCCTGTTCCGGCCGATGCAGACCACCGCGTGCCCGCGCGCCGCAAGCCCGGCCGCGGCGTTGACCA
>JAFGDP010000032.1 GCA_016932075.1 Chitinispirillaceae bacterium | reverse complement strand
TTATCGCGCACGATGGCGACGAAGCGGCAGGCGAATTTGTCGCTGGAAAAAAAGCCGGGAATATAAAAGGTGAACGCCCCGGTCTGCTGGACATAGGGCGTGTTGTCGTCATAGTACAGGTAGTTCGACCGGGTATCCAGACCCACATGCCACCCCCGTGACGGATCAAAAGGGGTCTCGCGGCGGTCGGTCGACCACCCGATCGAACCGTAGGCCTGGTAGAAGTCGTTCGTTTCGACGCCGTCGTGCCAGTCCGCCCGGCGGAACATGGGAGAAATGCCGAAAGAGATCCTCGAATGCGTATAGAGGTCCGCGCCAAAGGACAGGCGGCCGGAGAGGTCGGTTCGATCGAATGCGTCAAATTCGTCGGGCCGCTGGTCCGCATAGACCCCGATGCCGAAAAAATAGGGAGTGGGAAGCACCGGTTTGGTCCAGCCGACGCCGAGCGTACGCCACTCCCAGGCGCGCGCCGTCACGCGCAGCCGTTCCATGCGGCCGCCGAAATTGTTGAGATCGACCCCCGCATCGCCGAAGAACCAGCGCTTGTCCTTGCCGTATTTGCGGGGATACTGATATATTCCCGGCAGCGGAACGCTCAGGTACCCCTTTTCCTTGACTATCACATAGAGATCGCATCCGTATTCCTTCACGACAGATATAATATCGGTTTTGGAAAACAGGCCCGTGCGCATGATCCGCTGCTTGGCCGCCCTGACTGCTCCCGAATCGTACGCCATGCCGGTGTCGATCCTCAGGTAGCACCTGATCGTGCTCTCCCTGGTCACATGGTTGCCGTTGAAATAGAGGCGCGCGATTTTTTTGCCCTGCGGCGAGCGGGCGACCGCACCGGCGGAGTCCCCCGCCTCCGCCTTGAGGAAGACCGGAAACAGGGCAAGCGCGATGAGCGGAAATATATAGGTGCGTCCGCGGATAGTCGCCTCTTTTCAAATCTAAAAAAAGGGCGGAAGATCTGTAAGCCGGGTTCTGTCTTTTCCCCGGCGTCTTCGCCGGGGAAGAGGCAGTCATTTGTCTGGCTCCGGTGCGGCGCACCGGGGCATTGAGCGACCTACCCGGGGAAATCAAGGCGGACCACCTTGCCGCCCGACCGGTTGATCGGGCAGGCTTCCCCTGCTTGGTCTTGCACCGGATAAGGTTTACATGCTCCCGCTCGTGCGGGACGGTGGGCTCTTACCCCACCCTTTCACTTCTCACCCCGTTCCTGCATGAGCACGAACAGAGCGGACTTCTTTCTGTTGCACCTCTGTACCCTTGCGGGCCCCTGGTGACCAGGTATCCTGTCCTGCGGTGCCCGGACTTTCCTCTGCAGCGTCTTATGGTTGTGCGATGCAGCGACTGCCCGATCTTCCGCCCGCATGGAAAGATAATTCATGCAATGATGGTATTTGCCATGACCGCTTTGGCGTCCGGCAGCATACCGTATATAGTATAACATCCTGTTGTAAAAGGTGATACAGGTTTTTCAACCCATGGCCTCTTTCAAGGTACATGCTTTGATCCGGCATCAACCCTAAAAACCCTTCTATGATGGACTGGTAAAAATTATTTTTATTTTTCTTCGACAGTGCATTGCATACGAAAAGGAGAAGGATAGTGGAAAGGGCACGCGTAATTGAACGGGCAGCTGACAATATACGGATTCTGGCTGCGGCAATGGTTGAGAAGGCAAAATCAGGGCATCCGGGCGGAGCAATGGGCGGTGCTGATTTCATCAATATTCTTTACAGCGAATTTTTAAACTTTGATCCGTCTGATCCGGCATGGTTCTGCAGGGACCGCTTCTTTCTCGACCCGGGTCACATGTCGGCCATGCTCTATGCGCAGCTGGTCCTGACCAGACACTATTCCATGGACGATATAAAAAATTTCCGGCAGTGGGGCAGTGTCACGCCGGGACATCCTGAACGCAACGTCATGCGGGGGATTGAAAACACCTCCGGTCCTCTTGGCCAGGGCCATGTCATGGCCGTCGGCGCCGCAATAGCGGAGCGGTTTCTGGTCGCGCGGTTCGGTGAGTGGATGGCGCATAAAACCTATACGTTCATCTCCGACGGCGGCGTTCAGGAGGAGGTATCGCAGGGCGCTGGCCGTATTGCCGGCCATCTCGGGCTCTCCAATCTCATCATGTTTTACGATTCAAACGACGTGCAGCTTTCGACCATGACCTCCGATGTGACTGGTGAAGACACGGCAAAAAAATACGCGGCTTGGGGGTGGAGCGTCATAACGATCAACGGCAATGACCAGAACCAGATTCGTGACGCGCTTGACAAGGCCCATGCGGAAAAGGAGCGTCCGACGCTTATCATCGGGAAAACCATCATGGGAAAGGGAGCGGTTGCTGAAAACGGCCAGTCCTGCGAAGGCAGAGTATCGACCCATGGCATGCCGCTCTCAGAGGCGGGCGCGTCGTTTGCAAAGACCGTGGAGCGCCTGGGCGGCAATCCCGAAGACCCGTTTCGTGTTTTCCCGGAAGTGGCTGAGTACTATGCCACGATTTGTGCCAGGAAGGCGGAAACGGCAAGGGAGCTCAAAGCCAGGCAGGCAGCATGGGAAAAAGCGCATCCGCAGGAGGCGAAAAAGCTTTCAGGATACATTGCGGGGACCGTTCCGCAAGTAAATTGGTCAGCGATCCAGCCCAAGCCGGGATGCGCGACCCGCGCGGCTTCGGCTGCGGTTCTCGGCCAGTTCGTAAAAGAGATCGGCAATATGATCGTCTCTTCCGCGGACCTTGCCAACAGCGACAAGACCGACGGATTTCTGAAAGGCACCACGATTCTGAAAAAAGGGGATTTCAACGGCGCGTTTCTGCAGTCCGGCGTCGCGGAGCTTACCATGGCCGCGCTCATGAACGGCATTGCGGCGCACGGCGGCGTTATTCCGGTATGCGGCACGTTTTTCACCTTTTCCGATTATATGAAGCCGGCGGTTCGTCTTGCCGCGCTCATGGGTCTTCCGGTCACGTATGTGTGGTCGCACGACTCGTTTCGGGTCGGTGAGGACGGCCCCACGCACCAGCCGGTTGAACACGAGGCGCAGATACGGCTGCTTGAAAAGATGAACAATCTCGAAGGACGCCGCTCAATGCTGGTGCTGCGTCCGGCTGATATGGCCGAAACGGTCGCGGCGTGGAAGCTTGCGCTTGAATGCACGGAATCGCCCTGCGCCCTGCTTCTGTCACGGCAGAACATCGCCGACCTTCCGGCGCGAAGCGGCGGTGACCGCTTAACCGACGCGCAGCAGGCGGGCCGCGGCGGGTATACGGTGGTGGAGTGCGATGGAAAGCCGGACGTGATTCTGGCGGCAAGCGGTTCGGAAGTGGGAACGCTTTACGAGGCCTCGAAAATATTAAAGCAGGAAAAGAACCTTGCGTGCAGGATCGTGTCCCTGCCTTCAACGGCGCTTTTTGACGAGCAGCCGGACGCGTATCGCGAATCGGTTATGACGCCGGGTGTCCCGGTGTTCGGACTCACCGCTGGCCTGCCGGCCGCTCTCAACGAAGCGGTCGGCCCGCTGGGAAAGGTCGTGGGGCTTACCCGTTTCGGCGCATCAGCGCCCTACAAGGTGCTTGACAAAGAGTTCGGCTTTACCGCGGAAAACATGGCGGAACAAATCGTGAAGTACCTCGGGGAGTATCCGGCCATGAGGAAAAAGATCGGCTGAGTCCGTGCCGAGCCTTGTCGTGCGGACTATTTAAAAAGAGTATGGTATGAGAATTGGCGTTGTCAGCGACACACACGGCAATATCGATATGCTCAAGCAGGCGGTCGGTCTGCTTACGAGAAAGCAGAAGATTGCCATGCTCTGCCATCTGGGCGATGAGTATGATGATATTTCCGGACTCGACGACCTGTATATAGAGCTGCTCCAGGTGCCGGGTATTTATGACGGCAGGTATAAAAACGGCTCCCTGCCGGCAAAACTTTCCGAGATGGTGCTTGGATTTTCCCTGCTCATTCTCCACAGCCTTGACAAGGACCTGACCGATGAGGACGAGAACCGTTCCGATATTATTCTGTACGGGCATACGCACCGCGCGGAGCTGAAGCTGAATGAGGGCCGGCTCTACATGAACCCCGGGCATCTCAAAGGACCGCTTGACAAGAACATGCCTCCGTCTTTCGGCCTTCTCGTCCTGGGTGATCGCAACGTGTCAGCCTCAATTTTCGGCCTTGACGGGAAAACCCTTCACACCATGGAGCTGGTGCGGTCGGAGAGCGGCCTGTACAAGATCTGACATTCCTTTCCCTTTGCCATGGCAACCTCACATACTACCGTACTCCTTTTCTTGCTGGTTCTTTTATCGGTTAACTGCTGTTACCTTGCGAAGCAGGGATTTTATGTTTCGAAATACACATGGTCGGCGAAAAAAATCGAAACAGTGCTTAGTGATACCGCCCTGCCCGGACGCGAGAAGACGTTTCTTCATAACGTTCAAGCGATCAAGGCGTATTCGGTGGAAAAGATCGGCCTCGCCGCCAATCGTAACTACACTAGGTATGCCCGCGTGGAGCGGGAGTATCTGATCGACGTGGTCGCGGCGTCGAAACAGGACACCTTTTCTTTGTACGAATGGTGGTTCCCGTTTTTCGGCCATGCGCCGTATCTCGGTTTTTTCCAGCGCACGGACGCGGTACGTACCGCCCGGAAGCTCAAGAAAAAGGGTTATGACGTGATCGTGAGTCCGGTTGACGCGTTCAGCACCCTGGGTATCGTGTCTGACCCGGTGTACTCATTCATGACAAAACTGTCGCTGTTCCGGCTGGCAAATCTGATCATCCATGAACAGACCCATGCCACCATCTTTTTGAAAAACAACATCAGCTTCAACGAGGAGCTCGCCTCTTTCGTGGGCGCCGAAGGCGCCCTCCGCTATATCCGCGAGACCTTCGGTGACAGCTCCGCCGCCTACCGGGATGCGCTGCGTGAAAAGCATGACCTTGACACATGGGACCGGGAACTGCGCCGGCTGTACGACACGCTGTCGGCCGTCTATGCGCGTGGCATGCCTCGCGACGAAAAGCTGCGGCTCAAGCAGGAGGTTATTCGTGATTTCAAGACCCGCATGGTCGAGGACTATGATTCGCTGTTCGCGACCGGACTGTTCAAAGGGGTCAGGCATGCGGAGATCAACAACGCTTATCTTGCCATTCGCATGACCTATACAAAAAACCTTTCACTTTTTTACCGGCTTTTCAAAAAGAACGGGAATGATCTTTTCGCTACGGTCGCACAGCTTAAGCCCCTGCATAAAAAGAAACCGAAAGACCCGCGTGACTATGTGCGCCGTCTCCTGGAGCAGCCGGACACCTCTTCACGCGGTACCGGCGGGGAAGAACGGAATCCATAACCGTAATAGTTTTAAAAAAGGCACACGGAAAAGAACCCGTGGAAACAGAGACACCAGAGCTGTTACCGAACAACCACCTTTGCCGCATGTTTCACGCTTTTAACCTGCATGGCGCAAAGATAGGTGCCGGCGCTGATAGTGGCACGCGATACCGTCACCTTGTGCTGGCCTGCCTGCTGTGGGCCGTTTACTAGGGTCGCGACAAGCGTTCCTTTCATATTATATAGGAAAACAGTGATGTTCTGCAGCTCATTGGTCGAAGCTGCCGGAACCAAATAGTGAATCGTGCCATTATTTACATACAAACCTTTGGACTCAAGCTCTCTTGATACGATCTTTTTCACCACCTCGGTATTGGGAATCAGGGAGTCCAGCATTCTGATCGCGGCGCGCAGGTTGGGCAGCGGCCCGATATGACCGTTCTGCGGATCGCCCTGCGGGATACCGGTTGACGAGAGGATGGTCCTGATAAGCGGGCAGGGGAGCAGGGAGTCCTTTCGCTCCTTTGCATACGATTGCAAAAGCGCGACGGCAGAGGTCACGATCGGACCACTCGAGCTGGTTCCGCTGAACGAGGCGGAGTAGGACTGTTTCCAGTCGCTGGAGCCGCTCCAGCCGTTGCCATACCCCAGCGTAAACACATTTTGTCCCCAGCCCTGCATATTGACCCTGTCTCCGTAGGTGCTGTAGCTCATCCTGGTATGTCGCGTGTCGGCGGTGCCGGCGCCTTCGATAATGGAGCCGTTATCACCCCGCTGGTGATAGCTTGCATAGCTTGTCGAATTCATATTCGAAGCGCCGTTGCCTGCGGTCTGGACAACGACTACGCCAGCATCGGTCGCTTCGTCAATGGCGTCCCAGAGCGAGGAGATGACGTCCGGCGGACCAAGATTGCCGTCAGGAGCACTCCGCTGCATTTCCATGAGAATAATGTCGCCTCTTTTCGCGCTGTCAATCGCGGCGTTCAAGGCGTTCAGATCGCCGTGCATGATCGAATAAACCAGGCCGCGTGCCTGAGGCACGCTGCCCGTAATGCCATATCCGTTGTCGCCGGCAAGCAGAAGCCCCATGACCGCCATGCCGTGGTCCCGGTAATCATCGGTGCGCCACGGCAGGCCGTATTTAATGTTCTGGTTGTGCAGGTCTTCATGTACCTCCTGGGTAGAGTGGTCGAGCCGTCCCCAGCTGTGCTCCATGTCCGCGATCATGAGTCCAGCGCCGCGGACGCCGAGGGTCCAGGCATAATCAATATCAATGCCCGGGTCCGGACCGCGATAGGTCTGCCTGCTCACAAAGCTCGGTGTGGTGGGCGGATAATCAATGGGCGGAGCTGGTATCTCTTTTGGCTCAAGGCTGCAGTATTCCACCTGGTCAAGTTTTTCAAGCTCCTGCCCGATCTCAAACAGCCGTTCCTTTGAAGAATCAGATGCATGCACCTTGAACACGCCGGCGAACTCAAAACGGTTGAATCCCTTTTTATCAGGGATATGACGCGCTGGTGTGCGCAGGATTTCAAGATCCTTTTTTGAATATGGAATCACCCGTGAAAATGAGAGGTTATACTTTAAAAAGACCTTTGGCTGCAGTTCAACGTACCGGTTGTAATTCAGAAGCACCCGTCCGCGGGAATCAAGGTTCGGGCTCAGCTTGGAACGGAACTTTACCAGCAGGTTGTACTCCTTGATATGTTCGTGGATATACAATCCTCCTTTCAGGTTCCTCTCGATCTTTGCGCCGATATCGTATGCCTGAACCATTGAACCTGACAGGAATACCAGCGCTATTGTACAGCATCTGGTTAAACCGCTTAACTGCATGTTAGCCATACCACTTCCCCCTCTTTTAAACGAAAAGTGTGAGACTTCAGCCTGATTAATTGTATACCAATAAAATAAACATTATTCAATATTTACGCTTAAAAAAATAGTATATCATACTGAGCACGAAACGGCTATTGACGCAGGGGAGAGAAGAATAGAGGTACCAGAATCAATATAAATGATACCAGAGCTTATCTACCAATGATTCATCAGCTCTGGCAACCTATGCCGAGACGTATCGTTCATGATTACGAATTTCAGTGTCAGGTTGGTATCAGTCACTGTGTCATAAAAACAGGAAAGGATCGTTTGGGCTGCACGTCAGGATTGGCGTCAAAAAACCAGGAGGAATGGCGAAAGACCGTGCCGGTTCGTACGGGCCTGCCTGGCAGTAATAAAAAAAATCCCCTGAAAATTATTAAGGGAATGGGGCTGGCGGGAGCCAGCTAACCATTCCCCAACAGAGAACATGCGGTGAGGCATGTAGGTGATATTAATATAATGGATTTAAAGGAGAAATGCAACTTTTTTTTTCGACTTGGTCACGTAGCGCATCATGATGTCAGGGTATGCGGCTGCGATTTCAGCCGACATCTCCCTTTTCAGGCGATTTTTCCAGACCAGCCACCCTGCCGAAATACTCCCTGACCCGTATAAAATCGCCGATGCGGAAAGGCTTTGTGGTGCGCAGCAGGATGCCTGCCATGAGATTGGCAAAGACCGTTGTTGAGGAAAACGCCAGGATTCCCGATGCCAGCAGTCCGATCAGCGCAATGAGCTGGTTGCGCATGTTTTCAGGGATCGGCAGGACAATGATAATGGCCACAAGGCAGATGGTTCCCAGGCCGAGCATGACGAGTTGCCGCGGGAACCTGCGTTCATTGCCCAGGTTTTTGAAACGTCCGATCAGCAGCCAGTGGGAAAAAAGCATCACGAGCAAAGACCCGCTGATCACCAGGCCAAGCGGAATGAACCGCATGATTTTATGTAAAAACACAGGTATGAGATCCATAGGGGAGGTTCTTTCCTGAATATAGGGGGTGGAACAACTCTTCCACATCATGCATATGCGGCAGTGCGGGAAAAATAGTGAAAATGATGTTTGAAAGTCAATTGAGCTCTAAAAACACTTCCCTTCCTGCTTTTTCCTGCACGGTTCATTGCAGAAATAGCAGATCTCGTTTTCCAGCCTGCCCCCTTCAAAATAGGCTGTAAGGTTGCCCAGCGTGGTGTGCGCGATATTATGCAGCGCCTCTGCGGTAAAAAACCCCTGGTGCGAGGTCACGATGACATTTGGAAAGGTCAGGAGCCTGCTGAGCACATCGTCCGCAATCATGTCCGTTGACCGGTCCTCGAAAAAATACTGGGTCTCCTCCTCGTACACATCAAGCCCTGCCGAGCCGATCATCCCTTTTTTCAAGCCTTGTATGAGCGCCTTCGAGTCGATCAGCTTGCCCCGTCCCGTGTTGATGAGCATGACCCCTTTTTTCATGCGGCCGATCGCACGCCCGTCGATCAGGTAGTGGGTTTCTCTGTTGAGCGGGCAATGCAGGGAAATGATGTCGGAGCGTTGGTACAGCACGTCAATTTCCACGTACGAAACGCCCGCTTCCTTCGCAAATGCCGCGTCCGGAAACGGGTCAAACGCAAGCACGGTCATGCCGAATCCCCTGAGTATGTATGCAAGGGTTTTGCCGATCATGCCCGTGCCGATAATGCCTGCGGTTTTACCGTGCATGTCAAACCCGAGCAGGCCGTGGATTGAAAAATTGCCGTCGCGCGTGCGGTGGTATGCCCGGTGGGTCTTGCGGTTGAGGGACATCATGAGCGCGACCGCGTGTTCTGCGACGGCGTGCGGCGAATACGCCGGCACGCGCATCACATGGACCCTCTTATACGCGGCCTTGAAATCCACGTTGTTGTATCCTGCGCAGCGCAGTGCCGCGATTCCTATGCCGTAGCCTGCCAGCGCATCGATCACCCTGCTGTCCAGCGTGTCGTTCACAAACGCGCACACGCCGTCGAACCCCTCCGCCATGGCAACCGTGTCAGCAGACAGCCGCACCTCGAAATAGGTAATGGAAAAGCCAAAAGCGGTATTGGCCTCGTCAAACGAGGTCATATCATACGGCTTTGCATCGAAAAACGCAATTTTTTTATCCATCACGCTCCTCCGTGGGGGTTCGTGCATGAAAAATATATGGAAAAAAAAGAGGAGGCAAAAAATACAGAGGAACGATGGTTCTTGTATTAAAGAATACTCTCCAGGCAGAAACTGCTCAGGGATTCGGTTTTACCCCACAAGCTGCATATTGCGGAATTCCTGCACGTTTTACACAGCGTTTCAAGCTCCGTAATCGATACAGACACAGTGCCTCTGGCCTCATGCAGCCGATGCAATTCCTTGAGATATTTGCCCGCAACCAGCCAGTGGAGCGAATCTTTCTTTTTTAGCCCGAGCCACTCAAACACGCCCTTGTCCCCCCGTGACGCATTGCAAAAGGCGCAGCAAAGCACAAGATTATCGGGATCATCTGTCCCGCCCCTGTTTATCGGTATCAAATGGGTCGTTGTCAGATCCCCTGTTTTGCCGCAAAAAGCGCACTCCTTTGTCAGGTCTTTCTCCCACTCCCGCATGGTACTTGAAATGGAGATCTCGCCGGAACAGAGCGCCTTGTACCGGTCAGTCACAAACCGGTAATTGATTTTACTACCAAATGCCGACTTGGAAATGAGCTTCGCATACTCATAATTAATTTCGTCGCCAATGGTTTTAACGTAGCGTGGAGGCATGGGACAGGTTCCCGGGTTTTGAAAATGCGGGTAAATTGTACAATTATTGGAGGTATGAGGTAAAGGGGGCAATGCATGAAAGAAAAGATAGTGAAATTATTCTGACAATAACCTTTTTTGTATGTCCTTGTTTTAAATCGCACATTCCTACGGGAAGCGGTGAGCCGCTGGTTTAGCTGGTTGCCTGTTGCTCCTTTGTGCTGTTTTTCAACAATGTTGATAACCTGTGTAAAAACGGTTCCAATTCATAGGGATCACACGTGTTAATAGGTGGAAAAGTTTTTATTGCATATATTTTAACTTGTTGTTTTTTATGGAGTAATATCGTTTTTTTATTTTCAAAATTGGAATTGATCCTTTTTTTTATCGTTTGTGTAAAGAGATTTGCTTGTCTGTTGGTAAATGGTCTTTTGGGTTCATTTGATTCTATATCATGGTTTTATGGTTTATGTTAGGCTATGCCTGCTTTTTCAGCGGATTGAAGGCCGCTATAGTCTTGCTGTAAAGCTTTTTGCCTGCTGATAGGTGATATTTGCGTTTTTCGGCAGGGAGTGTAGCTTTGCAGTAAGAGAATAACACCTTCTTGTAAGGGTGTGGGGGGCACATGGATACGGGGTTTGACACCGATCGTCGTAAAACCGCAGGGATCGCGTCATATGCCGTGGCTGGCGTTCAATTGCGCTACCATCGCCCGCGTGCAACGGAATATTGCTTTTTTTCATTCCCGATACTATTATCAATTATCGTTCCCGTCGTTTCGTTTCACCTAAACAGAAAGATTCGGGATCCATGGCTTCGTTCAAGCAAACCATAAGCTGTATCGGTGCAGGGTATGTCGGAGGGCCGACCATGGCCGTCATTGCGGCGAAGTGCCCGCAGTACAGGATCACGGTGGTGGACGTGAATGCGGCGCGCATTGATGCGTGGAATTCCGACGAGCTGCCCATTTATGAGCCGGGCCTGCTTGAGATCGTGAAACAGGGGCGCGGCCGCAACCTCTTTTTTTCCACCGATGTCGAGGCGGCCATCAGGGACGCGCAGATCATTTTCGTGTCGGTTAATACCCCGACCAAGACCTTCGGCGACGGCGCGGGCAGAGCGGCCGACCTGCAGTACTGGGAAACAACCGCACGGACGATCCTGAAAACCGCGGCCTCGGACAAGGTGATCGTGGAAAAGAGCACCCTGCCGGTCAGGACCGCGGCCGCAATGGCCCGCATCCTGAACGCGAACGACAAGGGCATCCATTTTGAAGTGGTCTCGAATCCCGAGTTTCTGGCCGAAGGCACGGCCGTCGCCGACCTTGAAGAACCGGACCGTGTCCTCATCGGCACGCGGGAGACGCCCGAAGGCCTGCGCGCGCGCGCCATGATTTGTGAGATCTACGCCAACTGGGTGGCACACGACCGGATACTCACCTCGAATGTATGGAGTGCGGAGCTGTCCAAGCTCGCGGCCAACGCCTTTCTTGCGCAGCGCATCTCCTCAATCAATTCCATTTCCGCGCTCTGCGAAAAGACCGAGGCGAACGTCGCCGAAGTGTCGCGCGCCGTCGGCATGGACGGCCGTATCGGTCCACGTTTTCTCGTGTCAAGCGTTGGATTCGGCGGATCGTGCTTTAAAAAGGACATCCTCAACCTGGTTTATATTGCCGAAAGTTACGGGCTCAATGAAGTGGCGCGCTACTGGGAAAGCGTGGTGCTCATGAACGAGTACCAGAAAAACCGGTTCGTGAAGAACATGGTGACCGCCATGTTCAACACGGTCGCGGGAAAGCGGATCGCGCTGTTCGGGTTCGCGTTCAAGGCGGATACCGGCGATACGCGCGAATCGCCCGCCATTGATGTCGCAAAACGGCTGATTGAAGAGCGTGCGGAGGTGGCGGTCACCGATCCTGAGGCGCTTGAAAACGCAAAAACCGACCTGGCCGGGTACCGTGAAAAGATTTCGCTGATTCAAGACCCCTACGAGGCGGCGCGGGGCGCCCATGCCATTGTGCTGTGCACCGAATGGGACCTGTACCGGCACTTGGACTATAAAAAAATCCTTGCTACCATGGAAAAACCACCGTTTATTTTCGACGGCCGCAATATTCTTGACCACACGAAACTGTTTGAACTCGGTTTTAACGTGTATCCGGTCGGCAAGCCGTTTTTAAAGCATTTCTGACCAATAACAGATAAAAACCGGCCGTATTAGAATCCCTGCATCCAGGTGATGTCGCGGTAGTTGTTCGGGTGCGCTTTGACAATTGAAATTGACAAATTGACGGAAAGGTCCTCCTCGTATTGATTCGATCCGGTCAGTTTGTTCCCATCGGCGTCAAAAAGCACGCAGACCACCGGCTTGGAGGGGGAGGTCGGGTTGGTTCTTATTACCTTGCCGACACAGCGGTTGGAGAGCTCTACCACGCTGCCGACCGGAAACAGCGACATGAACTGCACGAACGACCTGACCAGCTCCCCGGAGAGAAGCCCCTGTTTCGACGCCTTGATGATGAGTTCGAGCGCCTTGTAGGGGATATAGGCGTCGCGGTAAGGCCGCGGCGAGGAGAACGCCTCGTACATGTCGGCAATGGCGCAGATTTTTGCGTAGTTGTGAATGAGCCTGCTCGAACGCTGTTTGGGGTACCCTTTGCCGTTTTCCCGTTCATGGCACTGGTATGCCATGTACGGCACCCATTCGGGCAGACGGTCGACCTTTTCAAGAAGGTGGAGACCGAGAATGGGGTGCTTCATGATTTCGTACCACTCGTCTTTTTCCAGTTTGCCCTTTTTCAGGTAGATTTCCCGCGGCACCAGAAGCATGCCGGCATCGTGGAGCAGTGCGCCGATCCCTATTTCGAGCACCTGGTGCTGATTGTACCCGAACGCGGTTGCGGTGCAGAGCGAGTAGATGCTGACGTTGAGCGAATGGTTGTAGATATGCTCCTCGCCTTTCTGCTGCGTGGAGACGGTATTGAGCAGGAAACTCATGTCATTGACAAAAATGCGCATGAGCTGTTCAAGGATGCTCTTGGGCATGAAATAGTCGATCCGCCTGCCGTCGGCAAGCGATTCCAGCACCGATTTGGTGCGTCCGACCGCCTGGTTGTATACGTTGAGGACCATCTTTCGGTAGTCGTCGGTCCGCTCGGTTGAGGAGATCTGCCGTATTTTTTCCTTGAGGGCGATGCCGACCGGGCGGTCAACGCACCGGCCTTCCTGAAGCCTCTTGTCAAGGTCAAGCGACCGTTTGCTCGATACAAGCTGGTTCAGTCCCTCTTCGCCTGATTTGATTTTTTTGAATTCAGGCTGATTCATCACGGCGGGAACATGGGCCGGTAATTTATTTATAGATGCGGGTGGTGGGGCGTCCGGCTTTTCATCGAGCGTGATGTCGGAAATGATTTTATTGAAATCCGGCGACAGGATCGATTGCAACGCCTGCTCCTCCTCGTCCTCATCCTCTTTTATAAAGAGGGTGAAGATGTTTCTTCGCTTGAGGAGATCGAGGTGCCGGTCGGACAGCACGACGCCTTTGGCGAGAAGCAGATCGCCGTTTTCAGTACAATATTCGTGCTCGGTAACCTGTCCCGCGACCAGCGATGAAAGCTCAACAGTCTTCACGCGTCACCTGCTGCTGACAATTTTTCAGATTGCGATGGCATGTGTTGTTATGCAGTAAAAAATTATATAATGGTACGCGTTGCACCGCCACAATTAATTGCAGGGAGGAATGGCGGTCTTACAGGATGTGGATTTCCTGCCTGATGAGGCGCACGGTCTTGGGGCCGATGATCTCCTCTTTTACCACAAACCTCCGGTCGCCTATTTTAAAGAGCGTTCCCGGGAATGCCGCGTGTTCTATTTTGATGGCGGCCTGTTCAAGCTCCTGCATTTTCACCATGATGATTTTTTTACGCTCTTCCAGGAGCCGTAGCTGTTCCTCTATTTTTGCCATGGCGAGCTTGAGCTTGTTGAACAGAAACTCCTCCTGCGCGCTGAACTTTTTCTTGACGGCCGCAACATTCCGGTATCTTTTTATCGCCTCGATGACCTTTCGGGACTTCTGTGAAACCTCGGCAACCTGCAGCTCGTTTTTTTTCAGCTCTTCGGCCAGGGTAAAATCCAGCCCGGTTTCGATAGCAGTACGCACGCCGCTCTGGTTGCCGGCAGCATACACCGAAACGAGGTCCCGCGCAACCACCGTGCCGCCTGCAATGGATACCGGTTTGCCGTGGATCGAGACCGATTCGCGGGCATAAATGGTGCTGTTGATCGCCTCCTTCGCCACGTTGACGCTTTTGTGCGATCTGACCGTCTGATTCATCAGGAACCCGAGGTTGACGTCTCCCTTCGCGTCAATCGTTCCCTTGCCCTGCCCCACGAAACCGTGCTTGCACAGCACGTTGCCGCCGACCGTGAGCGTGCAGTCTTCTATGATGCCCGATACCTGAAGGTCGCCGCCGCACTCGACCGAGAAGCCGGCCTTGATGTCGCCATTGATGATCACCGATTTTTCGTATTTCACATTACCGGTTGAAAAGTCCACATCGCCCTTTATCACGTACCCCTCGCACACTTCGACATAGGAGCCGGAGTACCGTACCAGGCCGTCCACCGAAGCGACCAGGATATCATCGCTTGAAGGATGGGGCTCGGTATTCGGACCGATCGGCAGGACCGCGGGGCTCCCCTCTTTGCAGGGCAGCGCTTCGCCGAAAATGTTTTTCCCGGGAGTACCGCGGGTGGGAGGGGTGAGCCGCGCCAGTTCCTGGCCCTTGGTCACGGAAATCACGATATTCACGTTTTTGTAGTCGGCGGTGCCGTCGGGATTCACTTTTGGTTTGAGCGAGGTGGTGGTGGTAAATAGAAAATCCACCTTGCCGTTTTCGCCGTCTTTCGCAAGCTGTCCTTTGGCTACGACAACATTCTCGGCAGGATAGCGGCCTTCATCAAACCCTTTGACAAGATCGGCGATAGCGGTCTTGTCGATTCCCCACGTAACGCGGTTGTTTGCTAGCAGCTCCATGATCTCTTTTTCACCGGGCATCCCCCCGCCGCCTTCGGCAGGAGGGTGAACCGCAAGGAGCGCGCTCATCTGGTCTTTTTCAATGACAACATCGAGAGAGCCGTTGAAGTTCAGGCACAACAACCCGATCGTGTCGGCTATGAAATAGAGAATGCCGTCGGTTTGCGCGACAATCTGCTTTTTGTCCGGAGAGAATGCCACGCCGTCCTTGAGGGTGATCGGTTTGGAGATCATCTGGTCGGTGAGCAGCGGGTCGCCTCGCACATTTGACCCCGGAATCGGGGGCGTATCAAAATGCTTTTCAGCGACAACGGTGCCCGCGCTTATGCGATGCAGCGTGCCGACCTTTTCAATGGCCTGCCAATAGTACTGGGAGGTTTGCACTGCTTCGACATCAGCGGCATTGGACAGAAAGAGCGATTTGATATGGAAGGCCCCCTCTTTGCCGGGCTCAGGTTGCGATCCTTTGGCGATCCGGTCGAACTCGTAATGGCGCTTGGTCGCCTTCCATCGCTGGATGATGTCCGCGATCATTTCGTTATTGACGCCGAACACGACACCGCCGTTCTCAAGTGCCAGCAGTAGTGCGGTATTGTCAAGCTCCTGTGAAACCGGTCCGGCGGGATCGATAACGAGCCGGGCCGTCATGGCGTCAGGCGAGATATGCACTGAAAGCCGGGGGGGAAGCGGTTCTACGCTGGATGCCGCTGATGGTGCTGTGCTTTTTTCCGGCGACGGTGATGGCATTTCCGGGGAGGCCGGCTTCCCCTCCTGAACAGCGTCGTCGCGGCGGCCATGTCCGATGCCCGGGTCGACGATTTTTATGCGCGAGATACCGCTGCGGATGAGAAGCTCAATGGTGTCAGCTGAAAGAACGCGGGATTTCTCAATAAGTCCCGCGCTGCCCGGCAGTTCAATATCGTCCGCAAGCGTCATACCCGGTCTCGCTTCACGGATTCCAATAAACACAACCCGGCTCCCTTTTTTAGAAGAGACGCTTTTGCAGCACTCCGCGGGCAACAGCAAAAAGTGCTGGATTTGTTACCGCGGCAACGTTAAATTATGACAGTGCTTTGCCGCATCCTTGCATGATACGGCCGCGCGCATCTCACTGACTTTTTTTAAGTTATACCATGAGTGAACATAGGGGTCAAGATATTTCATTATCGGACCAGGCCACCAAGCCCATCGCCGGTGTTGCCTTTCCCATGGCGGTCTCCGGAGTGTATGATTACCGCATCCCGGCGGCGCTGCTGCCAAAGGTCATGCGCGGAACAGCGGTGCTCGTCGAACTCCGCAGCCGCAGGACATGGGGCGTGGTCGTGGCGCTCAGGCCGGAATCCTCCATTGCGTCGCTCAAGGAGATCATTGCAATCCGCGCCGAAAACTGGGCAGATGCATCTGGCTCCCTAATCAGGCTCTACGAGTGGATAGCAGAGTATTACCAGTGCGACCTGGGACGCGTGTTCAGGCCGCTAATCAGCAAGGGGCTGTCTGTTTCGCGGGAGCGGACGCACACCGTTTACGAGACCGGTACCGCGACGGGGAGCGATCTCACGCCGGCACAGGCTATAGCATGGAACCTGCTCAGGTCTCACCGCAGCCCGTTGACTATGGACGAAATCCGGAAACGGTTCGCTGTTTCCCGGTCCGTCGTCGCAGCACTGTGCAAGAAGGCCTGTCTGATTGCCAAACGTCAGGCACTTGTCCGGGAATCAGACGAATGTAAAACGTCGATAGCTCCTGAACGGGTCGTTTTGACAAGTGAGCAGCAGCAGGCGGCGCAGGCCGTCATCGCACAATGTGACCGTCCGGGAAAACCGTTTCTTCTCTACGGTATTACGGGCAGCGGGAAAACGCATGTGTATACCGAGATCTGCCGGCACGTGCTCGCCTGTGGAAAATCCGCCATCATCCTGGTGCCGGAGATTGCATTGACTCCGCAGACCATCATGCGGTTCCGCGCCGCGGTCGGGGACGTGGTCGCGGTGATCCACAGCCAGATGTCTGCAGGCGAGCGGCGCGATGCGCTGCAGGAGCTCGTGACCGGCGCCAAACGGCTGGTCATCGGCGTCAGGAGCGCTATTCTGGCGCCCATGGACAATCTGGGGCTGATCATTGTTGATGAGGAGCACGACGCCAGTTACAAGCAGAACGATCGTGATCCGCGCTACAATGCGCGTGAGGTCGCGATCATGCGCGGCCATTTCCAGAAATCCGTGGTGGTGCTCGGCAGCGCCACGCCAAGCCTGGAGAGTTTTTATAACGCGAAAACCGGCAAGTTCGCGCTGCTGGAGCTGCGGGAGCGGTTCGGTCCCGCGTGTCTTCCTGCGGTGCATATCATCGATATGAACCGGGAGCGGCGCGCGAATAACTGGACCATTTTGTCGCGGCAGCTGGAGTCCCGCATGGCGGAGGTGCTTGCCGCCAAACGGCAGATCATTCTTCTTCTCAACCGGCGGGGCTATTCCGTCATCCTGTTATGCAAGGAGTGCGGGTACGCCCACCATTGTCCCAACTGTTCCATTACGCTCCGCTATCACCGCAGTGACCTGCGCCTGAAATGCCACGTATGCGGATTTGCCATGCCTGCGCCGGATGTCTGTCCGGTGTGCCGCGGCGATCAGATGAAATACAAAGGCACCGGCATTCAAAAGGCTGAAGAGCTGATCAGGTCCAGGTTCCCTGAGGCGCGGATACTGCGCATGGACCGTGACACCACACGCAGAAAAGGCGCGCACCACCGCCTGCTCCATGCGTTTGCGCAGCGGGAGGCGGATATATTGCTCGGCACCCAGATGGTGGCCAAGGGGCTCAATTTTCCCGGTGTCGCGCTCGTGGGAGTGATTCAGGCCGACACAGGGCTTCTGTTTCCCGACTTCCGCGCGTCGGAACGCACGTTTCAACTGCTCACGCAGGTCTCCGGCAGGGCCGGCCGCAGCGACAGCGCGGGAGAAGTCATCATCCAGACCTGCTATCCGGACGATCCGAGCGTGCGCTTTTCGGGAAGCCACGATTACGAGGGATTTTATGAATCGGAGATTCCGCACCGCCGGGAACTGGCCTATCCGCCGTTTTCACGGATCGCGCGGATAGTGGTGGAAGCGCCGCATGAAAGCATGGCACGGATGACGATCGAGGAGATGGGTGCGGAGGTCGCAAAAGCTTCGCCGGCAGTCATGTTACTAGGTCCCTCGCCCGCGGTCATGTTCAAGCTAAAAGGCGGGTACCGGTTCTCGCTGCTGCTCAAATCACATTCGTCAAAACACCTTGCCGCAGCGCTGGCGCGGGCGCGGAGCATTGAAAACAGGTCCGCAAGAAAGACCAGGATCGTGTATGATGTTGATCCGGTGAACATGCTGTAGCCCAAATCACCTCCCCGGCGCCGCGGTATAATTTATTTTTCCTGTTCCTCATCATGGTACGGTATGCACCCCTGTCCCCAGTAAAGCAAACATGGCTTTCATGAAATCCACGATAGTGCGCTGGTGCATCAAGCTGGCCATTACCCTTCTTTTCGCGGTAATGCTCAGCCGGGGCGTGACCGGAGCGCAGCTTGCAGCGCTTGGCGATTATTGCTCCGTGCCCCGGCTTTCCGCCGCCTTTGCGCTGGGTATTGTGGCACTGCTTTTCCAGATGGTCCGCTGGCAGGAGCTGCTCAGGATCCAGGGATTCAGTCCCGGGACGGCCCGTGTAGCGAAGATGTTTGTCTGGGGAAATCTGCTCGCGTTTGTCACGCCGGGTCGTGTCGGTGAATTCGGCAGGGCCATTGCGCTCGATCCTCACCGCAAGGCAGATGCCGTGGCCTCGGTGGTGGTGGACAAATGGTTTGCCGTGCTGGCAACGTTTTTCTTTGGCGCGGTCGCTATGGGCCTGCATTTCTATTTCCTGGGTTCCTGTCCGCCCCTGCGGTTATGTCTGTGCATGGCGGGGTTTGCCGCGGCACTGCCGGTGCTGGTGTTCCTGTCAGCGCATGTTTACCATGCACGGCCCGAACACGGCGCGATAGGAAAGGCTTTGCACCATGTGAAGCAATCGCTTGACGCGCTGCCCCGTTATTTTTCCGCACCGGTGATGCTCTGCTCGCTATGCGCGCAGGCCGCGCTCTTGGTGCAGACCGCGCTCATCATGTCGCTTTTTTGCATCGCTCCGTTTTGTACCAATCTGGTGATCGCGGCGGAGGTATACGCATTCATGCTGTTCCTGCCGTTTTTTATCGCCAATATCGGGCTTCGCGAATACTCCTTTTCCATGATGTTTCTTAATCTGGGGGTGCCTTTTGCACGTTCCCTTGATGCGCCGTCGGCAGCGCTCGGCATATCGATGGTGATCCTTTTTATGAATATCATATTTCCGGCTGCAGTGGGACTGTGCATCATGCTCATTGATAAAAAGCATAAAAGTACCATATAATCAGTAAACTGATACCGTTGATTCATGGTTCCGTATCCTCATCCTCCGTACGACTGTTGTTAATGCGACATGACGAACCTTGAGCTCTATGAACTGCTGTTCGGATTGCGGCTTGAACAGTGGACCCCGTTGCGGCGCAGCCTTCATGCCCTTTTCAGCGATGCGGAGATTGCAGAACTGAAACGGGTGGAATGTGGTTTTGATGCCGGCAGCCGGCGGATCGTTCTGTGCGCCTTTGAAAACAGGATCGCCTCTCTGGGTGGTCTGACCCCGGTCATGAACTATCTGCCGGAGCGGCTGGAGAGCATGGGTGAGCGGATCATATTTGTGAGCCCCTATCATGCGGCCCATACGGGTATGCGCGCGGCCCTGAAAAGTCGCAGGCTTGAGCCCGTGATTACCGATCTGCCTTTTGGTCTGGCCGGGTACCGCACCCGCCTGACCTGTTATCGGGACAAATCAGCCCGCATACCCTCGTACTATATCGCAATTCCGGAGCGGTTCAAGGCAGGCGAGAACCCCTATGCCTACCGCGACCAGGACGAGCTGTTGTATGACGCGCTTGCGTTTGCCGTTGCGGTCCCCTTTGCCGTAGCCCATCTCGGATGGACGGAAAACCTTCTGTTTCACGTCCACGAATGGGAAACCGCGCCCGTTGCCATCACCTCCCGTATAGCGTTTACGCTCAACCTGCTGCGAAAGACCCGGACCATTCTGACCCTGCACAATTCGTTTGATCACAGTCTGCCTGCGGCAACCAAGCACTATTTTCTTGGCAAAAAAATGGCCGGAGCGACCGTGTTGCAATGCTCGATACCGTTTTTAAACGGTCCTATTACGTCGGTCAGCACCCCATTTGCCCACGAAGTCCGCTATGATCCGCTCCAGAAAACCGTGTTTACCGACCACCTTCAAACCCATTTTGCCATGAACCCCCCGCTTGGCATCGAAAACGGCATTTTCGGCGATACGGAATCCAGGATTTCCGTTACGTCACGCTTTGGGTCGAGCAGCACCGGCGATGAGCGGCTCATTGCACGTAAGAACATAAGAAAACGGCGTTTTATAATGGCGCTTCACGCGGCAAAGGACCGTCGCATCATCGGAAAACTGGCCATTGACCCGCACGATACGGTGACGCCGGTGTTTTTTATGGCTGGTCGTCTCGATTTCATGCAGAAGGGGTTTGACGTGATGTTCTCCGCGTTTGAGCGCTTGCCCCGCAACAGGGCCAAGCTTCTTTTCTGCCCGAGCAGCAGGTCCGGTTCCTCGCGCAACGACCTCCGCTTTTTCAGGGACATTGCCGCCCGATGCGGCGGCGATATCGAGATCTGGCCGTTCAAGATCGCCCGCACGCTGTATGACCTCTGCCTGGGCGGGTCGAATTTTCTGCTCATGCCGTCGCTTTATGAACCGTTTGGATCGGCGAACGAAGCACTGTTAAGCGGCACGCCCGTCGTGGCGCGCGCTACCGGCGGCCTGTGGCTGCAGGTCAATCCGCAGGAGGAAATACCGGTCCCCGCTTTTTACGGCACGCTGCGGCTTCTGGAACGCGAGTACGGCCCGACCGGCATCCTTTTCCGTGAAGAGTATCCTGATGCAAAAGCGGAAAAGGAGTGGCGCGCACTGCTTGAGTGCGCGCCGGAAAAACGGCATGCCTTGCCGCTTTATAACGCATTGGTACAGGCGGCTCATGGGGCGATTGACAGGGCAATCACCCTTTGCCATCGCCCCGGCGAGTATGCAGCGCTTGTTCGCAACGGGATCAGGGAAGTGGAAAAATTTTCTTGGAAGCGGGCAGCGCGCATGTACGCGCAGGTGTATGATGTTGCGTCAAGCAGGGGGGTGTAGACGGACGAAAAAACCATGGCGCCCTGCAGCCGTATGCTGACGGCGCCGGATCCGCACTGGTCAGAACAGGCGTTTCGGGAATGAACTTTTGCCTTCGATCTGTTTGACATTATGCCCTCCAGCGTACTATACTCTATGGTTATGGGGGGGTACGTTGGTAAGGATGGACGAACAAACGCACCTCGATTTTAAGCGATAAAGAGGGTAGGGAAAGGATCAACTATGGAGTATGCTGCAGCGGTGTTACCTGGATTTGTCCTCGGCAGTATAACGGTTCTCATCATATGGGGTGTCGCAGCGCTTGTCCAGGGCTCGGCGCGCCGAAGGATTATTGCGGGCAAGGAAGAGCTGATATCTACCATTGAGAAGAAATGGACCGAAGTGGACAGCCTTGTCACCTCGCTTGCGTCCGGCCGGATCACCCGCCTCGTGTTTAGAAACTCGCTCGAGGAAAAACTGGAGACCATTAACAGGCTGTATAAGCCTCAGATCCACCGGCTGGATATATTCTTTGTTAAATATAACGAAAAACTGCTTGAAGAGTACGGTCGCATGCTCGTTACCGATGCGCCACCGTCCCGTATCAGTGAGTATGAGACGGAGCCTGACCGCGATAAAACCCTGGTGCAGGAGCCGGTGGAGGAGCGTGATCTGCACGCCCCGCCGTCCGAGGAGGAGACCGGCGTTGCCTCGATGCTGGAACAAGAACCGGAAAGAGAGGCGGAGGAAGTTGCCGCGACTGTTTCTGACGAAGCCCCTTCTCTTGAGGCGGAAGCGGAACCGTCAGAGGAATTCCAGGAGGAAGCGGCTGCCGTTGAGGAAGAGCCTGTTGTTGCGTCCATGAGTGAAGCTGCGCAGACAGACGATGCCATGCCGATCGAAACGTTTCTTGAGATGGAGCCGTCCACCGGAATTATTGAAGAACAGATTGACGTGCCCGTGCCGGATAGCATCGAAGAGACCGCTGAACGGCCCCTTGAGCAGGAACCCGCACCAGCGCCTGAGCAGGAGCCTGCGCCTGAACCTGAACCGGCATTGTCGCAGGAGATTGAGCCTGCTGCCGAAACGGCGGTTCCTGAATATGCCGGACCTGAAATGGCTGAAGAAGAGCCTGACGAGGTGGTGTTTGACAGCGGTGAAACGCCGCAGGTCCTGGATGAGCCGGAGGACACCATGCAGGAGGTGTCGCCTGAGTATGCCGAAGAGACCATGATTGATCTGCCGCTGCCTGGTTCCGTACCTCCTCCTGCCCCTGAGCCTGCAACCGTGCTTCCGCCGCCGCCGTCGTTTGTTCCGCCTCCTCATCCGGCCCGACCGCCTGATTATAAACGGGACGAGACCGTAGAGCCGGCAACCATCCTGGATATCGAGGCTGAAACGATCATTGCCGATCGAAACGAGATCCTGGGCAAGAAAAAACCGCCGCCGCGCGAGGAACCTGCAAAGGGAACGCTCGGCATTACCGGTGACGATATCAGCGATCAGCTGGACAATTTCTTTAACATCAAGTAGGGTTTGCTTCGTTTGCGGCGCGTAAAAGGCCGCCCGAGGATTTACTCCTCGGGGGCCGTAATCTCCCGGTGTTCGCCAAGATAATTATAGAGCGTCGCTCTGCCGACCCCTAACAGCCGTGCCGCTTTTGCTTTATTGTATTCCGCCTTTATCATGGCCCGCTCAACCGCGTCCGAGGTGAGCTTCGGCTTGCGGCCCGCTTTTCCCGGCGTCCGGCGTTCAAAATAGGGGAGAGAAGTGGTTTTGGTGATCTCGGGCGGCAGATGCTCTGGTTTGATCTGCGTGCCGCGACATTTGATAAGCGCGAACTGGATCGAGTTCTGGAGCTGACGCACGTTGCCGGGCCAGGAGTAGTTCATGAGCATGCTGAGCGTTTCATCTGAAATTTCCATGTCATGACGCGACAGTTTTTCCGCATTGTGTCTGAGGAAGTGGCGCGCCAGAAGCGGGATGTCGTTGCGGCGCTCGCGCAATGGTGGAACGTGAATCGGCATGACCGCGAGACGGTAGTACAGATCGTCGCGGAAGGCGCCCCTGCTGACGAGCGTTTTGAGGTCCCGGTTGGTGGCGCAGATGATGCGGACATCCACCTTTCTGGCCTGCTCGCTTCCCACCGGCTCGAAAACGCCCTCCTGGAGCACGCGAAGCAGCTTGACCTGCATGCGCGGCGACAGCTCGGCGATTTCGTCGAGGAACAACGTCCCCTTGTCCGCAAGCTCGAACCTCCCTTTTTTGTCCCGGATGGCGCCGGTGAACGCGCCCTTGACATGGCCGAACAGTTCGCTTTCAAGAATGCCTTCGGGCAGCGCGGCGCAATTGACAGGAACAAAAAGGCGGTCGCGCCGGTTGCTCTCGCCGTGGATGGCCGCGGCAACGAGTTCCTTGCCGGTCCCGCTTTCGCCGGTTACCACCACCGGAAAATCGCTCATCGCGATGTCACGGATGAGTTCGAACACCATGCGCATGCCGTGTTCCTGGCCGATAATGCCGGAAAACGAATGCGACTGAGCAAGCTGATCTTCGAGCTCGTGCAGCCGCGTGACGTCGCTTAGGGCGAGCACCGTTCCCACGAGCTGCTCATTCTCGTTCCGCATGGGCAGCCTGGTGACGGTCAGCTCCTTGCGCTCGTTTGTTGCCGAGGTAATGATCGCGGTATAGCTGGACGGTTGCATGTCGGCAGCAGTGCTCTGTTCGTTGAACGCGCATTTACCGCCGCAGATCGTCGGTGAAAACAATTCATGACAGTCCATCCCGATCACTCGATTCTTATCGATCGATAGGATTTTTTCCGCGCCCCTGCTGAAATAGAAAATGCGGCGGTCGAGGTCATGGGCCAGAATGCCTTCGTTCAGGCTGTCGTAGATGTTTTCAAAACAGACCAGGCGGGTGAGGAGCGCATCGTAATACCCGTCTGAAAAGAAATGTCCGACGGTCGCCTCGACCCGGGCGGCGTGCCCGGTCAGGTGCGCCTCGTCGTTTGCAGCAGGCTCGCCGAGATCCCAGTTGACGCGCACCAGACCTCCCGGCGGCAGCGGGCAGGTGGCCACGGCGTCCAGGCCGATCCCGATGGTAAGGTCGGCATGGAGTTCCTTGATTTCGCTCAGGCCGCGCGGCCGCGGGTCCCCCTCGTCGATGCCGAGCCGCTTGAAAAGCGCTTTCCACTGCCCGTCGAGCTGCTGCGGTTCAAACCCGGCGCTTGACACGGCGCACCCCTGCGGCGCCCGCTTCTTAAAATAGGCGGCCGCAAGGCGTGAGGAAGTGTGGTGACGGTCAAGGAACAGTACGCTGAGTCCAGCCATGAAGAATCCTTCCGTTTTTAAAAAACCAGGGAGGTGGTGTCGAGAAGCCGGGCGTATCGCACCATTTCCCCGCGCACCCGCGGCACCAGGCGGGGAGAAACCGAGAGCGACATGATGCCGGTTTCGAGCAGCCGCGACGCCATTCCCTCCCTGCCCGCCATCTCCCCGCAGATCGACAGCGGCTTGCCACAATCGCGCGCGATCGTGCTCAGCTCGGTAAAAAAGCGCCATAGCGCCGGATGGTCGGGGTTGTAGTCGGCCGCGACCATTTCGTTGTCACGGTCAAGGGCAAAGGTGTACTGGATCAGGTCGTTTGATCCGATGCTCGCAAAGGCAACCTCCCGCATGATTTCAAGCGCCTGCATGATCGCGCTTGGCACTTCGAACATGGCGCCGTAAGCAATGCGGCCGCTGTCATGCTCCACGCCCGAAAGCGCGGACCGCGCCATCTCGATGAGGGACCGTACCTGGGCCGCGTCAATGATCATGGGGAACAGAATGCGCACCGGCCCCCTTTTGGAAAGCCTGCCCAGCGCGCGCATCTGCGTGGAAAAAATATCCGGATTGCCCAAAAGGAACCGCGCCCCGCGCCATCCGAGGAATGGATTGGCCTCTTTCTTAAGCCGCAGAAACGGCAGCGGCTTGTCGCCGCCGATATCGAGCAGCCTGAAGGTGACGGATTTGTCGCCCATCAGCTCTTGAACGTTCAGGTAAAAAGCGTACTGCTCCTCTTCGGTCATCAGCCGTTCTGCGCCTACAAACAGGATCTCGGTACGGAACAGGCCGATACCGTCGGCATGCACGGCGACCGCCTGCCGCACGTCTTCGAGCGTGCTCGCGTTTGCCGCAACCTCCATGCCCTCGGGCGTCACGGCTATATCGGCCATGACCTGGTCGGAGGGCGGGCTCTGGATGAGCGATTGTATCGTGTTCCGGTCGGGATGGAGAAACACCTGGCCCGTGTCGCCGTTGACCAGGAGCGTGTCCCCGCAGGTGACCTTCTGCATGATGTTTTCAATGCCCGATACCGCCGGGACGCCGAGCGACCGTGCCAGGATGGCGGCGTGGGAGGTCATGCCGCCGTGCTCCGTAACGAACCCCTGCACTTTTTCCATGTCCATGTTTACAATCATGCTGGGCGTGAGTTCCTCGGCCACGATGATGCGTTGCGCGCCCCTGCGGCAGTCGCGCTGCCCTTCACAGATGAAACCGGCGGTCTCGTTACTGAGCTTGTTCAGCAGCCGCAGCCGCACCTCGCTGATGTCGCCCAAACGCTCGCGAAGATACTGGTTGTCAAGCGTCGCCATCATCGCTTCGAATGCGCCGAGCACCTCCGCGATGGCCCGTTCCACGTTTTTGCGCCCTGAGGTCACCAGCTCCTTCACGCCGTCGACCACCTTGGGATCGTTCATGATATGGCGCTGGGTCGTGAAGATCTCCGCCTCCGCCTTGCCGATCGACGCCTCGACCTCCCTGCCGATGCGCATGAGTTCGTCGGAACACTCCTGCCTGGCAATGGCGAACCGCTGGAGATCGCGCGCGACCTCGTCGTCGCTCTCCAGCAGGTATTCGGGCACCAGTTTGTGGCGGCTTGCCGAAAAAAGACAGATTTGGGCGACGACGCGTCCCGGATTGATGGTGATCCCCTTGAATTCCTGCATCGCCGCATATGATTCGCTCATGCCGCTCTCCTGCGATACCCGACCATCCCGCTTCTGCACAGGGAAAAGTCGTATTTGACCGGATCAAACGGATTGATCCGCCGCAAAACACCCGTGATTTCTTCAGCCATTGCCCAGGTTGCCGTTTGACGCCGCGTCAGTCCGAGCGCAAGCGCCATTCTCGCGACATGGGTATCAAGCGGCAGGATCAGTTTTGACGGGCGGATCCGTTTCCATACGCCCAGGTCGATGCCGTCGTTTGGCCTGACCATCCAGCGCAGAAACATGTTCATCCGCTTGCAGGCGCTTCCAGAGCGCGGTGAGGAGAGCAGAAATCCGATCTCCGCCTCACGCCCGGGCGCGCACGTTGTGGCGGAGGTTTTCAGCCGTGCGGTAAAACGGTCGAGCGCCTCTGCTATGGTGTCATGGTCCGGATTCATGCCTTTCATAAAAAGCGCTTCAAGCGATCCGTATCTCTTCTGGACGCCTCCCGCGGCATGAAGCACGGCCGCGATCTCCGTGCCGGTGTTGAACCGGTGCCTGAATCCTGAAAACAACGTTTTTTTTTCCTCAAGGGACACCTGTTGCGCAAAATACGCAGGACTCGACGTCATGCGCGCCAGCAGATCAGAGACATTATCGATGATCGTTTCAGCCCTGCCATAGGCCAGCATTGCCGCAGTCAGTGCTGCAATCTCAAGATCTGGTTTGCTCGTATATCCCTGTAAGCAGACAAGCGGATCTAGGCAAAGGTATTTGGGTCGGTGAAAGGCAAGGTACTGCTCTTCAAGAAAGGTTTTCAGCTCGGAGCGGTTCATGCGGTTTACTGTTCGACAGCCCTTCATTACACCCATAGAAGGAATTATTTGAAAAGTCCCCGGGAGGCCCTATTACGATTATGCAGAAAAATATGTTTCGCGCTTCACCCGGCTACAGGATTGGCGCGATCGGATGATAGAGGACGGGGAAGCGGTTAAGAAGGAGGATTGGCAGAACGGCCTTGTACGGGAGAACGACCGGATATCATACGATGCGGCGAGCCGTGACGGCGCCCACCGGCTCAACAATTTTCCCGCTGCTGGTGCTTCTCTTTTGAGGCGCGCGTAAAGCGCAAGGGTCCCCGCCGTGTATTTTTATAGTATTTTTACCGGGACGGGAGGATCCGGAAGTTGTCAATTGCACAAAAGGACGAACCTGACGCAGTCCACGGCAGGCCGCGGCGCTTCTGGAAACAAGAGGCGCTCTCCGGCATGGTGCTCCTTGTGGTCACGCTCCTTTCCTATCAGCCGGTCTGGAACGGAGAGCCGCTATGGGACGACCAGGCACACATGACCGCGCCTGAACTCCGTTCACTGCACGGCCTTGCGCGCATCTGGCTGCAACCCGGCGCCACGCAGCAATACTATCCCCTCACGCACAGTCTCTTTTGGCTGCAACAGCGCCTCTGGGGCGATGCAAAGACCGGGTACCATCTGTGTACTATCCTGCTGCATGTCCTTTGCGCGTTTCTTTTTTTCAAGGCCCTGCAACGGCTCAATGTGCAGGGGGCTTTGCTTGCCGCATTGCTCTTTGCCCTGCATCCGGTGCAGGTCGAATCGGTCGCCTGGATCAGTGAATTAAAAAACACGCTGTCCGGCTGTTTGTTCCTTGGCGCCGGAATGTGGTACCTCTCTTTCAACGGGCGGAGGAAAAAAGGCCACTACGCGATTTCGCTGTTCCTTTTTACCGTTGGCTTGATGGCAAAGTCCGTCATCGCGATCCTGCCGGTATGCCTGCTCGCGGTCCTTTGGTGGAAACGAGGGCGGCTCTCATGGAAAAGGGACGTCATCCCGCTCGTGCCGTTCTTTCTGATCGGCATGGCTTCAGGATTGTTCACCGCATGGATAGAGCGCCGGTACATCGGCGCCAAAGGGAGCGAGTTCGATGTTACCGTTATCGAACGCTGTCTGATCGCGGGCAGGGCGGTCTGGTTTTACATGAGCAAGTTGCTGGTTCCTATACAGTTGACCTTCGTCTATCCTCGCTGGCACGTGAGCCAGGCGGTATGGTGGCAGTACCTCTTTCCGTTTGCCGTGCTTGTATTGGCCGGCGTGCTCTGGGCGGTGCGGCGTTCATCCAGGGCGCCGTTCGCCGCGTTTCTTTTCTTTATCGCAGCACTTTTCCCGGCGTTGGGATTTTTCAACGTATATCCGTTCCGCTATTCATTCGTGGCCGACCACTTTCTCTATTTGGCAGCCATGGGCCCGATTGCGCTGGCGGCGAGTGGCATTGCCTCAATGCCGGGAATGGTGCATGCAAAAACCAGGTTTCTTCGTCCGGCGATTGCCGGAATCTTGCTGCTTGGGCTGGCAGTACTCACCTGGAGACAGAGCAGCATGTACCGGA
Organism: Chitinispirillaceae bacterium; assembly: GCA_016932075.1. The sequence goes on along the minus strand of JAFGDP010000032.1, from coordinate 20,270 downwards.
ATAGCGAAGAGCTGTTTCGAACCACCATTGCCAGGAATCCCGGTTGCTGGATGGCCTACAGCAATCTCGGCACCTGGTTGCAGGAGCGCGGCAGGCTCGGCGAGGCGATTGAAAATTTCAAAAAAGCGCTTGAACTGAAGCCGGATGATGCCGGGTTCCGCAATAACCTCGGCCAGGCGCTCCAGCAGGAAAGAGGCTGGACAAACGACGAAGCGGTCGCGCAGTTCCAGAAAGCAATCGAACTCAATCCGGACAATCCGGTATCGTACTGCAATCTTGGAAACGTTCACTCGAAAAACGGACGGATCGATGAGGCGATTGGTTGTTACCGCACAGCATTGAAAATCGAACCCGACTATCTTCAGGCCCTCAATAACCTCGGCAACGCGCTGCTGCATACCGGACAAACTGGCGAGGCGGTGTCCCATTACCGCCATGCGCTGGAGCTCGATCCGGAAAACGCGGTTACCCGCTACAATCTCGGCAATGCCTTGCTGCAAACAGGCGACGTCCATCAGGCCATTGCTCATTTTCGCACTGCACTCCGCATCACTCCCGGGTACACGGATGCAATGAACGTCCTTGCCTCGGTGTTTCTGGAAATCGGGCGGCCCGATGAGGCCATGACCCTTTCAATGAAGGCGGTGGAGATCAATCCCGGCAGTGCGGCCGCGCATTATTGCCTGGCCGGCGCATTGTTGCACACGGGGCAGATTGCCGGGGCAATTGGCAGTTACGAAAAATCGCTGGAGTGCGACCCGCGCTTTGTGGGAGCACTCAACAACCTGGCGCTGATTTTTGCCACCTGTCCCGTGGCGTCTCTTCGTAACGGAACCAGGGCGGTCGCATTGGCGGAGCGCGCTGACTCGCTCACCCAAGGGGGAGACGCGAGGATCAAACAGACCCTTGCCGCGGCCTATGCCGAAGAGGGCAGGTTCAACGATGCGCTGTCCGCCGCGCACAAGGCGCTCGCATTGGCCCGCTCCACAGGCCAGGAAATGGTGGCCGACCAGGTACGGGCCCGTCTGCGGTTTTATGAAAGAGGGGAGCCCGGCAGTTACCCCTAACAGCAGACCGGCAAGCGGCAACGCCCCGGGACGGGTTTCTCCTGGCAGGGGAAATGACAAGGGCGAAATGAGGGGATTGCGGGGATTGGTTCTTCGAAGACGGTGCACCTTCTCCGGCCAAATACTCTTTTTCATTACGTGCTGCTTCTTCATGCGTTAAAGATATGCATACTGCATCTCTTGAATAGAAAACACGCGCTCCGCGCGTGGAGCACATTGTTACCGTAAGGCACTATCGTGCCTTTCTTTGCTTTTCGGCCTGCTCGCCTTCGCGAAGCGCTACGGCGGAGCAAGGTGGCCGTCAAGCAAAGCCACCGCCAATGGCGGTGGTCGTTTACTAACAAATAGCATAATTTATATTGCATCGAGTCATACCCGCGGCAGCCGATCGCCTGTCGTTTCTCCATCGTATGCGCGCCCGAACCAGGGCCGGCAGCAGGGCGGAAGGGCGTGATGGCTGCGGGGCACATCGTCACACACTCTTTTCCAGACAAGGGAGCCGTTACAATGCGCAGAAAACGTTATTTACCATTAATGGCACTGCTGCTTGCCGCAGGCATGCTCTTTTCCCCGGATGCAAACGAGCCGGGCGCGACGCATGCCCAAAAACCCGTATTTTCAAAGGCTGACAGCGCCGTGGCCGGATCAAACAAACGGCGGGTGCGGGAGCCGCTGCCCCACCAGGAGCAGGGTACGGAAAGTGAGCGCGGCCCGTCCGCCGCGGTCTATGGCTCCTACCCAAACATCCGGGTGGACAACGCAACGCAGAACTTCAGGCCGCAGGAGATGTGCATTGCCATAAATCCGGCAAACCCGAACAACCTTGTGGCCGGATCGAACAAGCGCTACTATTACTATTCGTTTGACCGGGGCAGGACCTGGACCGGAAAGGCCGTCACGTCCCAGTATAACATGTGCGGGGACCCGTGCGTGGTGTTCGACGCGACCGGCGTCGTGTATTACGGGCACATTTCCGAGCCGGCGTCGTACTGGCCCGACCGCATCGTCGTCCACAAATCAACAGACGGCGGTGCGACCTGGAGCCATGAGTCCGGCATCGGCTACCGCATGCTTACCGGTTCCCAGGCGCGCAATCAGGACAAGGAGTGGCTTGCCGTGGACCTGTCCGATTCTCCGTACAAAAACAGCGTGTACGTGAGCTGGACCGAGTTCGATAAATATGACAGCAACGATCCCGCGCACAAAACACGGATACGTTTCTCCTGCTCCAGGGACAAGGGAAGCACCTGGAGCGAACCGGTCGTTATCAGCGATACGCTTGGCGGCTGCCTTGACAACGACGACGCGCTCGAGGGCGCGGTCCCGGCCGTCGGGCCGGACGGCGAAGTGTATGAGTGCTGGGCCGGGTTCGAGAAGCTCTATTTCGACAAATCGCTTGACGGCGGCGAGACCTTCGGCAGGGACAAAATCATCGCTGACCAGCCCGGCGGCTGGAACTATCCGGTTTCGGGCATTCAGCGGTGCAATGGAATGCCGATCATCTGCGCCGATATCAGCGCGACCGAACACCGGGGCAACATCTATGTGAACTGGTCCGACCAGCGCAACGGCGCGAACAACACCGACGTGTTTTTTATAAAGTCAACCGATGGCGGCGAGACCTGGTCGAGCCCGAAAAAGGTCAACAGCGACAACTCAAACCGTCACCAGTTTTTCTGCTGGATGTGCGTTGATCCGGTCACCGCCTCTATCTACATCGTTTTTTACGACCGCCGGAACACGAGCGGCGATGCGACCGAAGTCTGCGTCGCGCGTTCACGGGACGGCGGCGAAACGTTTGACAACGTCATCGTCAGCCAGTCGGCCTTCACGCCCGTAAGCTCGGTGTTTTTCGGCGATTACACCGGCATCGCGGCTTATGGCGGGAACGTCTATCCGATATGGATGAGAATGGACAACAGCAGCCTCAGCGCGTGGATGGCAATCATGACCGAGCAGGTGCCGGTCGCCGGCGGTCAAAACGGTGCTGCGCAGGGCGGTTTTCAGGTGCGGGAGACCACGCTGCATCAGGACGCCGGACGGGTCGATATCGCCTTTACCGTGCCCGGGGCCGCGGCAGTGCAATGCGCCGTCTTTTCAATGGCCGGAAAGCATGTCGCGTCCGTCGCCAAGCGGTATGCGCGCTCCGGCAATCATACGCTGGCCCTGGACGCATCCAAACTCGCTCCCGGCGCCTATTTTTACCGGCTGTCCGCCGGCAGCGCGTCGGTGGTGCAGCGGTTTTGCGTGTATTGAGGAACAGGAAAACACGCCGTGGTACCGGCAGCTGTATGGCATGAGAAACGCGACGCGTTATGAATGCCGCTGCTGGTAAATGATGGCCGGGGGGGGGGGCGCCGGATATTATCTGGCCCGAGAAACAGGGCAACGGGTTTTCGTTTCTAAAAACATGCCTGCACAACCTGAAAAGCGTGATCAATCCGGATAAATGACGCTGCCCATCCTATAAACATGACGTTTTCCGGAAAAATGGCGCTGTGACGTTTGAAAACAGGACATGTTCCGGGCAAAATGCCGCAAATGACCCTGTAAATAGCGTTTTCTCTCTGGAAATGACGCTGATAAATTTCACAATGGTGCATTCTCGCCATTGTGCACCGCTGCGAAATTTTACAATGGTGCACTCTCGCCATTGTGCACCGCTGCCAAATTTTACAATGAAATTTTCAGAGAGATTGCACCGCCGCGAAATTTTGCAATGGTGCATTCTCTCCATTGTGCACCGCTGCCAAAATTTACAATGAAATTTTCAGGGAGATTGCACCGCTGCCAAATTTGGCAGCGGTGTTTCAAGAGAGAAAACACCATTTACACACGTGTCAGCGTCATTTTCAGTGAGAGTACCCTGCTGCTGATTGTGGCAGCGTGATTTCCAGGCAGAAGATCCTTTTTATGCGTGTAGCAGTGCCATTTCCAGAGAGATGTTCCCATTTCCATCCAAAACAGCCTGTTTTCATCATAATACAAGGAACAGCCCTCACCCCTTCGCCGAAACCATGTTGTTCCGGTGAATGCGCTGGGCAAGCAGGCGCGCGAGCATGAGGGCGTAGTGGGGTTTTTTCTTGATGGCGTCCACGAACTCCCGTTTCGACACCTTGATCAGGCGGCCGTCGGTGGTGGCCTTGACCGTAGCGGTCCTCCGGTTGTTGAGCAGAAACGACATCTCGCCCAGGAAGATGTCGTCCTCTGAAAGCGCGGAAACCTTTTTGTCGTTGACGATGATATCGTACGTTCCCCGGATGATGTAGCACAGAAAGTCGCTCTCTTCGCCCTCGCGGAGAACGATTGCTCCCCGTTTCACGTCGGTCGGTTCGATGCTCTTGAAAATGGCCGGCGTGATAAGGGTTCCCTTGTTGAGGTGCTCCAGGCCGAAGCGTACGGAATTTCCCTTTTCATTGTACGCAAGTTCATTGGTGAATGCCCGGGCCATGAGGATCCCGCGGCCGTGCGGCAGTTCAATGTTCGCGCCTTCGGTTGGATCGGGGGTTGCGTTCCAGTTGAAACCGTTTCCTTCATCGGTTATGACATACTTGGAAGATCCCGGATCGATGGTATAGTCAAACGTCACCTTGCGTTTGCCGATCGCGGGGTCCTCGCACCGTTTGCGGATGAGCTCGATCATCTCTCCGCCCTTCTCCATCCAGGCGCTTTTTTCGTCGTAGGAAATACCGCAGTTACCGTGCTCGATCGCATTGATGAGCAGCTCGTACAGCGACACCGCAATACTGTTCTTGCCGTCCTGGTCGATTTTGTTGGTGTTGTGCAGATAGTTCGCAACCAGGTTGGCGTAGCACGACGCTTCGTGCACGTCATTATCAAGCTGGAACGACGCGGAAATGGTGTCCTGCAGGTCCATGCCGATGACGCGCTGGAACAGGATCCGGCGGTTGGAATAGATGATGGAGATCATTTTCGGCAGGGTGCGTTCGATTTCGCCGTACCGCATGACCACGATGATGTTCGCGGCCTTCATCTCGTTGAGGCGCTGTTCCTCCCTGGGATCGTTGCAGAACGCGATGATGCCGGCGTGCAGGATCCAGGGATCGCCCATGATGCTGTCGAGCAGCACGTACGGGTTGAGGCTGGTGCAGGAGAAATCGATGCAGACCAGGTCAGGCATTTCAAGGTTCAGGTAGTCCATGGCCTTGTCATGGTTGGTGAGCGTGACCACCTGGGCCGCGTCGCTTGGGCGAAGTCCCTCATTGATGGCTTCGGTGACGCTCTCGATCAGCTCTTTTTTATCGGTGATAAAGGGGACAAGGATCATCACAATTTCCTTACGGTACAATATGGTGCGGTGCGGTCACGGCACGTGCCGCCTAAAAAATCCCGGCCGTACTGTCATGAAAAGTATACCATGGCGAGCTTCCGGAGACAATGGCGGGGGATACGGAGATGGCAGATAAAAATACCCTGTACTCGCTTGTCGATTTTGGATATAATTATAGGGACTTTTCCATTGGGAAACAATTTCATGCAGACACGGCTCGGTTGGTTGAAAAAAACGGTCAGGGTGCTCGCTGGCCCGTGCGCAAACACGCAAGGCCTTTCGCTGGTCGAAGTGCTGGTTTCAGCGATTTTTGTCGCGCTCTCTGTGGTTGCCGTCATCTCCGCCGTCAGTTCCGGCGTCAGGCTGCAGGTGACCGACAATGACCGGAGACAGGCGCGCGCGCTTATCCAATCGGTCCTTGAGGACCGGTTTGATTTCAGGAACTACCCGACCATCGTGTCCAACATCACCCAGACCGAAACCATGACCATTGATTCACGGGGCGGCAATCCGCTGCAGGGGGTGCTGACGACCGTGGTCACGGACGTTTCGCCGGTCACCGACAACGGCTGCACGTTTCCTGGAAAGCAGGTCGCCATAACCTGCCGGTGGAACGTTGACGCGCAGGCGGCTGATTCGATCACGCTCACGAAAATCCTTGCCCCGGTGCAATAATGAATACGCTCAAGAACAACAAAGGGTTTACGCTCGTGGAATCGCTGGTCGCCCTGGCGCTCTCGGCGATTCTTGGGTTTGTCATCTATACGGTGGCATTCGCCTACACCAATGAAACCAGCGCCTCCATATCGCGATTCATGATGCAGCAGCAGTACGACAATGTCGCGGCGCGGATTTCACGCGATGTGCGCTGCGCATCGTTTGTGGTTGCCCAAGGCGAAACCCCGGTTTCTCACGGTATCGGATTTGACTCGGTCCCCTTGGTCCGGTTGTTCGACTGGACCGGGCAAGCGGTGACGCAGTATGCAATAGTCAACGGCCTGCTGTATGAAGGGATACCGCAGAAACAGTACTCCGCGGGAGGCGCGCCGGTGCAGCTTGCCGACGCCGGCAGCTTTTTCATCGTCACTCCCCAGCGAAAGAAACTGGGCATTCACCTGTCGATCTGCAAGACCGAACGCAGTAACACCTACACCCTGTCGCCCCGCAGAGCCATGTTCGTATGCCGGAACTGAAAACCATTGCCATGGCGTACCGGTCGGAAAAGGGCTCGGCGCTGGCCCCGGTAATCGCTTTTTCCCTTATCATAGTCCTTGCCATCGGCGGTTATATGGGTCTTGCCAGGAACATGGTGAATTTTGAGATCCATGAGCTGAACGATGCAAAGGCATTTTTTGCCGCTGAGTCGGGACTGCTCATCGGCACCCGATGGCTGCGCGACGAGACCAATTGGAACCAGTACGGAGCGATCGGTTACCCTGGCGCGGTATACACGGCGACGATAAACGGATTTGACGTCGCGGTGACCATTACCATTGATATAAACGGCGACCTGGAGATCAAGTCGCTGGTGTCGGGCAACAATCTCGGGTACACCAAATCCCTGAGCTGGACGGCAACACCGGCGAAGTGGGACAATCCGGGCCTTTTTATCAATGACGCGTCGCAGGCCGGCGGCGTGGGCGGCGGCGGGCTCAATAACGAGTGGTTTGACGGGCCCATGCATTCAAATACGCCGATTTCCATATCAAGTGTGAGCGGCGGCCAGGTGAGCGTTAAATTCGTCAATGGCAAGCTCACGGTCCATAACCGGACCGAGCAGGTGTTATTTGATGATGGCGGTCACTGGGGCCATTACGGCACGAGCAACCTGTCCGGCAATAATTACGACTTCGGCATATGGAACCATGATGCACAGGAGGGTCAATTCTCAAAAGTCGACCTCAATTTTTTTCATAACGGGAGATACTCCCAGTTCTGGCACAGCAGGGACAGCCTGTATCTGCCCTCCATCACCGGCCAGACACGAACGCTCCCGCAGAATGCAAGCGTGAATAACAAGGCCATCCTCTTTTTCGACGTTTTGAACGGCACCGGTCGGGCGACCTATTACTATTACGATGGCGCAGGGCAGCAGCAGTCGCTCACGTTCAACAGCGCGAACGAAGTGGTCCGCGTCCCCAATGACGTGTGCGTGCTCGGCACGGTAAAGGGGCAGACCACGGTCGTTACTGACCCTGACAAGACCATCTACCCGGTGGGCGACATCATGTACCACGGGTATCAGCCGGACGTCAATGACATGGACACGTATGATAATTCCGACAACTACGGCCTTGGCGGCCTTACGCCGCTCAACAACGATGTTCTGGCCCTGGTTTCCGGCGGTGACATCACGTTCGGTCTCAGCAAGCACGTGCTCTCGATTGACGGCGGAGGCGTTGCGTCCCTTTCCGCCATTGCCGCGCAGCCGCACAGCCTGCCAAACATGTATGTGACCGCGCAGCTGATCGCGACCGGGCAGGGTCACGGCATTCGCTGGGTCTCCACCCATGTCAATCAATATGACTATAATCTTTGCGCTCTCGGCACCAGGGCGGTCGATGTGTATGAGGAGTCGCACAACGCGCAGGGCTCACCCGGCAATATGACATTCCGGTTTTTCTACGACACCCGTTTTTCAAGCGGTCTTACGGCGCCTTCAGTGCCCACCTTTCGTGCGGCCAGCGGAGGAAAAGACCTGTTTATACTCAACACGAGATGGCGGGAAGAGAATATTCCATAACTAACTGCAGATGGACAGGGGCAGTCATTCCGGCGGAAGCCGGAATGACGAGCGTCAAAGCCTATAGGTTAGTTACATACGGGATAGATACCAAAGGGGAACGCGACAGGCTTTCCAATCATGCCTTTCCGGCACTCAACGTGCCAATCTCCGCGATCCGGCGGTCGGCCAGACGGTCGATTTCTGCTCCGGTGAGCAGGCTTTTGCCGATGAGTTCGTAAAAAGTCTCTTTTGCAACCGAGAGAAGCTCCACGTCGGTCTCTGCGCTCGCCTGCGCGGTCCGGGCAATATGTTTCACCAGCGCTATTTCGCCGAAAATCGAACCTGATGAGAGGGTTTTGTCAATGACCATAGTGCCGTTGTCCATGCGCTGAATCGAAACCTGCCCCTCTTTCACAATGTACATTTTGTCGCCATCATCCCCCTGTTTGAAGATCACCTCGCCTCTGGCGAACTTTTCCATCGATGACCGGGTGATGAGGAATGAGAACTGCTCCGGAGAAAGGTAGGAAAACAGCGGAATGGACATGAGCAGCTTTCCGTGCCGTATCTGGTCGGTGATTCTGTTTTTCTCAATGGGGAGGGCTTCGAGAAACTTGTCAAAATCCCGTTTTTCGAGCTTGAGCAGGGATGCCGGGGTCATTGCCACGACCGATGCGGTGCGCGGGATGTTTTCCAGAAGCGCGATCTCGCCGAAACAGTCGCCCACGCCAAGGGCGGCAACGGTCCGCTCCGTGCCGTATTCGTCTTCGATGACGACCCGCATCTTGCCCGATACGATAATGTAAAACGAGTCGCCGGATTCTCCCTGCAGCACAACGACCCGTCCCTTCCCGCACGAGACCAGACTGAACTGCTCGCACAGGCGCGATCGCTGCTCAGGGGTAAGCGTTGAAAAAAGCGGCAGCTGCCTGACAAACGAATCCACCAGTTCCACACCGGGTTTCTGAGCCCCTTTCATTTTTTCGGAAAGCATGCCGAGACGGTACAGGGGCGAACGCAGCGCATGATGAACGTTTGATGCGCCGACAAAAAAGGCCATGGCCACGAGAACGATGAACGGGACCAGCATGGCAAGCGTCTGGAAAAGCACATAGGCGTTCTGTATCGAGAATCCATAGCGGAACCCGTCAACAACATAGAAAAAGCTTGCCATTAGCGTGTCCCACAAAACATTGCCGGTAATGAGCAGCCATACGATCGTGAGCACGGTAATGATATAGCAGAAATCATTCCCCGTGCCCGGTTTCAGGGAGAAGTGCGATGCGCGTGAAAAATATTTTTTCCCCAGGTAGGCGAGGCTCTGCTTGAAATCCCGGGTGCTGCTGGCAATGAGGTACAGCATGTTGTTCAGGTCGGTCTTTACCAGCGGCATGACCGAGAACGCGGTCACCAAAATGCACGCCTTTTTAAAGGTCATGAGCGCGACCATGCCGGAAACGATCGGGCCGAACGCGGTCACGACAAAAAGCAGCAGGATGGGAATGAGCAGCCTGAATATGTAGAGCCGGATAACGGCGAATGCGCCTAGGGAAACGATATCGGTCGTCGTGCAATCGATATAGACGAATCCGCAATACATGACGACACGGGGATGAAACGGTTGCAGGCCCGCGCCGGCAAGCGCATAGGCGCTCAGAACGTTTTTGACTGAGATAATCACCGCGCTGAACAGGTACAGCAGCGCAATGACTGATCCATAATGGAGCAGCGCGGCAGCAGGGGAGGCAACAATGAGTGGAACGCTCCCGAAATCGAAAAACAGGGCCCGGTAATCGGGAGAGATGAATATGCAGAGCACCGGCAACAGACTTAAGAACAGGAGGCCTCCGGTTGAAGAGGCGTATACCGCCACTTTCTGAAGAATGGTGTTTTTGAACTTCCATGGCAAAAGCCAGAGATCGCGCAGGAACGGCCCCTTTGCTTTTTCCGGGGAAGGCGCCGCTTCATCCGCTGCCGTGCCCGCATCTGCAGCGGAAGCGGATTCCGGGGCAATAAATCCCCTTGTTTTCATGAACAGGAGCAGCTCAGCCACGTTGAGCAGCTTGTTCCCGGTTGCCGTGCTGATATGCTTGTGCAGGATGTCCGAAAAGGTGCGGGTGCCGTCAAATTCGCGCGCCCGTACCGCCTCGGCAGAGGTCAGCTTGAGGAACCTGCCGAGCGCGGCATTTTTCAGGTACGTAACATGCTGGTTAAAAGGGATAAACTCTGTTCCGGGAACCAGTCTGGGCCTGGTTTCTTCCAAAGGGGTGCCCTGGTGTGTTGTCATGTACGGGATATCCTCGAAGCCTGAAAGCACGGTTAAAAAACGGTCTGTGCGATTTTATTGTGAGTATACTCTACTGGGTTGGAAGTGTCAATTTGAAATCCTCGGCAGGCGTACCGGTCGTGTTCGATTCCGACGGCGATACCGATACCGGCGCAGATCCATGATTATTCGTTGATTATTTATGCAATCATGCTATACTGAAAACATGAAAAAGCCATCCGCTGCTAAGAAAAGACCGGGGCCGCAAAGCAGGAAAAACCGGCGCACCGCTCCTGCTCGAAGCGCAACTGCCGCGCCGAATGCAGCCCGGAACACCATTCCTGCCGGAAATGTGTTGGAACCGAACGAACTGGCCGGCCTTCCGCTGCTGAAAAATGTTGGCCTGGAAGACGTGTGGGATCTGATCAAAGGTCTGCCGACCCGGCAATTGAACAAAGGCGACGTGCTCATTGAGAAAGGCCAGCCCAATTCCACCATGTATCTTGTCGTGCGCGGCCGCCTGATCGTCAACCTTGATCCGCCGCAGGGCAAGCCTGTCGCGACCATAGAGTCCGGCCAGGCAGTGGGAGAGTTGTCGGTCATTGACCACCGGCCGACCTCTGCCGACATCGTGGCCGCCATGTCCACGCAGGTCCTTTTAATAAGCGAGGATATTTTCTGGCACCTGGTCGCGGTCTCGCACCAGTTCGCGAAAAACATGTTCCTGCTCCTGACGCATCGCATGCGCGCGACCAATATCACCATTGCCGAGACCATGCGCCTGCACGAAATCCTGGAACACGACGCGACCTTTGACAACCTGACCGGCCAGCGGAACCGGCGGTGGTTTGATGCCAATCTGAAGCGGTTTATTGACCGGCACCAGCGGTCGGGCCGCCCGCTCAGCCTTATCATGTTCGACGTGGACCATTTCAAGAAGTTCAACGACACGTACGGTCATGCCGCGGGCGACCGCGTGCTCATGGCCGTGGGCCGCGCCATTGACACGCGGCTGCGGCCCTCGGATTTCGGGGTCAGGTATGGCGGCGAGGAGTTCTGCGTCATCTGCATGGAGACCGACCTGGCGGGCGGCTTCGTGGCCGCGGAGCGGCTGCGCCAGAAGATCTCCCTGATGCCGCTCGAGTCATACGGGGATACGACGCTGCCCGGCATAACCATTTCCCTGGGCGTGGGCCAGCTTGCAAAGAATGAGACCATTTCCCGATTCATCAAACGGATCGATGACGCACTCTATAGGGCGAAAAACAGGGGAAGGAACTGCACCGAGCCGGCATGGGACGAATAGCAGCCGCCCTTTTTATTCACGAAAGCAACCGCAAGCCCGTCAGGCGCCGGGCGTGAACATGGGCGGCGCATCCTGATTCTCCTCAGGATGGAGCAGGGTCTCGTAAAACCTCGCATTGCTGGTCATGAAATAGGGGATGATCCACAGGAACCCTATGCCGCAGCTCAGAATGCCGAGCAGAAACCATCCGATGAACCTGCACAGAAGGCAGAAATAACGGTATTTGTGACCGTGCATCAGTTGCTTGCTTTTTCTGATCGCGTCCGCGCCGCTCATCTCCTTGTTGTCCACAAGGAGGAAAAAGGTCATTGCATAGGAGATGGCCGCGATAATGCCCGGCACAATGAGCAGCAGCGACCACAGTATGATGAATATGATCATCAACAGGTACGCAACAAGTGTTCTGGCAAAATCCTGGAACCCCTTGAACAGGTCTTCCAGCGCCGGGCCCTTTTCCCTGACAAAGCTGAGAAAAAAGAACGCCAGGCCGAACGCGATCGGGCCGCCGATCACCAGATTGATGAGCCCGCCGATTTTTTGAATCGATCCGGGAATGATCGTGATCAGTATATAGACGAGCGCCACGAGCGCCGCGGCTCCCCATTTTCCTTTGAGCTGGGACCGGGCCTTTGTCATGATAGCACGGTTGCTGATGAGCATGGCGTTCTCCTTGGATTGGATATACTGAGAGGAAAGATCACAATTTGACCGCACTGCCTATAAGATACGCTCCGGTGATTTCCCGAGTCCAGGAATCGATTTATTGCGGCACCGTTGCACTGACATTCTGCCGATGCGGTGCAAAGGCAAATTCCCGGATAGTCAATCACCGTGATATGACGATCTTAAATGAATGCGATGATATCCCAACAGCGGAGTGTAGCGATACCCGGCAGAGGTAGGTCCCGTTTTTAACAGAGGCTCCCGTTGCGTCGCTGCCATCCCATTGTATCCGCTGGGTGCTGTTCTGCAGGTTTTCCGGGTCAAGGATTTTGACCATATTACCCTGAAGATCATAGATGCTGACCCTCACCTTTGTGCCTTTAATCTCGTTGATATCGAAATACATAATCCTGCCGAAGGGGTTGGAATTACAGATGCTGAATATCCGTTCCTTTGCAGGCACGCGGCGGGCAATATCGGTGATTATTTCTTTACACGAGCCGTCTGAATCCATGGGTCCGAGATCCGGCCTCGAGTCGTCGCAATCCTTCTCGTCAGGACAGTCCGGGCATGTGGCAGGCTTGGGACCGATACCCCAGTTATAGTAGCCGTCCTTGTCAAGATCAACGCACCGGATTGAATCCCCGGAATATATCCGGCTGGATGGAGGGAGGGTGAATGCGGCGATTGTGTTGAAATCGCTGAGCGAGGACGGCTTGAAACTTGTGTATCCGTTCTGGCCTCGCGACAGCCCGTGGCTGTCCTTGAAAATCCAGACCGTGGCTCCGGACGCGTCCTTGCGGTATCCGACCAGGCACATGGCGTGCATCAAGCTCTCAACCCCGAGAATCAGCGGTCCGTTGTGAATGAGAAAACGCTTGAGGCTGTCTTCCGTTGCCCGTTCCCCGGACAGGGTAGCGTATCCTGCAAAATGGAGGTTTTCCCGTGGAGAGGAGCAGGAATCACCGCACACCGGGTCATTGGAAGCCTGGTACGGAAAGCAGGCCTCTTCCATGACGCCGTGATTTACTATCCATGCGGCAGCTCTCGCCGGATAGCCGCCGTTGCACCCCGAGCCCCTGACCGGAGGGCCGTCGCTGCATTCCATCAGATATTGCTCTGCAAGGTTAATGTCGAGATGGCGGTTGTAAAAGAGATTGCAGAGCACCTCTGCGGTCGCGACCGTTGAATGGACCCAGCAGGAACCGCAATAGCTCGGATACGCCTGATCCCGTATCGGGGTGACCCAGCCGCCGCCAAGGGAATCCCCGTCATAGTACGGGGATGATCTGAGCGCAGCGCCGTGCCTGCTGCGCCAGTCAAAGTTGTCGACCATGGCGGACGGCGCAAGGGTCGTTGCAGCAGGAGCATTGGATCGCAGCTCAAACACGCCGCTCGCATAGTGGTCATATCCCTGCAGGTTCGCCAGCATGCCGTTTTTCTCAAACATGCTTTTTTTCTGCGCATACGTCAGTGACGAAAGCGAGGTCGGGCCAGCTGTCCATGACATTCCTTTACGTTTAATACCCTCGTTCAAAAGCGCGATTTTCCGCTCCACTTGAACAGCCCTGATCTCTTTTCGCGTTCGCATGAGTTCACTCAATGGAAGCGAGATCGTAGGGACATAGCGTATGCTTTCAAGGCTACAGGTTGCTCCAAAAAGTTCGACTCGCAAAAAGGCGGGAACGATGCCGTCGAGCAGCTTTGTCTCCTCGCATGCATCAATGACAGAAACCGATCTTCCTTTTGAAATCAACGCGCTTATTTCATATATCAGATATTCCTGGTTGGATTCATCAATGAGCACCACCCGGGCAAGGCTGGCATCGCCGGAAAGCGTTATTTCCGCGGTAACACCGACCCCGAACACCGCGCCTGGACCGTTGATTGCAAGGGTCGACCCGGAAAGCTCGTTACCCGCGGAAAAATGACGGTTGATCGAAACGCTTTTAACGGTTGTTCCCTGAAGAGAAAAAACATGTTCTGCTTGCTGCGGATTCATCGCGTCTGCGAACAGGCTCGATGCAACAGCGACCACGCAAAAAAGGCCGATTATACAGTTTCTCATAAAGGCTCCTTTTTAACAGCATATACGGAATGGTCTAAAAAACCATTCCTCAAACATGGAGTGGAAATGTATAAATGACCCTCTTAAAAGAAAGTAATCTATTTATTAACGTCTTTTTCCTGAGCAATCAGCATATACCCTTTACCAACACATCTTCTGTTGGTAATATATCGATTTTTCACCGCGAATGCCGGATTTTTATAGATAGCATGAACGGGAACCTGGGATAACGCATAGTACTGCGTACTATTTATTCTTTAGGCGCAAAATGGCTTTTATAGTCTTTCCGCGGGATGTTCCATATGATGCCCATGGTGACATAGCAGACTATGCCCACCGGTATGTTGATGAGCCAGTCAGGCATGTAATAGCCGTCACTTCATACGCATTCTTTCCGGTATACGCCCGGTGACGGTGTCAAGGCGAGAATCGCAGCATGCCGAACGCTTTTTGCAGCGAGTCCTGCACGGCCTCTGCGGTATAGGGGAAGGTGAACGGCAGGCCGGCGACCTTTGAAACGGGTTGTATCGAGACGACGATGGCAAATTCTCCCGTGGCCGTGTCCAGCGCTTTCCGCAGGCGTCGCACCTTCTCTTCAAGGTAGGCCAAGGGCGGGGGAGCGGAGCTGTCCTCTGTTTTGCAGACGCACAAAACGACGGCCATTATCGCAAACCACATCGGCCATCGGGCCAAGTTTTTAATCATAAACTCCATAATGGTGGCATGACCGGGAGCGTATACAATGATCGCGCTCCATGTCGGTGACGTTTGACGTGACCATACATTTAAACTGCTTGGCGGCGTTATTTCTTTACGATGCGTTGCCGTATTGTCAGGTTCTTGCCGGCAACGGAAACGATATATACACCGCTGTTCATGCCGTCCATAGGCAACGTAATGCTGCCGCCTGCAGCGTTCCGCACGCGTATAGTGCGGCCGCTTATATCGTAGAGCGCGACCACCCATGCGTTGTCAGAAGGCAAGAGTAATTCCGCCATGGACCCGTCAATCGAGGATTTGTACGTCAGCACCGGTTTGGCCGCAGGTGGTACCACGGAAACGCCGTCCAATTTGCCGACGCCGGCATACGTTTTGACGATATCGGGAACGTCGTCAGCCGCGTCAACCGTAACCGAATAGGGCGGCGTGAACGAATTGCACGCCCGGGCGGTATTGGGCGGGGAATTGACATATTTATTGGGAACGCCGGATTCATTCACGAACGCTTCGGTCGGCGAGTCTTCGACGTACCAATAGATCGATTTGGCGTAGTTGAGGAAATAATTTCCTTCCACGAACAGGCAGGCGGCGTCGCGCGTGTGCACGCCCTCGCTCGTCGGGGCGTTGGGATCGTTCAGGCCGTCGTAAAAATTGTTGTAAATATGCGCCGTGCCGGCCCGGTACGACGGCGTGCGCGATTTGATGTTTTTAAACCAGTTATGGTGATAGGTGATTTTCCTGTCGTAGGGGTCCTTGTCGGTCGAATACCCTACTAAACTGCATTTCCAATGGTCATGAAAATAGCACCAGGAGATGGTGATGTTTGAAACCTGTTTCTTAAAGTCTATCATGCCGTCATATTTGTCTTTTTTGGAAGCGGTTTCCGGAAGCGTCGGATATTCGTTGTAAAACTCGCAATGATCGATCCAGTAGTTGGCGCCGGTAGAGCTGCTTGTCGTTTCGCCGCCGATAATATCATCGGCGCCCCCGCCGATCATGGTCATTTTCAGGTTTCTGAAGATGACGTTGCTCACGTTTTTCAGGTGAAACCCGATTCCTTTTAAAAATCCCCGGTCCCCAATACCAAGAATGGTTTTATCGTTCGACACTTCAATAATCGTTCCCGATCCCTCGATCGTCTGGCCGATTTTTATGATCTTTTTCCCGTCCGATCCCGCTTCGGAAACCAGTTGCGACAGACTGGTGACCGTGACCTCGGTGCCGCCGGTTCCTCCGGTTGTCGCCGCGCCGAATCCGACGCAGGAAAAATCAGGGGTTTGAGCGGTCAACTGTATTGACATGAAAAAAACGGCCGCTAACAACCCGCACGCCACGGTTTCCGTCGAGCTGGTCATACCTGCTCCTTGTTTACGTTCGAATCAATTATGCCCGCAATAATGGTTTGACTACAATATAACGTCGTGGGCCAGGATGAGCCATCCTTTTTGAACGGCGGGGCAATTTTCTGTTCACTGGAAAGAACGTTTTCTGTTCGTGAGCTGCAGCACTATTATCAATGAATTATTAGCCGTATGGTTTTTGCCGAAAAACAACCATCAATATACTCGCTCATAACGCGATAGAACCATTGCTCGCAACCCTCTTCGCTATCTATCTTAGTAAACATTTCGCGCAAGGCGGTTTCGTAGACGATATGAAGACAACGGCATAGGCCGCCGGAGGTATCCGAACAAGCAGATTTGAACGCTCAACAATACAGGAGGTATCCATGAGAACGTTCGTTATTCGCGGAAAAGTGGTCCGGAAAGGAACGGAAGAGGGTCTGGGAGGGCTGCGGGTAGAGGCCTGGGACAAGGATTTGGTTATTTCCGATTTGCTCGGCAGCGCAACGACCTCTTCGAGCGGGACGTTCAGGATCGTTTTTGATGAAAGCTGCTTCAAGGACCTTGGGTTCGAAGGCCGGCCGGATATCTTTTTCAAGGTGTACGATGCGACACACCTTCTCGCCGACACCCGTCATTTGCTTATTGTAAATGTTGATCGCGAGGATATCGAAGCGGTTATCGAGGTCGAATCGCCGGGCGCCGGCCTCCCGGAAACGGCCCAATCCGGCATTCGCGCGGGAGGAAATTCCTCCCGCAGTTTTTACCAGGCCATATACACGCAGCGCGGCTCCTCCGCCGGCCAAAAAGCGGCAGCGGTAAGGGGGTTGGAAAAACGCGCATTTGCACGGGCTTTCAAGATCACGGACCGGGAGCTGGCGGATATTGAGCAACGGCGCATGGGTGCGGCCGGAGAAGGCCGGGCCGGTGCGGAGGATGATCCGGTCATCAGAACCGCACGCCTCATCCGTCGCGAGCCGGCCGGTCCGCCGGGAGCCGCGTCTTTTAAGAACGCCGCAGGGTTTTCTCCTATACCTTCCGATGACCTGTGCGTTCTTTTAAAGGAGATCGTTGCCGCGCGCCGTGAGGTTCTCGCGGGGGTACGGGAGGAATATGCCGGCCTTGTCGAGGCTTTTTCGACCGCGCAGAGCGACCGGCGACCGGCCAAAAAAAACCGCGCGCGATCTCGTTCGGCGGAAGCGGCCGCGCCGTTCGGAATGGACCGTTTGAAAAGCTGGGCGGAGAAAAACTCGCCCGATTCCCTTGCCATGGTACGAACCGTCTCCGGTTTGGGCGAAATGCTCTTGAGTGACCCGGACGCGTGCGACAGCCGGAGCGTTGTATCCGCCATGGACGAGGCGCTTGGCAATCTCGAAAGGCTCATCGGCGTTTTTCGATCGGTCATCGAGCGGGAACCCGTCGGCTACCTTCACCTCGAACGCGTAGAGTTCCATCCGGCCGGGATCGAACGCGGGGAGTTGGTCTATTCGGTCCCCCTTTCACCGGGCGAGGAAGTGAATCTGATGCAGAAGGAATGGTCGAACACCTCCGAGGAGTTCGAGCGGATCGCCACCGACTATTTCGAGGGATTCAGCGAGGAAGGCGTAAGCGAGAAATCGGAATTGTCGCAATCGGTCAATTCCGAGGAGAAGCATTCCATGGGGCTCAATACCAGCGTCAGCGCGAGCGCTTCATACGGTTCGGTCAAGGTCAACACGACGACCGCGCTGAATGTCTCGGATTCGGACAGCACCTCCAGGGAACTGTCGCGCAACCATACCGCCGAGCTGACCTCCAAGGCCTCGTCACGGACGCGCAAGGAGCAGAAATTCAGTTTTACGATCAGCTCCAAAGCGGGCAGGGAAGACCAGACCGTGCGAACGATAAAAAATCCGTTTGCCGACCGGGCGGCCCGGATCGATTACTACCGCCTGATACGCAAATGGCAGGTCGGTCTTTTCCGCAGCGGGATCAGGCTCACCTGGGACATTGCCATTCCGGAACCGGGTTCGGGACTGCTTTCCAAATTGATACAGATACACGAACTGCGGCGACAGGTCGAGGACAGTTTTGAAGACCTGTTTACCCTGCGACCCGATGAAATCGGCCTGGAAGGGTATACCAGCGGCCTGAGGAATTATTCGGAAATCGCTTCTGACTGGGGTGTTGCCATTGTCGAGGAACCGCCTCAACCGGTTCTCTCACAGCCGTTTGTCGTCGATTGGCACGACTGGCAGGATCAGTGCGGAGGAACGCACGTGCTGGCATATACCCTGGAGCCGGAGATTCCCAAGGGCTATCATATCGAAGGCGATGCGCATATCGCGTATGCGTTCGAAAAGTGCCCTGACGGCGATATTCATAACGGGTACGGGATAAAGGTGATCGATCAAACGCGCGGCCCGAACAGATATCTTTATAAACTGGAGAGCACGCCCGGTCCTGAAATCAAAATCGACACGTATGACAAATGGGATGGAAGGAGCGGGAAGCTGGCGATCTGGGTTCGTATCTGGAAGATCAAGTTTTTCAGCATGACCATACATCTGGATGCGGTGATCGACCAGGCGAATTTCCGGGCGTGGCAGCAGCAGGTGTGGAAAACGATCCATGACGGCGCGCAGGCGAATTTCTACGAGCAGCGCCAGATGCTGAAAAGCAAGCTGGCCCGTCTCGAGGAGGAACTCGGCGCGCAGGATTCCCTGAGCCTGCGGAAAAAAGAGCGCGAGGAGGTCATGAAGGGCGTGCTCCGATGGCTGCTGGGCAAAGACCTGTTCGGCTATTTTCCCGATGGTGTTCCGGGCGAGCTGGAGTCCGATGTGTATGAAGAAGATTCCGGCATGGTGTTCAGCGAATCGGTTCGCGAAACCATGCTTCTGCACGGCGAAACGGTCAAATTTCTGCAACACGCGATCGAATGGGAAAATGTCCTGTTCTTTCTTTACCCGTATTTCTGGTGCCATCCCCGGCGATGGGAATTCAAGAAATACCTGGAGCATCCCGATCCGCTGCACCGGGCGTTTCTGAAGTCGGGGAGCGCGCGGGTGGTGCTTACGATCAGGCCGGGATTCGAGCAGGCGTTCCTCGCCTTTATCAATACCGGCGACACGAGCCAGCTCCCCCCGCACCCGTACCTGGAAATCGGCAACGAGTTCTGCAATTACGCCAAATCCAACTATCCGGGCATACCCCCGGCGAATCCCGAAACGAATTTCCGGCCCCTGATCTATCCCTCACAGCGCAAAGCGTGGGAGACCATGCAGGAGATTATCGCCTGCATCGGATCGTACCGCGACACGAACGGCGAGTATCCGCCGAACCTGGGTTCACTCAACCGGTCTTTTTCCGATCCGTGGGGAAGGGAGTTTGTCTACAAATTTCCCGGGACGTACGCGGAGTACGATCTCGTCTGCCTGGGCGCCGACGGTGAGGAAGGGGGGGAAGGTGAAAACGCGGACATTACCAACTGGGCCGAATCGTCGCTGGTCGGCGTCTGGTATGAATACACCCCGACACCGGCGCTCGATATCGCGTTCGGCGAAACGCTGCCCGCAAAGTAAAGGCCGCCGTTGATGAGCATGTACGGCTGCCCCGCAGGATACGAAGAACTGCCGGTCCGGGAGCGACAGACCGTCGAGCATTTTCTTCAGCGGCACGGATTCCCCGGAACCAAGGCGCGCATTCTCCTGGGCCATGCCCGGCTATGGCTCCTGGAGATCGGTATGCGCCGTGTGCTGTTAAACGACCGGCATGCCGCCATGGCGCTTTTCGAGGGTGACAGGATCTGCATTCCCCTGGCGCTTCCCGCGGCATGCAGCGAG
>JAFGDP010000031.1 GCA_016932075.1 Chitinispirillaceae bacterium | reverse complement strand
TACGACATCGACGCCGCTTCTGTAAACATCCGCAGGATGACGCGTTACGGACGCGAGAACCGCGCCGTCGGATTGCTGAACACCGATTGGGGCGACTGCGGGCACGTGAATCTACTTTCTGGTTCATATCACGGCATGGCGCTCGGCGCGGCGCTGTCATGGAACGGCGCGTCATATCCGGAGGAGTGGCAGTTCGACGCCTCGGTTTCCGCCGTCGAATGGGGCGACCGCTCCGGAAAGGTGGCACGGTCACTCCGCGAACTCGGCAGCCTTTGCTCCTACCATTTCGGGAACATGTACGCATGGGTAAACGGAATATCGGGGACATGGAACAGGGAAAGGGAAGTCGAGGAGATGGACGGCGCGCTTATAGAAAAGAATCATCTGCGCGCGACAGCGATTTTCAACGTTTTCAATGACCTGAAAGCATCCGGAAAGCTTTGCGGAAATGTTCAGGATCTTGATGAATTCATCTGGAGCGCCGCGGCGGTTCGCTGGACATTGGGTCTTATTGCTTTTAAAAAGAGAAACGAATATAATAACTTGGAATGCATGAAGATATATGAAAGTAAAGAACAACTGCTTGAGGAGGGAGCGTCACTGCTTCAAAGGTTTGAAATGCTGTGGCGGGAAAGAAATCGTGAATCGGAATTGCGGAACGTGAAAGAGACATTCAGCAGGATTTTTGCCCGAGTAGAAAGAATGCCTGATGGCTGAGAATGGCGCGTGCATTAAGCAGGCCGGTTCTATCGTCGTCAAACCAGGGGCGCCGCCACAAGTGCTTCTTGTCAAGGCGAGGAATAACCCCGCTCACTGGATTTTCCCCAAAGGACACATCGAGGCCGGAGAAACGGCCGGGCAGGCGGCCGCGAGAGAGCTCCTGGAGGAGGCAGGAGTCGCGGGGAAACCGGTGAGGATGGCGGGTGAAAGCACCTATTGGTTTCAGGGAAAATGTTTTCACGTAGATTACTTTCTGCTGCGCTATGCATCAACCGATAGTGACGGTGAACCCGGTAGATCGCCGTCCTGGCACACGATCGAGGAAGCGCTGTCCCTCCTCTCTTTTACCGATGCGCGCAAGGTATTGGGCGGCATCTTGCCATTAATCAGGTCGATCATGTAACGCGGCGGCATTCGGGATTGTTCATGAAAAGGGGAAAACGCGGCATTCATAAGTCGGACAGGAAACAATTTATTTCCTTGCCGCGCGTTACGACGAAATCCGGAGGATTGTTTCAATTGAGATAGATGGAAGAATTACCTGCAGGGATGTATAATATAACAAACTGAATATTAAAACAGGTTTTTCGCGAAAGCAAGATAAGGAGGGGTTTATGATAAGGACGGTGAGCTTTTACGGCATTCTGGGACATTGCGTATCAATCGTCGTCGTCACCGTTTCAATGCTTCAGGCAGCGCCTTTCGTGCACCAGAGTTCAAACCGCGTGACGATGAAATTCAACCGGGCGTGGCGGTTTATCAACACCGATAATCCAAGCTATTCCGCCGTTTCCCTTAATGACTCGACCGGAAGCTGGGTAAAGGTCTGCCTTCCCCAGCAGAACATCACGGTCAAGCACATGTTCTTCAACGGCGGAAGCGAAAGCGGTTCCGGCGCGGCCTGGGCGTTTGTCTCATGGTACCGCAAGCACTATACGCCGCCGACCGCCTACAGCGGCCGCAGATTCCTGCTGGAATTCGAGGGCGTAGCTTCCAGCGCGACGGTGTATGTGAACGGGAACCAGGTCGGCACCCATTCCGGAGGATATACGCCGTTTACCATCGATGTCACCAGCCGGATCTCCACGGGTTCGGACAACGTCATCGCCGTCCGCGTCAATTCTACCTATCAGTCAAGCATTCCGCCGGAGACAGGCAGCAGGATCGATTTCTCCGTTTTCGGCGGCATAGTACGCAACGTCAACTTGATCGTCACCGATCCCCTGCACGTGGAGTGGAACTGGGTATCGATCCCAAACGCCACATCGTCGTCGAGCGCCCCTACCGGCACGGTCACGTCGCATGTGAGGCTGGTCAATAACGCGGCGTCATCGAAAAACTATACGCTTACTACCTCGATCGTAGACAATACCAACAATGTCGTTGCCTCGGGCTCGACGACCGGCACGCTGGCTGCCGGCGCGTCCTCGGTCGTCACCTACGCCACCTCGGCCGGGTCGGTCACCAATTTCTGGTCGCCGGGCAATCCCTATCTCCATACTGTGTACACGCAGGTGCAGGATGGGGGAACTTATGTCGACGAACATACAGACCGGACCGGCTTCCGCATCCTGTGGCCATTAAGGCCTGGTACGGCTTACAGCGGGTTCTATGTCAACGGTGTCCGGTACAAACTTCTTGGATTGAACAGACATGAAACCTTTCCTTTCTTCGGCAGGGCCGCGGCTACACGTTTGCAGAGAAAGGACGCTGACATACTCAAGTATGAACTCGGATGCAACATCGTGCGCTGTTCACACTATCCGCAGGCCCCGGATTTCCTCAAGAGGTGCGACGAGGTCGGGCTCCTGGTGCTTGAGGAGGTGCCGGGCTGGATGTATCTCGGTGGCAGTGCCTGGCAGACCGTTTTGCAACAGAACCTCGAGGAGATGATATACCGTGACCGGAACCGCCCCTCGATCGTAAGTTTCGGCGTGCGTGTCAATGAATCACCGAACAGTACTGCATTGTATACCGCGATGAATAACACTGCGCGCACACTGGATCCTTCGCGTCCGACCCACGGCGTGCGCAAGAGCGACGGCGACGAGTTTCTGGAAGATATTTACACCAGAAACTTCCATGAACCTGGCTCGTCCGATCCGGATCCATACCTTACGACCGAAGCCGTGGGGCACAACCTGAACCCGCAGGTGCACACCTGGGACAATGATGCAGCCCAGCTGACGCAGGCGACCGCGCACATAAACGAACAGAACACCACGGCAACCAATTCGTATAACATGGGAAGGCTCGGGTGGTGCGGTTTTGATTACAACTCCTGCCACCCCAATGCCACTACGGCCGAGATCGGCGGCAGGATAACCACGTCACCCTATCTTTCGCCCCACGGCGTGGCCGGAATTTTCCGGAACCTCAAGCTGGCCGGCTATTTCTACCAGTCCCAGCGCGATCCCTCCACGTGCGGCTATATGGTTTATATCGCAAACGACTGGCTCTCCTCTTCGCCGACCACGGTGACCGTTTTCACCAACTGCCCTGCGGTCGAACTTTTCCGCAACGGCTCTTCCCTTGGCATGCACGGCACCGGATCGGTGGGGACGAGTCTTCCTCACCCGGTCCACCAGTGGAGCACCTCGTTTGCATCGGGAACCCTGAGGGCAGTCGGCTATGCCAGCACGAGCGGAGGAACGGCACTTGCGACGCATCAGATAACGACGCCCGGTACGCCGACAGCGCTGGTGCTCACGCCGGACACCAGTGTCATCTATGACGGCGGAGACATGACCCGTGTTCTTATATCGTATGTCGATGCGTCGGGAAGGGCCGTGCGCTCACGGGCCGACTCCATCTCCATGTCCGCGTCAGGGGCGGGTGATTTTATCGGAGAGGCCCGGTCCGCGCTTGAAGGAGGCCAGTTCGCCTTCTATGTCAAATCACGGGACGGAGAGACCGGGATCATCAACTGTCAGGCAAGCATCATCGGCGGCAGCATTACGGGGAGCACGACGGTCACCGTGACAGGCGAACCGACCACCGCCGTCGATTTCCGCCCTGTTGTCAAGGCCGTTCCCTTCGTTTCAAAAAGCGCCCTGTATAAAACGATCATGGGGCGGGTGATGGTTCCCTCCGGTATCGCACAGGGGTCCATGGTGTCCGTCTATGACCTCACGGGGAAACTGATCCATCGCGATGAAGTCCGTCAAGCGACCCGATCCATCGACCTTGGCCGGGTGCCGGGCGCATCGAGCGCCGTTCATATCGTGAAGATAGAAAGTCGATAGACTGCCTATACGGTTTTCCGACGTCTGATAATCCACGTTATCCACGGGCGTCATTCCCCGGCTGCGGGTGAGGGCGCCCGTGTCATTTACCTGACAATAAAAGATCCGCGGACTCTTTTTGCGGAAAAGTCGTGTTGCGTATTCTCAATACAGGGTGCTATTTTATCACCATGGCCTTTTGTCATCAGAACGTTATCCATTAACATGCGGGATTCGTCGTGGACTACATGAACACGGTTCTGATCGTCGGCAGCGGAGGCAGGGAGCACGCTCTGCTCAAGGCGCTCCTGCGGTCAGACCGACCGCTCTGCATCTATGCGTACCCGGGAAATCCAGGCATGGAACGGGACGGCTGCACCGTTGTGGGAAAGAAAATGGCCGGCTGGGCGGAACTGGCCGAGTGGGCGGTCGCCAACGAGATTGATCTGACGGTTGTCGGCCCCGAGGTCCCTCTTGTCGAGGGGATCGTCGATATATTCATGCGACGGGGGCTCCGGATTTTCGGGCCGTCGAAAGCCGCTGCGCGGATCGAGGGCAGCAAGGCCTTCGCGAAAAATCTGATGAAAAAATACGGAATTCCCACCGCCGCGTATGACGTGTTCACCGGAAAGAAAAAAGCGCTGGAATATCTTGCGCGCAGGGGAGCACCGATCGTCGTAAAAGTAAGCGGGCTTGCGGCCGGCAAGGGAGCGATCATCTGCGACACGGAGGCTGAGGCGAAGTCCGCGCTCGTCGATATTTTCGATAAAAAAATGTTCGGCGAAGCAGGCGCCAGCGTCGTGCTTGAGGAGAAAATGACGGGTGAGGAGGCATCGGTCTTCGTCCTGACCGACGGCAGGGATTACCGCGTTCTTCCCATAGCCCAGGACCACAAGGCCGTGTTCGACGGAGACAGGGGTCCGAACACCGGCGGCATGGGCGCCTATGCGCCGGCCCCGTTGGTCGGCAAAGAGGAACTTGTGCTGATAGAATCCACGATCGTGGCACCCACGCTCAAGGCAATGGAGCGTGAGAAGTCACGGTACCGCGGGTTGCTTTATTGCGGGATCATGATGACTGCGGAAGGCCCCAGGGTGGTGGAATACAACTGCAGGTTCGGTGATCCTGAAACGCAGGCGATACTGCCGCTGGTTGAATGCGACTGGTACGAGATGTTCACCGCCTGCGCCGAAGGCGGGATCGAACAGATCGACATGAAAGTGCGTCCGGGGTACTGCGTGAACGTTGTCCTCGCGTCAGAAGGTTATCCAGGGCCTTATGTCAAGGGCAGGCGCATTACCGGGATTGATTCAGCGGAACATTTGAAGGAGAACCGCGATGTCTACCACAGCGGCATTGCGCTTGACGCGGGAAACTGTTTTGTGACCAGCGGCGGAAGGGTCGTCAGCGTCAGCGCGTGGGCGGAAACGCTCCCCGATGCCATCAGCGTTGCCTACGAAGGGGTTGCCGATATCGATTTTAAAGGAAAGATATTCCGCAGGGACATAGGTGCAAAAGGAACGGCGCGCATCAGAAAAGCAGGCACGCAGGAATAAAACAAGGAAAGGACATGTCGTGAAAGGCAAGGTGGCAATAGTCATAGGCTCGAAATCCGACACCGCCGCGGCGGAAAAGGCGGAAGGTGTCTTGCGTGAGCTGGATATTCCTTTTGAGACCCTGGTTATTTCCGCACATCGCACGCCGAACAGGATCAAGAAATTCGCGTGTACCGCAGAAAAGAGCGGGTTTTCAGTCATCATCGCGATTGCGGGGCTCGCCGCCCATCTTCCCGGGGTGATCGCGAGCATGACGGCGATTCCCGTAATCGGAGTGCCGGCGGAGTCCGGTCCGCTCAACGGCAACGATGCGCTTTTCTCAATAGTGCAGATGCCGTCGGGTATTCCGGTAGCGTGCGTCGGTATCGGGAACGCAGTCAATGCGGCCCTGCTTGCCGTTGAAATACTGGGGTGCGCCGACAAGGAAACGCGCGGGAAAGTCAGGGAATATCGAAAACGGTTCGGTGATGACGAAGTCTGAGCGGATACCGCTGGATGCCCTGCTGGAAACTTCGAGTGGCCGGAAGAGATTCGAACGCATCGCGCGTACCGCCGCGGAAGGCGCCGTTTTTATCTATCCGACAGAGACCGTCTATGGCCTGGGCGGTTTATACGGAGTCGGCGGGGTAGAGGAACGGATACTTTCTGTAAAACGGAGCGCTTCCGATAAGCCGCTTATTTGCATAGCGCCGGACCGGAGCTTTTTTTTAAGACTGCCTGTCATATTCCCGCCTGTCGCCGAGCGGCTTGCCCGGCGGTTCTGGCCGGGTGGCCTTACGCTTGTTCTGCCTTCGTCATCAGACATAAGGGGGATAGGCGTCCGGGTTTCGAGCCATCCCTTTGTAACGGAGTTTTTCCGATACGTTGACCATCCCCTTTATTCAACAAGCGCCAATCTCAGCGGCGAACCGTACGTCGGCGATCCGGAGAACATATGCGCTGCATTTTCCGCGTCGATCGATTTTTTTATTGATGCCGGTTTTCTGCGTGCGTCCCCTCCGTCGACGATTGTCGGAATAGATGCTGATGAGACTGTACGCATAGTGAGGGAAGGAGCGGTCGCCGCAGAGGACATATTCAAGGTTTTGCGGTAAGCGGGGTCTCCGGAGAGATTATGTGTTCCTGCCTATCCTGTATTTTTTTTCAAATTTCCAGACCGGAGCCCCTTTGGCAAAATGGCTGACCATTTTTGCCAATGCCACAGAAGTAGACAGCGGTTTATTCGACGAGAGCCTCGAAAGCACCGCCTCCGGCGTATCAAAACCATAGACGCCGAATACGGGAAAAAGCCCGGGAAGAGCGTGGCGGTGTTTCCGGTAAATGGAACCGCACCGGTAGCCCGCTTCCACGGCGCGGTCCCATACCCGTTTATTCCAGCTGCCGTAGGGGAAAGAAATGGAGGTGACTTTTTTACCGGTGACGTCCTCAAGTAATTTTTTTGAGCCGTTCAGCTCTTCGGAAAGGTCCCGGTCGTTGAGGAAAGCAAGGTCTGGATGCGTCATGCTGTGGCTTCCGATTTCATGGCCGAGCCCGCTTATTTCCCTGACCTCTGATTTGGACAGATGGGAAAACACCGGCAAAACGTCCCATGTCGACGTCTTTCCGAGGTACCCTGCAACCGGGAAAAGAGTGGCTTTTACATTCAACGCTTCCAAGACAGGGAGAGCCCGGGTGTAAAAACTGCGGCATCCGTCATCGAAAGTCAGGAGGAATTGCCATTGAGCAGTACCATCGGCGCTTCTATTCATAGCGTCATGTGTGGTTATCGGAACGAAGGAGTTGCTTTTTATGCGGTGGATGATTGCGCTGAAAAGCTTTGCCGGAACGGACGAAAGGGCAGGCCTGAATTGATTCGAATAGATGGAATGGAACAGAAGGCCCCGGACAGCCGGCCGTCTGACCGGATTACCGAAAAAAAACACTCCTGCCGCGCCGGTGAAAAACGGGAAAAGAAGAGCGGACAAGATATGCGAGACCGTGTGCATATAGACCTCGAAAGACCTGTTCTGTGCCGCCTGTTTGTCTTTTACCTGCGGCCGTTATGATAAAAATATATTTTATCGAAAACGGACACTGCGATCATGTCGGCCGATACTAACACATCGATCTGCCCGCATTGCGGCGGCGAAATAAGGATGAACGCCCGCAGTTGTCCGCATTGCGGTTCCGACGAACAAACCGGATGGTCGTCAAAGACCTATCTGGACGAAGTCGGCTTGCCTGATGATACGTCGTATGAAGAGATACGCCTGAAAGAGTTCGGCAACGGCTCTTCAAGGCACCGCATGTCCCGCCGCAGATTATTGTTCATAGTGGTGGCATCCATAGTGACAGCTGTTTTTGTCGCAGGAACGCTGACGTTTTTCCGCTGATCGGCACTCCGGCAGATACTTCGGACCGCTTACCCGCGGGAAGGATGCTGCCGTTTTTTGTTCTGTCCGTACTGCTCGCCGGGTTGAAAAGGCGGTGTCGTCCCGCCCGGCTGATGCGGGTGAGGCTCAAAATATTGCTGCTGCTGGGGATACGAAGGCTGACGCTGCTGAGGGCTGCCTGATTCCTGCGGTATATGCTGAAAAGAGTTGTTTCCCATATCGAGGTCAAGGTCTATCTGATCCTCGTCCTTTGCGTAAACAAGATGTAACGCTTCTTTAAGCTGGCGTTCAAATTGCCTGATAAACACCTTGACGCGGTCGATGTTCGTCTGATCGTCAAAAACGACGGAGAGAAACGTGTTGTCATCTATAGAATCGATATAAATGTTCTTGTCCTTGCCCTGGTGGTACATCGCGGAGAATTCCGCTTCTCCCACCAGGTTGGCGATAGCCAGCGTGGAGGCAGTATTTCCTGCGACCAGCGCAGCGAGGGAAACGATATCAACCTTTCCCAGATTGCCCTGATGGGTCAGCACTCTGCCATCACGATTGATAAGGACCGCCAGCAGCAGTTTCGACTTGGTAACAAGCGGCGCGAGAACGGTGTTGAGCCGGTCAATATCTTCCGGAAAAAGAATCATGTCTTTCATTGTTCATCTCTGTTGAAAAACTTTGAAAGAAATCCCTTTTGCTGTTTGCCGGGAGGCATGTCGTTTTTATCCATAGAGCGGATATCGCTTTCGTCAGCGCCATTGCTGTTATTCGAAGGGGACGGCTGAGCGGAATCAACGCGGTAAACGCTGTAATCTCTTTCGTTTATCTGGTTTTTCGATTGCGCGCGCTGTTTCGGAGCAGCGGGACCCTGGGGTGCTATCGGCTTCTGCTTCGGTTCCTCTGGAGCAGCGGGCGCTGGAGGCTCATCAGACGGCACGTCAGATGCAACAGGGTTAACCTGCTCGGCAGATGATGCGTCAGCGGCTGTCTCGAGCGGAAGCGGTTCAAAATTTACAAAACCGAACTGCTGTCTGCCCTGATTCGCCTGAGCAGGCTGCTGCGAATGATGGGGCGGAACCGGATGCCTTCCTTCGGTCGGCGAAGGCGTATAGTGCAACGGTACTCCCTGAGAAGTTTGGACAGGTCCGGACGCTGAAGGGTTTCCTGGCTGTTGACCCGGTACAGGGTATCTCTGCTGCGGCTGCTGATAGGGCTGCTGCTGATAAGGCTGCTGTGCCGGCTGCTGATAGGGCTGCTGCTGATAAGGCTGCTGTGCCGGTTGCTGGTAAGGCTGCTGCTGATAAGGCTGCTGTGCCGGCTGCTGGTAAGGCTGCTGTGCCGGCTGCTGATAGGGCTGCTGCTGGTATTGCTGTGCCGGCTGCTGGTAAGGCTGCTGCACAGGGCGTGGGGACGCCTGGGGTGCAGGCTGGGGAGCTCTACCCTGGGAAACTGCCGATGCTCCCCGAGACAAGCGTGAATATTTCCTGTTCAGGCTGTCGATGACAATTTTCCCCATAAGCTTAAGAGAGTCAAAAACACCTATGCCCTTATTCGCCACGGCCTCTGTCCAAGGCAGATTGTACTTGTTAAACTGCCGCTGCAGTTCTTCTATAGGAAGTGCATTGGGCAGATCCCGCTTGTTGTACTGGAGAAGAATAGGGATTTCCTCGCGTTTGTAATGGTATTCCGCAAGGTTGTCCTCAAGGTTCTGGAAACTTTCAAAATTTTCCGGCATTTTGTCCGCTGCAGAATCAGCTACGAAAACGACGCCGTCGACTCCGCGTAATACAAGTTTTCGTGTCGCGTTATAGTATACCTGTCCAGGAACGGTATAAAGCTGGAATTTCGTTGAAAAGCCTTTAATGGTGCCCAGATCAAGTGGAAGGAAATCAAAGAACAGCGTCCGGTCGGTTTCCGTTGCCAGGGAAACCATATCGCTTTTATGCTCCTTCGGTATCTTACGGTGGATAATCTGCAGGTTGGTGGTTTTCCCGCTTAAGCCTGGTCCATAGTATACTATTTTTACGCTGATTTCGCGAGCTGCGTAGTTAATTGAAGCCATGCAATAATCCTTTGTATTGTACCTGAGCTTTTAAAGCCGCCGACGGACGATCGCCCTGCTCCTGTTATCCCATAATTCAGTTAATATAGTTCGGACGTATTTCCTCATGCAAGAGAGGCGTTGTTAAACATTATTTTTTGTTATTCCCCGCATTTCATTCATATCTTTTCCTTCCGAGGTGTTTTTTTTAAAGCGTCCATTTCCGATAGGGGCCTCACGTCGATTTTCAGTAGCAGCGAATTTTTTATTAGGTTGTCAGAATCCGGAGAAGAGATGCCATAGAAAGCATGGTACTGAAGAGAAGCTATCGTTGATTTCTGCAGGGCTTCCGCAAGAGGCAGCTCAAGCGCGCTTAAGCGTGCTTTCAAGGTAAGGTCGGAGAATACCACGCCATGAATAAAAAACTTTCCGATAAACAACGCCACGAAAATGATCGCCGCAGTAATGAGTATCGCGGCTATCGTGCTGAAGGAGGTCGTCGCCCGTTTTTCCTCAAGTTCTTTCTTTTCCAGAGCCGCGACCACCGATTGAGAAATCCTCGCGGACAGCGGCGTGATTCGTTTTGCCGCAAGGAGAGTATTGAGAGATTCGTATACCTTGTATTCGGTAAGACAGGAGGTGCGGAAAATTGTCGCTACGGTTGATATGCCGTCTATTTTTGAATAGACAAATTCATCCGCCTGCTGAAAAGGGCTGACATCTTTAATTGAACCTTTCGCAATCCGTTCGCTCGGGACAAAGACCATATCGTCATGAATGAGCTTTTCCATGCGGTGCCATTCGTCCACCCGACGCATGGCCTCCATTATGATGTTTTCGACCGAAATTGCCACGCATAAAGCGGCCAGATTGTCAACAAATCGTGCGGATGTGAAATGGTAGGTGCCTTTAATCCACAGAAAAAAGCAGCAGACGATGTCTTCAATGACCGAAACCGCATACGATTCCAGGACGTCTTTAGGCACGAGATTAAGGTGAACAATCTCTTTGAACAGATTGTTGATATTGTTTTCATGGGTCCGGAAAATACCCTGTATTTCCTCCCGAGGGTACCGGTAAGCGCCGATAAGCAGATTGAAGACCTTGTTGACAAGCTGCTCCTCGCCCTTAATCGCTCCGACGACGACGCCTTCCTTAAAAATGATTACGCCTTCCTTTTCGCCGGTGGAAAGCAGAAGTTTGCCGGTGATTTTCTGCTGGGCAAGCAGGTTAAAAATGTCGGCAAGGATGAATTCCCGCAAAGATCCCTTAAGAACCACCCGGTCCTCCTTTAGCATGAGCACTCTCGGCGCGAGCTATCATACGATAACCGGTTCTTTCTTCCGGAATGCCGCGAAGACGGCACGAATGACGAAAACAAAATTATAGACCATCAGAAAATACGGCACCTGTTCAAGTTTGTCGTAGACAAGCAAGAGAGGGTAGCCTGAATGGATGTTCAATAAAAAGAGATATGACGCATAGACTATACCCGTAAGGACAACGATAAAAAGGGCGGCTATAAGAGAGTGCCTTTTTGAGAAAAGCATACCGCTGCCCGGGAGGCATATATCAAGCAAATATTCGGCAAGGCGATAATACGACTGGCGTTTCTGAATGATTGACGTTTGAATTGCCGCAAGCATCTTGACGTTTCTTATGGACTTGGTGGCACGAAAGCAGGCGCTGCATAGTTCTCCTTTTTTACAGCCGTCGCATATGGCTCGTTTGCACAGACGACAGGTCATCCCGGGATGCGCGCGTTTAGTCAAAACAATAAAAACGTTCCATAGTACAAATGACAGCAGGAGTATGATAAAAACAACGAGTGAATGGCGGGGGGACAATCCCAAGAATGAAGCACCCCACAGGTTTTTTGCGGAAGCCCATGTACCGTTGTAAGCCGGGAAGAGCGCGTCCCAGAAGTAGGAGGCGGAATGGGATAACGGGAAAATCTGGCGAAGCATCGGCCAGTTGTCCGAAAAATACATTTCGTTTGTGCTGATGAAATTATTGACGGTATTCTGATCTTTCAATGACAGGATTTTCATGAAATCCCGGTCCATGGTTGTATCGGATTTCCGCGCGTAACACTGCGCAAGATTGAAGCGGGCGTCCATCTGACTGGGGTACCTGCTCAGAATTGTCTGGTAATGAGATGCGGCGGTTTTGAAGTCATTGGAGGCATAGGATGTGTTTCCGGCAAGAAGAAGAACAACGGGATCGTTCGGTCTGAGCGCCAGCGCGCTTCTGGCACTTAAACAGGCTGCCGCCGTGTCGCTTTTTTTCAAGGCACACAGCGAAGCGGTCATCAAGGCACACATATCAGAACGATCAATGACGATTTTTTCCAGCGCACGTTGATGCAGCGATAAAGAGTACCCCTCTTCCGAGGCGCGGGAGTAAAGCGTCAGTGACCCTTGCGGCATAAGCGCCTGGCGGAACATCTCGCGTATTCTTACGTCAAAAGGGGCGCAGAAAAGGATCAGAAGCGCAAAGAAAAAAACGACTTTTTCCTTTTTGTCGGTAAATCTCCATGTAAGGAATACAATAAGCCATAAAAACGGGATTAGACCGAAAGAAATAAATGAAAGGACCAGGCAGACCGGCAGAAACGTTTTGAGGGGCGTCGGCGTATCCTCAGGCAAGCGATCGGCAATGAAATGGACCGCCTGGGGGAGGTATCGAAAACCTAATCCGGTAAAAACGGTCACGGCAAGAAAAATCATGAAAAAACGCAGCCACGTATACAGGTGGGACATGCCATGGAGTTGCAGAATCCACGAATTATATACAAGATTAACAAGCTGCTTCAACGTTGATGCACATAATTGGGGATGTGAGGGGAGGCAGTTCCACATGCGGTGGAGCAATGACCACGGTTGATTCCGGTCAAAACGCTCAGCCCAGGAATAGTAGCCGAATGCGCTTTTGAAATTTTTCTGTTTTTCGCTCAGGTGAGCGTAGAACAGCAGTTGCTGCGCGATAGCAGGCGCCGACTGGGCCCCTGAGGCGAGCATGAGTTTTTCAAGCCGCAGAAGGCATCGTTCGGCCCATAATGCCTTCCGGTTTCGCGTGAACTCAACGAACAGCGCCCATGTAGAGCCGGGATCCTGCTGGGCGGCAGTCAGAGCTGCCGCAAAATGCGCCGACGAATCGCTCACTGTCCGTTCGCATTCAAGAATTCCCAGAAAAAAATAGTACCACTGGCTCGATGGATCCTGATTTTCAAGTAAATGCGTGCATAACTCGTCCTGTTGTATTTTGTTAAGATCGCTCAGGCGGAAATTCAGGGTGTCGTTAAAGAGAGCTTTGAAACAGCGGTCGCGCACATGAAGAGCGCTGTCTATCTTTGCGGCCCAGAATGGAGGCTGTACCTGATATGCCGAAGAAGACACCGTAAGCAACGCAAGAACCGCCAGGGAGCGGCGCAACGATGCCGTAAGGGTATTTTTACTTTTTACTCTATGCATTATGCATGTAAACAAGATTATTTTTCGCGAAGTTACGGACGCCGCTTCTGTTCCTGACAAGCTTATTCGGCAAGCTTATTGACAAATTTGCATAAACGGGATTTTTTATTTGACGCGTTATTCGCATGGACAAGGCCTCCTTTAACACATTTGTCAAGCAAAGAAAAGGCCTTTTGCAGAGCGGGTAATGCCGCTCTCCTGTTTTTTGATTCGAGAACATGCCTAAGGGCTACCTTGGTTCGTGATTGTAACGCACGGTTAATGATGTTTGCCTTGTTGCTCTGCCGCGCCGCCTTCTTAGCTGATTTGTGCCGCTGCATTAAAAACTCCCCAGTGAAAAGGTTGATTTAAAGGTGGATTTTAGGGATTCAATCCGTAAGAAACAG
>JAFGDP010000030.1 GCA_016932075.1 Chitinispirillaceae bacterium | reverse complement strand
CACCTTGTCATGAGTAAATTGGCTGACCATGGTGTACACGCCGTACTGCTTGGCCGCGCTTTCGAGCCGGGCCGCCAGGTTCACCGCGTCGCCCATCATGGTGTAGTTCATGCGCACGCGGGACCCCATGTTGCCGGTCACGATCGCGCCGGTGTTGATGCCGATGCGCATCCGCATCCCGTGCACGATCTGCGGCCACTTGTCGCCCTCGCCTTTCCATTTGTCGCGCAGGGCCGCGAGCTTTTCCTGCATATCAAGCGCCGTATGGCACGCCTGCTGCGCATGGTCCTCCATGGGCATGGGCGCGCCGAAGAACGCGATGATCGCGTCGCCTTCGTACTTATCAAGCGTGCCGTAGTGGCGCAGGAGGATGCTCGTCATCTCCGAAAGGTACTCGTTGAGCAGCTCCACGAGCCTGACCGGCGAGCCGAGCTTTTCCGAAAACGTGGAGAACCCCTGTATATCGGTGAAAAACGCGGTGCGGACGCCTTCGTCGCCGCCGAGCTTGGGCTGCTGCCGCTGCTTGTACATGATGTCGATGAGCTGGGGCGAAAGATACTGCTTGAACGTGTTCTGCAGGAACAGGCGGTCCTTCTCCTCGGTCATGTACCGGTACGCCATCACCGCGGTAAAGGTGAGCAGGATCGCGAACACGGGGCGGGCAATCTCGATCCAGAGGTGGTCGCCGCCGAACAGCGTCATGGCAACGAGGAAATAGATGAACACCGCGCTGATCGTGAGAATTCCGCCGGTAAGCGGTTTGAACAGGTAGGAGAAAAAACCGACAATACCGGCCATGAGCAGCAGGACCAGGAAATCCTGCCACGGCGCAAGGCGGCGCACAAAGGTTTCGCTCAGAAAGGAATTGATGAGCGAGGCATGAATTTCCACGGCCGGATAGTTGCGGTCATGCGGTGCCGCCTTGATATCGAACAGCGCCGGCGCGGTTGAGCCGACCAGAAAGATCTTCCCTTCAAACTCGCCCTGCGCGCGGTTTTTGAAGATGTCATAGAAGCTATACAGGGGAAATGTTTTTGCCTTGGGTCCGAAATAGGTGATAATGTGCCGGTTTTCCTCAACCAGGGGAATACGGAGCGGACGGCCGAAATCCATGCGCGAGCCGTTGCGCATGGTTGCGATGCGGTCCCATCCCGCTCGGCACAGTTCGGTCAGGGTACGGCCCCGCAGCACCGGGATGCCGGAAACCAGGCCGCCGTCGCGGCTGCGGACCACAACGGTATGAAACAGGAGGCGGCGCTCACCGCGTTTTATGAGTTTAAGGTCGTCAAAGGTAATCCGGGAAACCGTCTCCAGGTCGGTGCGGGAAAACCACCACTCTTCCACATCATACGGGGCCCTGACGATCCAGTTTATTCCGGACGAGTCCCGTTCAACGGTAATCGTTGAGTCAAGCGCGACCGTACTGCCTGGACCGAGTGACAGGGCCTCTTGTAAGGAAGAGGACACCAGCACATCGACCAGTTCCGCGGGCATGGGGCCAGGCACGTTCATTTCAAGGGTGACGCTGCCCGCACTGTCGCGGCTAGCGGCGCAGAACGATGTCACGTCAACTTTGTGCGCGGGCTTCAGCGAAAGAATCTGCTCTGCCTTGTCGCAAATCGCCCTGACCTGCGCCACGGTCACTCCGGGGTACGAACAGGTGATGACCCCTGCGGAATCCTTGAACAGTTTGAACGGCCTGCCGATATCAAGCATTGTTCCGGGTTCAAACACGATCTCATCGTTCGGGGTGCCGAAGAGCGTTGCAATGGCCCGCACGCTGATCGGAAAGTAGACCGGCTCATGGTTGCCGAAGCGGTAGAGAAGCGGGGTTTCCCTGATCACGCCGTCCTCGTTGGGAACCATGTTGACGTGGCCGATGCCCCTCGCTGCCCGGGCAAGTTCCGGGAAAATACCGTCGAGGATTGGTTTCCGTTCGTGAATCGCGGTCAGTT
Organism: Chitinispirillaceae bacterium; assembly: GCA_016932075.1. The sequence continues at coordinate 46,927 of JAFGDP010000030.1, read as the reverse complement.
TGCCTTGCGGCAGCATGATCGCGGAGGAGGGGCTGAGCGAATCGTGCCATGCCATGGTCATTTTATGCTGTACCTGGGAAAGCCCGAAGTCATTGTAATCACCCTCGTCGGAAAGACATATGCCGTGAAACACGTTTCCGGCGTCTCGGGTCGCTTCAATGAGCTGACGGTCGTAGTCGATCGATGCGAGTACCGCCTCTCGGGAACGCGCAGGCAAGGGGTGTACGGCGCCGCCCCCGCTGCTCTTGTCAAGAAGCCTGTTGATCCGGTGCCGGTGATTCTGGTCCTCTGGATTGTTGAACAGCACGTCAAAGATAATGGCCGCGGGAAAATGGGCCGAGAGCTGGCGTATCATTTCAGCCTGGTAGGAACGGTCCCAGTTCCAGTACAGCCCGAGCTTCTGCATGCTCCGGTCATCGATGTCCACGATATAAATACTGTTATTTTCTTCGGCAAGCTTGTCCAACCGCTCCTTGGAAAGATAGGTGTTCTCCCACTTCGCCCTCATGTAGTAGGTAACGCACTCAAGCCGGTCGATCAGGTCCTGAAAAAAGAACTGGCTGAAAAGCGCAATGGCCAGGCCGGTAAGGGATCCGATCAGGATGCTTTTTGCCATTTTTTTTAAGAGTTCCACAGTACCTGTCCCCGGACGCGACCGTGATGCGCCAAGTAAGTTTGATTATAACGCATACTGCTATAAATGACAATAGCGCCCCGGCTGCGCAGATCGCGGGTCACTGTGGCATTTTCAGGCGGCATATGCGATTTTCTGACGTGATACGGATCTCTGCACCATGGGTATACGGTGAAACACCTGCAATGAAAGAATGGTGATCATGAACAGTGCAAATGCGCTTACGCTGCTGCGGATACTCATTGCCCCGGTGTTCGCTTTTGTCTTTGTCAGCGGTTCACGCAATCCCGACGCGATCTCATGGATACTGATCTGTTCAGGGCTGGCGCTGCTTATTGAAGTCTCTGACGCGCTCGACGGGCGGATCGCACGCGCCCGGAACATGGTCACCGATTTCGGCAAGGTGTTCGACCCGGTGGCTGACAGCCTCTCCCGCCAGACCATTTTCATCTCCTTCATGATTGCGGGCATCATTCCCTGGTGGCTGTATCTCGTGTTTCTCTATCGTGACGCGTTTCTGCAGCTCCTGCGTATTGCCTGCGCTTCGGGCGGCTACGTACTTGCGGCCCGGCCGTCCGGGAAAGCCAAGGCGATCCTGCAGGGAATCGGCATCTTTGGCGTTCTCCTCGTGCTCGCTCTTCAGGCGTATCATATATCCTGGATGCCTGATACGCTCTGGGGCTTTCATCCCGGATTCTGGGTCATGATCATTCCTGCACTCTACACTCTTTTCTCTGCCATTGATTACCTGGCCCCCAACTTCGGCATGATCAAAAAGATGATGGCGGCAAAAGAGTAATCCCTGGCTGTCTCAACCATCCTCATATACAGTCGCAAAATTGCGTCTCGAAGGTGTTCATTCGCAAAATTGCGACGGTTTCGTTCATGCCCTTCTTCTCTTTTAGGCGTATTTTTGCCGTTTCAGACGGTCCGCAGTCATTGGCATGGAATTTGTTCATCTACATTGCGGACAAAAATCCCGGGGAAAGCGCACTTCTGTCCACCTGATTAATTGTCTGTTTTACTTTCATCATTAAGGAGCAGTATTATGAGTTCAGTATGCTTTACCTGTGGTAATGAGTCATATCAGGTATCAAAGATCATTTATGCCGGTCCGGTAACAGAAATCCCGGAGGATCGCCGACGGAATGGATCCACCCACTCCTTCAAGATCATTACGGGTCTGGGCGCCGTGTTCTCGTACTACCAAAACGAGGAAGCGGCACGGAAATCCAGGAGTATCCTGGCAGGAATGCTCGACGCAATCAAGCCAACGGCGTTCAAGCGCGGGATTGATTTCATCGATCCTAAAGGTATTGTCAAGTTCGGCAGGGTGGTGCAGTTCAAACAGCCGGTCGGACAGTACACGCACGGATTCGTGATCACCCTGGAAACGGCCCAGGAACAGAACCAGGAGGTCTGGGTCCGTTACAAATCAGAAGACCATGCCACGAAGGGCTGGAAGGCGCTCTGGGCGTCGATCTACAGCGCCAACGGGATGTCGGGCACCAGCGCGGCAGCCCCGAAGACCGCAGAGCACGACCAGACCGCTGCGGATGAAACGCCGTTCTGATAAAGTAACGGAACCTGTTCTCCGGTAGTAAAGTGGAGAGAGCGCCGCCCGCATAGGAGGGCGGCGCTTTTTATTTCAGTACGGGACCAATCAGGTTGAGGCCGGAGGTACAGCAAACTGGATATCGTAAAAATACCGGTACCGTTTGTTCAACCGCAGCAGCTCCTCATGGCTGCCCTGCTCCACGATGCGGCCGTTCTCCAGTACGATGATCTCGTTTGCATGACGGATGGTTGAAAGCCGGTGCGCGACCACAAGCGCGGTCCGGTTTTCCATGAGCCGGTTGATGGCCTCCTGCACCAGCTTTTCCGATTCAGTGTCAAGCGACGAAGTCGCTTCGTCGAGAATCAGGATAGCGGGATTGCGAAGGAGCGCCCGCGCAATGGCCAGGCGCTGACGCTGGCCGCCGGAGAGCATGACCCCGCGCTCGCCGATCATGGTTTCAAGGCCTTCGGGCAGGCGTTCGATAAACTCCCATGCCTGCGCTGCTCCGGCCGCCTCAATCACCTGTTCCTGCGGCACGCTGTTCAAACCATAGGCGATGTTGTTTCTGACCGTGTCATTGAACAGTATGGTCTCCTGCGATACGATACCAAAGAGGCTCCGCAGGCCCGCAAGGTCGATTTCCCTGATATCCCTGCCATCGACCGCAATGACGCCGGAACTCACCGTATAAAACCGCGGCAGGAGATCAAGCAGAGTCGACTTCCCGCTCCCGCTTGATCCTACAAGCGCGATGATACTGCCTTTTTTAAGCGTGAACGTAATGTCGTGCAGCACCTCGTCGCTGCATCCGGGATAGGTAAAACAGACATTTGAAAAGGCGATCTCCCTTTCAAATACGGGAAAGAGCGACGCTTCTTGTCGTGCTATGGGTTCTGAGGGTGCATCGAGCACTGAAAAAACCCTTTCGGCGGCGGCGAAACCGCGCTGCAGCGTGTTATTGATGGTGCCGAGGGTTTTAAGCGGCGTAAACACGGAAAAGAGGAACACCAGGAACCTGACAAAATCCTCGGCGCCGAAACCGCCGCTCAAGAGCACCTGCTGGCCGCCGTACCAGAGCAGAATAATGACCACAAGAACGCCCAAGAGCTCGGTAAAAGGACTTGACAGCGCCGAGACCTTCACCGATCTAAAGGAGCGGTAAATAAACCGGCTGTTCTCGTTTTTGAACTTGGATGCCTCGAACTCGTTCATATTGAACATTTTGACCGCTCGGATGGCGCCCACGGCCTCATGCATGATCGAAAGCAGCCCGGCCATGCTCTCCAGCATCCGCTTGCTTCGCCTGCGCACGGCTTTGCCAATTGCGGCGATCAGAAATCCCAAGAGGGGAAACACGATGAACACGGCCAGGGTCAGTTTGACATTGATAATAAGCAACATGGTCACAAAGAACAGCACCCGCATGGGCTCGGCAAAAAGCTTGTCAAACGTGCCGGTCATTGACTGGTTGATCATGGAAACGTCATTGTTGACCAGTGACATGATGGCGCCCGAACGCGAGCGGTCGTAATAGCTGACCGGCAGGGTGAGAGCATGGCTGAACAGCTGGTCACGCATGTCGCGCACGATCCTGAGGTTCAGCTGCGCCATGACCAGTGCCTTGATGTACAGCAGGATGTTCTTCATCAGAAATGCGGATGCCATGAGCAGGCAGACCATTTTGAGCGATTCGAGCGGATCGTCGCGCCTGACTAGCAGATAGGTATAGTACTTCAGGACTTCGTTTATACCGGTAATCGAAAATTCGGACGACGGCGCTGAAATCCCCCCGGGCTCAAACAGGGTCTTTACCAGCGTTGCCCCGAACCACAGGGAGATCGCCTCAAAATTAACGACCAGGAACGAAAGCGTGATCGACAGTACGACGAGTGGCCAATACACCGTCGCATATCTGATCATCCGCCGGTAAAGAAACATGCCTCGCATCTGGTATACCACCGGGTACGTAGTATGGTTATGTCGACCGCGCCGGGGGAAACGGGCCAGCGGTCCGGTCCGCCTTATGCCGGCGGAGCCTCCTGGGTTTTACCTGTATTCCAGATAAGTATGGAGCCGCAACTCTGACAAAGGTTGATTTTCTTCGACCGCTTGACCTCGCTGATGATATGCGGCTCAAGCACCTTGTAGCAGATGGTGCAGGTACGGGCCTGATCAACCATGCTGATCACCTTGGCGGTTTTCCTGCGCCTCCTGATCTGATCGTACGTGCGCAGACTGGATTTACCCACCAACGGCGCGACCTCCTCCCGTTCCTTGACTATAGAGGCAATGACCGAATCAATGGCGTCGATCCTGCCGTTGAGATCTGCCATCGTGGGTTCACTGTCGGTTTTTATTTTTTCCAGCTCCTGCCGCGCGGTCTCCTTGGCTTCCTTTAGACGAGTAATATCTTCGGTCAGCTTTTTTTTACGGTTTTCGGAATTTGCGACCATGTTCTTCTGCGTCTCGATCTCGGCATGGACCGCATCGTACTCACGGTTTGTTTTGATAGAGTTCAGCCGTTCCTGGCTTTTTTCAAGGCCCTCCTGGGCCTGCCTGATCTGGTCGTCGAAATTTTTCAGTTCGCCTTCCGCTTCTGCAAGTTTCTTTACGGCGGCGTCATGACCCTTCTGCGCTTTGGCAATTGCCTGTTCCAGTTCCTTGACCGTTATGGGAAGCTGTTCTTTGGCAAGTTCCTGTTCATGTATTCTTAAATCGATTTCCTGCAACTGCATAAGAAGCGTGAGATCACGAAGCATAGTTCCTCCACAAACCGTAGAAGCTTATATATGAAAAAAAGAAGCACCAGTCAAATCAGGTGCTTCTTTTTTATTAAAAACAGGTTGTTTCCCGCTTTTGGTGCACTGCATACCGGAAACGGCTGCAAAATCCCTCCTTTTGTCTGCTGAAATGGTGGGCCCACTAGGGCTCGAACCTAGGACAAACGGATTATGAGTCCGCTACTCTAACCGACTGAGTTATGGGCCCGCCCTGCAGAACCTGAAAAACAGTTGGAAAATACTTCCTGCTGGGAGATTCGGGCAAGGGAATAAGGGATTGCAGATTGATGATTGCGGAATGCTGATTGAAGTCAAGCATGCTCGATTGCTTTTTTGCCTAGAACTTCCAGAAAATGACAAAATACCAGAACGCCTTGAACGGGGTAAAAAGAGGATTCATGATCGAGGAAAAAACCGGAATATGGAACATCCATTCGGCGACCAGCATGATCAGGAATATGGTCGGAACGAACCGCATCTTGTTTAAGTAAGACGGTATCAACCGGTTAGGAAGAAGGCTGAGTAGAATATGCGACCCATCAAGAGGTGGTACAGGAATGAGGTTGAAAAAAGCGATGCCGATATTGATGAGAATGGCGAGTTGAAAGAAAATGAGCACCTGCGGATTGGCAAACGCTTCGGGAGCCAGTGCGCCCAGCATTCGATAGGTGTAGCCGAACACAACAGCGGCAATGATATTCGATGCCGGTCCGGCAAGGCTGACCCAGAGGGAGTCCCTCTTTGGATTTGCAAAATTGTAGCCATTCACCGGCACCGGTTTCGCCCAGCCGAACGGGCCGAACATGAGCATGATGGTGCCGAAAACATCGAGGTGCGCGATCGGGTTGAAGGTAAGCCGTCCGGCGTTCTTTGCCGTTGGATCCCCCAGGCGCCATGCAACATACCCGTGGGCATACTCATGAATGGTGAGCGCGAGAAGGATCACGGGGATACGGAGAACAAGCAGGTCTGGTTGCATTCTTTTCCTTTATCAAAACTTCTCACCTACCAAAGATAGCTCTTGCCGGTCATTGGGCACACGCATCACATCGCAGGCACATCCACCGTTAAATAAAAAACGAGGCGATCGCCAGCGCATCAATAATGACGAGCATGACCGGGACCTCTTTCCCTTTTCCAAGCATGAGCTTGATCACGGTCCAGGAGAGGAATGCCCATATGATCCCCTGCGTTATGGAGAAGGTCAGCGGTATCAGGATAAGCGCTATGAATGCAGGAATCGAGTCCTCGAAACGGTCCCACGCGATATTCGTGACCGGCTTCATCATGAACACCCCGACAAGCACCAGGGCCGGCGCTGTGGCGATTGCAGGCACGATCGAGAGCAGTGGATGCATGAACATGAACGGCAGGAACAGCGCTCCTGCCGCGACTGCGGTGAGGCCTCCCCTTCCACCCTCTTTAATGCCGGTCGCGGATTCGATGTAACTTGTCGCGGAACTGGTGCCGCACAGACCCGATACCATGGTAGCCAGTGAATCCACAATGAGCGATCGCCTGATGTTGCGCGGCTGGCCGTCTGGGTCTTTTATGTTGCCCGCTTCCGCCACGCCGACAAACGTGGAGATACTGTCAAACATATCCGTAAAAAGAAGAGAAAAAATAACCGGCCACAGGGACATTTTCAGCGAACCGAACCAGTCAAGCTGCAACAGGAGGTTGAAATCAGGCGCCGCAAACACGCCCTTGTAGCTCACTACTGTTTTAACGCCGAAATTCACTGCCGACGCATCCCCCCACCACCGTCCAATAGGAATGGCAATAAGGGTGGTGAACGCAATCCCTAAAATCATGGCGCCCCGAACTCGCTTCGCAACCAGAAACGACATCATCGCCAGTCCTGCCAGAAACGTTACGGTAAGAGAGGTCAGCTCGCCGCGCGCAATAAGCGTGGCCGTGTCCGCCACGATAAATCCAGCGTTTTTCAATCCGATGAAACTGATGAACAGCCCGATGCCGCCTGCAACGCCGAACCGTACAGGAGCGGGAATCGCTTTCAGAATATGGGTGCGTATATTAAAAACTGACAGTATTAAAAACAGCACGCCCGACCAGAACACGGCCCCGAGCGCCGTCTGCCACGGGATCTTCATGCCGATGACCACGGTGTAGGTAAAAAAGGCGTTGATACCCATGCCGGGCGCAAGCACGATCGGGTTGCGCGCATAGATTCCCATTGCAATAGAGCTGAACGCACTCACGAGCACGGTCGCGGTCAGCACGCCGGAGAACGGCATGCCTGCGTCCCTGAGGATCAATGGATTCACCACGATGATGTACATGGTGGCAAGAAACGTGGTACAACCGGCAAGGATCTCTATGCCGGTGGAGCTTCTTTCCGGGATGCGGTCTTGTCGATCCATTGCTGTTCCCTTAAAAAATTATCACGGCCATAAACAGTGCATAGAGAACGCCGCCAAAAAGGAGAAGATAAGGATTGATACTGCCCCTGATCCTGACCCATACCAAGGCTAGCGCGGCCATGAAAAGCGCGCATGCTGCCGACACCATCGTTACACCCCGAAGGTCCCAGGCGGTGAACATGATACCTATCGCTACGGGAAAACAGCTCTGGAACACCATGGCGCCGGTGATGTTCCCGAGCGCGAGCGTGTCTCTTTTTCTGCTGACCCAGATCACGGAGTTGAGTTTTTCCGGAAGCTCGGTCGCGATCGGCGTGATGATGAGCGAAAGGATGAGGGGGGAGACGCCGATCGTGCGGGAGATCACCTCAACGTAATGGATGAACAGGTGCGCGCTCCCGATGATCATCGCGAGGCTCGCGATGACCTGAAGCACGATCCAGGGTATGGTCACCGGCAATCCGAAAAACCGGTGGCAGTAAAGGGTTTCCACATTCTCCACTTCTGCGACATCGGCATGGATCGTTATTTTGAGGTAGAGCGCGTACGAAAGCGCCAGTCCGATTGCCACGATCCATTTTACAGGAGCGATACCGTGGAAAAAGGTCACCGATACCGCGATCCCGTAGAAGATGAGGAAAAAGAGCAGGTCGCGCGACAGGCAGCCGCGATCGACGTTCATGGTCGTGGTACGCCTGCCAAGCAGTTTATTGACGATGACGGCGGAGCCGGTTACGAAAAACGCGAGCGTTCCGAGCATGAACGGCGCACCGACAATAGCGCCGATGCCGATGGCGTGCGCGCCCTCTCCCTTTGTAAACAAAATGGCGATAATCGGGATGATGGTCTCGGGCAGCGCGGTCCCCACGGCAGCGAGAATGCTGCCGATGATGCCCTGGTGCAGATTGAGCGCCTTGCCGAAGCACTCGATCGCATTGACAAACATAATACAGCTCAGGAGGATGAGGCCTAGGCAGACTATAAGCATAATACCGTCGAAAACCATGTCTGAAACCGTCTCCGTGAACTGAAATTTAAGGAAAATATAAATTGTATTCAACGTACCTGGCGATTGAAAGAGCCCCTCATGCCAAGAACCGTGGTAATAACGGCTTAGTGACGGAACTTGAAAACAGTTATAAAACGTTTCTAGTCAAATCTTTGCTTCACAGGCTCTGCTCTTTGAAATTTCATTATATGAAGTTATACTGTATATACGATGCTCTTCTCTCAAGCGCCGGGATCAAACATTGCGCAATTGTATTAGTGCAAAACGCCGTATCGACGCCGAAAATGCGGTCTATCTCTCTCTGGCTGGCTGTGTCGCTTGCCATTTTCTGTTCCTGTTTGTGCTCCCGCGCGTTTTTACCTTCCCGGAACTCTTCGGGCGGGCATGGGGATTTCATTTCATTACCTATTATTCCGTTCCGGTCATTATCGCTTTTTACGCATGCACCATCGCCGCCTGCCTGCCATGGACGGTACGGCCGGCTGTGGGATTGTTCTCTCACCCGCTTTTCCAAAAGGGAAAAATATACCTGACCGCGAGGAAAGAGAAGGCATTTTACCTTGTCGCCGTTCTCTCGATTCCGCTATTCTGGATTTTGAATTCAAAATATGCACTGCTCGGCGATAATTTCGGAATTGCTAAAAGGACAATAGAAAATACGTTCATGCCCGATGAACGTGGCTCAATTTTCGTTCTTCACTTTTTCTACACGATCGCGCACTCACTTTTTTCCGCGGACGGCATTACGGCTATAAAACTTTTTTCAAACCTGTGCGGCGGTATTTTCGTTTATCTCTCCCTACGCATTGCCGATGCAACAGGATCATCTTTTTTCGAAAAGGCCTCGATCTTTCTCTTCTACTCTTCGTTTTGCACGATCCAGCACTTCTGCGGCTATGTTGAAGTGTATGCGGGCACGATCATTGCAACAACCGCATACCTGTACGTTTCGCTTCTTTGCCTGAAAGGCAGGATACATGTCGCCGTGCCCGCCGCGGTTTTAGCGGGAGCGACCATCATGCATTCGTACGCGCTGATGCTCTTCCCCATGCTCATCTATCTGCTGTATATTTCATGGCTGAAAAAGTATCCGCTGTTCAGACAGCCACTCACCTGGCTGGTCGCCATAGTTTTTTTGGGGCTTCTATCATTCTCTCCGGCATCCAAAGCAATAACCCGTCACTTTATGCCTCTCGCCTCCCCTACGGAAATGACACTCTTCTCTTTTGTTCATTTCTGGGAATTTTTAAACGGACAGATCTTGGGGTGCGGTCCCGCCCTTTTTATCGCAGCCGGATGCCTGTTATATGCCGTGGTGACAAAAATACGCTTGACTTACTCCCTCCATTTTATAATCGGTTCGTCCTGTTTTGTTCTGGCCGGTTTATTCCTATTTCGCAGCAATTTGGGAAGCGCTGACTGGGATATTTTTTCACTCTCTTCACTTTGGGTAAACATTGGAGCAATAGTCCTTTTTTTTCACCTGTTCAAAGCTCCAGAACATGCACTCTTTAGAAGACGTGTAGCGGTTTCGTTTATCGCTCTGATGATACTCCACTGTGCTCCCTGGATTCTTATCAACGCAAGCGACCGATCCATCGCCCGCTTCAAGGATATCATCTTCTCGGATCCCGCATACGGCTGGAATGAAACTCCCTGGGGTCCAAACAGCTACCGGCCCCGCATCTGCCGCATTGCCATGCGGATGCGTCAAAACAGGCTCGAACGCGAAGCGCGAGATCTTTACCAGAAAGCGTACGAGGACGATCCGAGGCAGGAATTGCACCTTTTCAATTATTACGCAACGTTATGCGATGAAAAACAGGCGCCTTTAGCCGGAATAATTCTCGATAGTCTCGCACATATACATCCGCTTCAATTCCTCGAGCGGTTTAAAAAAATATTATCAAATGCACAGAAAATACGGAATGATATCCTGATTATGAAGGTACTGAATTACCTGTATGATTTTTTTATCGCAAATCCGGAAACAATACAAAGCCTTTTCAATCAAAAAGAAATCACGGGATTTTTTCGATCATATGCGGAATTGCTTTTAAAAACAAATAACGCCCAAAAGGCTTTGCAGGTCAGCAGGTCGGTTGTCGCCGCAGAACCGGGTGATGGAATCAATCATTATTTGCTTGCGCGCTCATACTATGAAACAGGCGAATACGATTCCACCATAGCCATTTGCACGATGCTCAATACGGTCTTTCCCGATAAACCGCAACCCAATATCCTCCGCGCTCAGGCTCAGAGCATGAAGCAGAGTCCCTCCAAAGCTCCATTGACAGCGGTTCCATTTGCTCACCCCACCGAAGAAGCCAGCCAATTAAAACAGGCAAGCATACCTGTTGATCGCGCCGCCATTGACGCCCATATTGCGCTGGGAAACAGGTATGCCGAAAAGAGTCACTATAATAAAGCCGCCCGCCATTTGAACGAAGCGCTCCGTTTAAATCCCTCCAGCGCCATCATACATTTCAATCTTGCAAACGTATATTCAGCAGACGGAAGGCAGGATGAAGCAATTCCCCATTTCAAAGAAGCCTTACGCATAAATCCAGCGCTTGCCGAGGCACATAACAATCTAGGAAATGCGCTCGCGGAAACCGGGCATATAGACGAAGCGATCATGCATTTTAAAAAAGCGCTGTCACTTCAGCCAGGTCTTGAACAAGCCCAAAAAAATCTTGAGCGCGCGCTTATTTTAAAAAAATTTGGCTCTAATATGAATTGAATGGCTCCCTCTATATATAAGTAAAGTTGTATTTACTCAATTATTATAACATGACCAACACCCACGAAAGACAGTGAAATACACGCACTTTTTTCCCCTTGCCTATAGGAGTCCAAATGGCTAGACCAGGAAATCCTAAGCGCCGTGCCAGGTTGGCTGAAGGGGGGTGCAACGCGGCAGTGCAACCGAGCCCTCTGCTCTGCGGCTCCGCCTCGCGGGCCTTTTGTGGTCGAATAAGGTTCTTGAGATCCAAAGCAAACAGAATTTTATTACAAAAGGCCACCTTGGTGGTGGCCTTTTGTAATGGTACGCCCTGCAGGACTCGAACCTGCGACCTGCGGATTAGAAATCCGCAGCTCTATCCAGCTGAGCTAAGGGCGTATAAATCATCCAACTTATTATATATCAAAATATTACAAAAATTCAATTTCGCCGTTTTCATCAATTTAACGCCCCTCTTTACCCCGAAACTCTGTCAGAATTCTGTTTTTATTTTTAAAAACCAAGCCAAAACGACTATTTTCAAAGCCGCAAAATTATCTATAAATATATTGAGAAATATAAATCATTTGGGTTGGATATGGGAAGAAATGCCAAACCACTCTACAAGGATCAGGCGGGAAACTACTATGCCCGTTTCCATGACGGGAATGGATCCTTCCGCCTGTCCTTGAATACCCGTGATGAAACCTTGGCAATGCAGAGGCTGCCTGTCGTTATGTCCTCCCGGCTATCCTGGAACGCTTATCAGAAATCCACAGACCAAATTGGTACCATGGTGGTGAATGGTGTCGACGGAGCGCGGATTTCACCTCCCCTATCCTATGCCACCAGCAAAGAGACGTTGACCAGCCTTATTGAAGACTCACTGAAAAACGGACATGCCTATTATGACTTCAGCCGCAGTTACTTTATTTTCACCGGTCTGAATAACGGCATCTCTATAGATTCCACGGCAATGCCGGGTTCCTTACCACCCGACACCTCCTATGATGGTTTTTTAAAAGGTCTGGAAGCACTGAAACCAACCGCTATTACAAACAACTGGAAAGAGATCGAGGATTTTTACCTGACAACCATGCCGCAGCTCTATATCGATAAAAAACGTGCAATCCGGTTCGCGAACATCTGGCTCGATTTTCTGAAAAACAACGGAGTAACCTCCTGGACACAGATCACCGAGGAGCTGCTGATCAAATTCAAGTCGTGGCGGAAAAACACCGCTATTGCGAACGGAACCAATTATAAATGTTCCGGCAAAAAACCATCAAACGCAATGCTGAACCATCATATAAAATTTCTGGAAAAGTCGTTCAAGAAAGCCGTATCCATGCAGAAAATGAGGTGCAATCCAATCGCGGACTGGAAGCCGGAAGTACACATTACTCCTATTCAGCATAACCTTACCCTGGAGGAACTTAAAAAAACCCTTAGACGGTTGCCCAAAGCAATGAGGGATATTATTGTGCTGCTCAACTGCTCCTGTAAAAGGCGCAAGGAAATTGTAAGTCTGCAGATTGAAAACATCAGCTTCGAGGAGCACTACTGTCATTACATCGAATATAAAAACTCCGCAAAAGGGATTCCGATCCACAAATCGTTTTTCCTGACTCCGGCCATGGAACGCTTTCTCCGAAGGATTATCGGCAACAGAACTACAGGAAGCCTGTGGGATGAAGCGTATAATCCAAACTTTATCAGTCACAAATTCGAGGAGGAAGCTTACATTGTCTCTCCAAAGAAAAAAGCAACCTTGAAAAGCCTGAGGCAAACATGCACTGATGTCATGGAAAAAAGCGGCTTGACCGATCTTGAGATCGATGCGTGCCTTGGCCATGTCGTGGTCTCGAAAGCCCTGCCGTTCTACAGAGACCGGTCCCCACAGGCGGTCTACCGAAGGTTGGCCTCGAGGACGCAAATAGGGATTGAGGTGTTAAGCAGAAGTATAGAAGAATTTCTCAAGTAGCTATGTTCTCTAAACCCTCCACCCATATCTATAAAGCAGATCCCTGAACGCATTCCAAAGCTTCTTATTGTAGCTTGTGCTGTCGATGGCCTGGTCCCAGCATTTCAGAAAGGCGCTCCGCATTTCCCCGGTTTCGCGGTCACTGCGTTCCCTCGTGCTGAAGGTGAGGGTATATCCATCCTGGAGATGCAGGGTAAAACCGACGATCCTGCCGTTTAGCTCATCCGGTTTGATGCATTGGATTTTTTTCCTGATCAGGCAGGAAAAATCAGGAACATTACTGCTACTTTTATCAGATCTCTTCTCGTAAGCTTCGGTAAAACTGTCGAGCGTGATCGAATAGGTGCCGTTTTCCACGGTGCAGACTTCCGGTTTTTCCTGATCCGTCACACGTTTCATTGTTGCGTTCGAGCCCATACCATCCTCCTTAAGCTTCAAAGTAATCTTCATCATCGGGTATGTCGCTGCTGCCGGTATGAAATTCCAGATATTCCCGCGCATATGAGATATTTGCAGCCTCCCAGCGGTCGTCCATGTCCACATATCTGAGATAGCTTGCAAAGCATTCGATCGCACTGTCTTCTTCATCCTGTTGTTTTCTGATTTTTCCGAGCCGGAACCAGGTGAGCGCATACTCAGGATCAGAGGTAATTGCTTCGTTGAACGCGGAAACCGCCTCGTCGGTTTTACTTTGATTCGTGTACGTGATTCCTATGTTATACCAGGCAATCGCGTTATTATCTATTTCAATTGCCTTGTCATAGCAGACTCGTCCTTCTTCAAAATTTGAAAGCAGATCATAACCGAATCCCAGATTAACAAGGCAGAGGCTTTCGCGGATAGTTTCACGGATTTTATCGTCATCACCTGTCCGGATTATCCTTATAAGCTTCTGGTAATACCCGATCGACCGCTGGACCGCAACACGCCACCGGTTTCCATAAAGCTCATTGATGACTTCCTCGTAATCCTTTGTCGGCAGAAGGCAGAATCCTGTCCAGAAAAGGGCCCGACAATGATTCGGGTCCACATACAGCGCCTTCTCAAACAGTTCAAGAGCCCTTCGATACTGTTCTTCGCTTCGTGCTTTCAGACCCTGTTCCACCAAATCGTCAGCGCTCTGAAGCTCTGCAATGGCACCCATGCCCCTGGTGACCAGAACACCGCTCATATACTCCTGCGGAAGATTACAGGCATAATCAACTGAAACCGGCAGCCCGGACTTCATATCTCACCTCCTCTGCATATGTTCAAAAATGCCGTTCATAACGCTCCGGTACTCCTTTATCAGGGCATCAAGCATCTCTCGTTTCAATTTGAGCTCGTTTTTCGCCCGCCGTGTCATTTCCGCGAGCAGGTCGCTTCCGCTGCAACGAGCTTCCTCGACCTTGAGTTTGAGTTTCCACAATTCTGATGATTCGATTTCAACCTTTTCGTTATAAAGCTTTTTAACGATCTCATCAAGCCTGGCATATTCCTTTTTCAACCTGGCGAGTTTTTCATGGGCGTCTTCAGGCCCAATCCTTTTTCCGCGTTCCGCCCTTTCGAGGAATGAGGCCAGCAGCTCCAGATCTGCCTGTGAATACGCATCATTGATTTCAGCCATGATGCCATTGAAAACAATGCGCTCCTCCTCGGATCCTGCCTTGTCCGGGTGAAAAAGAAGCGCGAGCCTGCGGAAAAGAGCCCTGATTTTACTGCGCTTCTCCTCTGAAAGCAGCTCGAACAGCTCCTGCCTGCTCAGGCTGCGGCGGTATTGGGAGCCGATTTCATCGGTGTCATGGAGCCGTTTTTTAGCCTCTGCGTGTTCCTTGCTGTATTTCTCCTCAACCTCATTCTCGATCAGGGTGACATCGTCAATGGATTCAATTCTCGCATTGCTGACCCGGGAGAGCCGGTGGCGGTACATGTTGAGCTCGATCTCGATCACATCGAGCCGCGCATAATAACTGCCCACCCGGGTGTAATACTCACCTGAGAAAACATTGAGGCGCTCACGCAATTCCCTGACAATGATTGACAGCCTCTCAGCCTTGCGCTCCTTTTTTCTCACCCTGTTTCCCCATTTTGAAATCTCACCGGCAAGTGCGTCATAATCAGTGATCAGAGCATTCTTTTTCATGTTCCGCCCCCGTTCGTGTCCGCTCCTGATTATAACCATGGAATACCGACATATATTGTCGGGAATGACGAAATCATGTATAATCTCATGTTAAGCGTTTCATCCCCGGAGAAAGCCATGGCGTACGGATCATTGTCACGGATCGCCGAGCTGTCGCAACTGATTGAACGCGGAAGGCTTGAATCCGCGGAGCAGGCTGCCGGACAGTTCGAGGTCTCCACCCGCACAATCGAGCGGGACATCGAGGCAATCCGCACCATGCTCGGCGTTGACATTGTTTTTGACCGTCAGAAAGGCAGGTATGTATTCGGCGATTACCGGTTCCCGATTCCCGGAATCGGCCTGACCGACCAGGAATTCGGCATCCTGCTCATTGCCGAACGTGCGCTCCGCGTGTTCACCCACACCTCGTTTGACGACAAAATCCACCCGGTGTTCAACAAACTGCTCGCGCCAGTAAAAAAGCACAAAGAGGTCATGGAAACCATACGCGATTTCTGCAACAGCGTCCATTTTTTCCGGCCTTTCGAGCCTCTGCAGGACGTGCGCAATGAGTTTTCAATCTTACTAGAAGCCATCATGCAGAAAAAGCGGATCAGCATGGTGTACCAGGGCAGCAGACGCACGGCCTCGTCCCGCAGGGAGATCGAGCCATACGCTCTTATCAACAACGGCGGCGAATGGTATGTGCTGGGATACTGCCGCCTCACCAGGCAGGAACGGACCTTTACCCTGAGCCGCATCTCAAACCCGCGCATTGAAGACCACCACTTTATCATTCCTGAAAAATTTGATGTAAAGAAGTATCTTGAACAGGGATTCGGCAGAATGCACGGGGAGGAACCTGAAACCGTGGTACTGGAAATCACCCCGCCTGCATCAAAATGGATCGAGCGAAGCAAATGGCACTCTTCTCAGACAATTGAAAAGATTGGCAATGACGGCACTATAAAACTTTCCCTCACCTGTCCCGTGACCGATACGCTGGTCAGGTGGGTGTTGCAGATGGGAGAGTGCGTGAGGATTCAAGGGCCGGAAAAATTGAAAAAGCTGGTTGTGGGGAAGGCGAGGGAATTAATTAAAAAGAACAGGTAGTGACTTTGGTATGATTAATTTTTCCAGCATCTCTGTCGGCAGCAGATATGAAAGAAAATTTTTAGCCAAATTATGGGGTTATAAAGAATACCAAGCAATAAGCAAAGGTGTTTTTTCACCACGCGGGCAGAATATCCTTATTTTCTTTATAACAAAAGACAAACAAAAAAGTTTAACCCAATATGAAGACCATATCGATTCTGATATCCTCTTTTGGGAAGGCGAAAAAGGCCATGGATCAGATAAAAGAATTATCGAAAGGAAAGATATAATCCATGTGTTTTTTAGAAAACGGCACCATAGTCCTTTTATATATGAAGGAAGAGCAATTCTCCGTAGCCACAACCGCTTCGTTGATAGACCTTCAAAATTCACGTTTGAACTGATAGACCAGAAAATTGAAGAAGGAAATATGGTGGCTGAAATTCAATCTCAATATGGAATTTCTAAAACCGAAAGAGAAGCAATAATTAAAAGCAGAATTGGGCAGGGACTTTATAGGAACAGAGCTATTGAACTATGGAAGACATGCAGCGTAACGGGGTTCACCAAAGAAGATGTGCTTATTGCCTCACATATTAAACCTTGGAAAATGTCATCAAATGAAGAAAGGATAAATCCGTACAATTCATTGCTGCTAGTCCCAACTTTAGACAAGCTATTCGACAATGGTTATATTGCCTTTGAATCAAATGGAAATATCATGTTGTCAAATAAGGTAGATCAAAAAGATTGGAATAGAATTGGTATTAATAAAGCACTAAGGTTAAGAGAAGTCCCTTATGAAACCAAGCATTTCTTAAATTATCATTGCGAATATATTTATGAACTTGCACCTAATAAAAAAGAAGAAACACGGCCAGAAAACACAATCACTTTTTAATGGCGCTTAAAATAATTAAGTATCCGTCGTTTAACTAATTCTGGTTTTTTCTCAATTTCGCATTCCCATATTCTTAGCACTCGCCAGCCTAATTTTTGAAGAATAGTTTCTTCAGGTGAGCTTACCTTGAAAAGAAATCAACCCAACGTAACTGAAGGAAATCTTTTTGAGGATATGGAATAAAAACACCTGCGGATGAACACTGATGATTATCTTATTGGATCTTTTATTGCTTCTGGTACTGAAAGTGTTTTTTTAATAGAAGCTTTTTCGCCTCAAGAGGGATATGAAAACAGTATCAGCAAACACATTAACAACTCGAATATCTGTTTCGATTTAATCATCGTGTTGTATCTCCGGATTTATTATTTATTACGATCCCAAATTTAGCGTTTAATTCAGCAGGGGTAGATAATTGAAGCTCTACCATTTGGGAAATGGATTTTTTATAACTTTTCGGCACATAATATGGCAAATTACCTTTGAAAGGTGAGAAAGGAAATAAAATTAATGCGTAAATTAAGGTGTCTTTTGCACCTCCATAATTTTTGCTCCATCGTTCCATTCAATAGTAATGTTGTCGGAAACGGTTCTGCCAGAATCTCCGTACAACCGTACTACAAAGTAGTCATTTCTTTTTAAAACAAATGTATACCCATAAAACTTATCGTTCGATACTTCTATATCTTTCCCATTAGCATTATAAAAGAAAGGTCCATCAATTTTATAGATCGTATCCATTTTATTGGCGATAAAAAGAGCTGTGAAAAGACTGTCATTTAACATTTGCGCAAAAACAGTACCAATATTATTGCCACTTTTACTGGTTAACACAAATGATTGTTTTTGAGAATCATCGGAGGAACGATTGTTTGGTTCTTTATCGTTTTGCTTGGCGCAAAAAAATAAAATGGCAAATAATAAGATTAAAATCTTGTACATCAGCCACCTCCTATTTTTTTATAGCGTTCCAATTCCAAATTCTATTAAAAATCTTTCCGCCTCTCTTTGATGTATACGAATCGAGATAATCAAGAGGCCTGATCTCAATTTTTCCTGCTCCAGATGAGGGATGAACCATTTGCGATGGACTTATGACCGATGTAATATGGTCAATCGTTCCATCAGAGGTATAATCATAAAATTTTATCGTTCCGACTCCGTCACCCTTATTCTCTATGGAGAATTTGTGAAACAAATCATCTGCGGAGTAATCACCAAAACTCGGGTTCGCTACTTTTCTTAATCCCCAACATGCAGCTCCTGAACAGTCAAACGAATCCGGTCCATTTTTCCCTCGGATATATGGTTTTCCCTCAAGCGCTTTCATTGTTGCTGCATATTGTTGATTGTATGTTTCATCATCAGCATCGTTTCCGACCACCTTCAATCCCTTCTCCTTCACCTTCTCCGCCACCTTTATCGTATCTCCGTTTATCACGCCTTTCCGGTAGTCCTTCAGCCGGTCTTTATTATCCAGCACCACCTTCTTGCCCTTCGCATCCACGAATTCGCCTTTTACCGCATGGTCGTGGAATATGCTCAACGCTTTTTCCAGCTTGTTAAAGAACCAACCGTCTATTTTTCCATGGTAGGCCGCTATGGCTGCGAGTGTTTTCTGAAATTCGGTCAGCAGGGTGCCTGGATGATACTTTTCACCGCCGCGCTCGCCATGTTTGTTCCGAACGCCATTGTCATCCACATCGTCTTTGCGAAATTCCGGTTCAGGCTTTACCCAGTTGTTCTGCAGCCATAGTGCGATCTAATGTTCAATATTTTCCAATCGTTATAAATTATCTATTGTTTAATGAAGTGAGGATTTCCTTCAATTGCCGTATTCTTTCTTTCGTATATTCCGTTTTACAACCTATATCGGTGAACGTAGCCTGGTGTAGCTGACTTCCGGTTGAAGGGGTGTCTATGGTTGCAATCCGGCTTACAAATTGGCAATGTTGATCACGTGTAACAATCCATTGCTTCTGCATTTTTTTTAATGAATCCCTTATTACCAGTGCTTCCGAGGGTTTGCTCTTATACACCGAGGATATTTTCTTGAAAACCGTTTTATACGTTGCATTCAGAACGGAATCCTGCGTACAGCATTGGTTTTCCAAACATTCCGACAGCGCCAATAGCGTATCCGCCTCTTTGCACGGTTCCTGGCAGAATGCATTAGCAGAAACAATCACCAATGGAAATACAACGGTGTGTATGATAATTTTCATGCGGCCCCTAAAAACCATAGTCATCCTCCCAAGACAACTCAGTTGATTTGATGGAATAGCGAGCCGAAGACGGCTATTTTAACCAGTAGTTGTTTTTTATTGCGTAGGCAGTGAGGTTAACGGTATCTATATTTTCGCCGCTGTCCAACGTAACAAAAACAAGGTTGTTTTTCTCAAACAAAGAAAGAAATGAATATATCGGCTTAAAACCAAGCTCTTCGCGTGTAACACTTTTCTTTGTGGGAATAAAATAAATATCATATCGTTCGTTCTGGCCATATGCATCTTCAGGATTGGCAGGCATACGATTCAGCATTACCCATTGATGATTTTTTGTGATTTGTGAAATCCACCAAACAGAGTCTTTGCTCGATGTTAAAACATCCAATTTTTCATCTATTTTGAAATAAACTGTATCCTGGCGAGGGTAATTTACAAAAACAGTGTCAATCCGTTTAAATGTCGGCTGATGCGTGTTGGCTTCACTGTTGCCGCTTTTAATATTGCAGAAACACAAAACAACTATCGGACATGAAAAAAATAGCATTTTTATCATAAGTGCATGCCTCATTGCATTTTCCTTTTAATAACATTTTCAACATATTCTGTGATTTCTATATACTTTTTATCCGCCCCCCAACTTTGGGGGATTGCTTTATAAAGAGACGATTTCTTAGGTTCCTTATTGTTGAGCAAATCATCCCACTGCGGATTTTTACTAGAGCTGTTTTTCACCGCCTCCAAAACCGTTCCCTCACCAGCATTATATGATGCAACCCATAATTTTAAAAAATCTTCAGCAGATGGTTTTTCGCTATATAATGGTAATATTTTATTGGTAACACGATTTCGCTTCTGGCTCAATATTTTTGCCCCAGCCTCAATAGACTTTTTAGGATCAAACCTCTCATCACCATCAAAATCATAAATCCATCTACCATCTTCCTTCTTCGTTTTTCCAATGCTCAGTCCAGTATCTGCAACTGTATTTTTTGCAATCTGAGTCAATCCTGCACAACCTTGTTGGTTATTCGCT
Source organism: Chitinispirillaceae bacterium (assembly GCA_016932075.1). The sequence goes on along the minus strand of JAFGDP010000030.1, from coordinate 26,492 downwards.
GTTGGATCAAAATTACTTTCCTGTGCAATAATAGATTTCAGCAGGAGAGGATCGACATTGTACTTCGCGGCAGCAGCTTCGATTTCGTCATTATACTTATTCTGACCGGAAATACTTCTCCCAAATCCCTGCTTCCAGTCTGTATGCACCTTGCTCTCTTTCCCCGCCACCTTCCACCCCTTCTCTTTCGCCTTCTTCGCCATTTCAACCGTCTCCCCGCACGCGACGCCTTCTTTCTGTACCTTCAGCCGTTCCGCTTCGGGGAGTTCGATCTTTTCTTTGGCGGGACCGATAAAAGTACCCTTGATCGCATGCTCCTGAAACAGCTTGATCGCGACATGGGTCTTGTCGCACACAAAGCCGCTTGCATCGCCGTCATAAGCTTTGACCTCCTTGAGCAGCTTCTGCAGGTCTGTGACTTTTATTCCCTCGAAATATTTGGGATCGTCGCGGGTTCCTTTGCCGCCTCTAACACCGGTATCGTCAACTGATCCCTGCATGATCTCGTCTTCAGGTTTTACCCAGTTGTTCTGCTGCCAGAGCGCGACCTCTTTTTCGGTTTTTTCTCCTACGGTCCCTGTTTCGCTTCCATCATATGTTATCTTTTCGGTAGTGAAGGTCTTTATCTCGGTACCCTTCTTACGCTCTGGTTTCTTTGCAAGCTCCTGAAAATCCTTGAGCGCTGCCTCAGTGGCATCGTCGAAAAGACCGGTTATTTTGTCCTGCTTTAGCAGGCGGAATCTAAACAGGTTCTCCTGCAGCTTCTTCACCTTGTTGTCAGGCACATACTCTTTCCCGCTCTTTGGATGGGTTGCAGCATGGTCTTTTACCCAGGTATCGTCATACTTTCCCTTTTTCAGAATAACAGTCGAGGCAGCCATGGGAAGTTCGACAGGCTTTGAGGTCGACTCCTTTTCCGCACCTGTGCCTGAAGCTTTTACTTCCAGGGTGAATTTTGCATCAGACGGTTTGTCCTTGTCCCGCTGAAAACCGTCATGGTAAAAAAGCTGGTTGCAGGTGCCAAAAAAGGTATTGTCCTTCTCAATATCAGCTTCGGCTAGACCTATCCGGTCATCGGTGCCATTGTACCGGGTGATGAGTTCTATCCGGACTTTTTTCTTTGTCACAGCGCCAGCAAGCGGCTGGACCGCGCCTTGGATATCGAAGGGCTGGTCCTTTTTCAGGCCGTCTGACGGTACAACGATCTCAACGTTGGTTATGCGGTATTCAGGCGCTGCCTTGGTTTTGGGTTGGGTCTGCTGCTGCGCAGGTTGCTGCTGGGTCTTTGGGGCTGGAGGCGCCTGGGAAGCGCTCTTGCCGACAGAGTCCTGCCCGAAAAGACGGGGATTAAGGTCTTTGTTGTAGGTGTGGCTGTTCATGCAAAAGAATCACCCCTCCTATGGAAAAAATTTATCCATAGAGAGAAAGCATCTGTTTTATTCGCATGCCCCCCACCATCAATAGAATTCCCTGCGTCCGCATCAGGGTCTTGAACAACAAAGTCCGACCGGGTATTGTCCGGAAGAGAAGGGAGAAATTCTAAAAATTCCCATACTATCCGGGTTGCATCATCACTATTTCCGGAGGGCCGCATGATGGATATGTTTTTTCCATAGGACGCTGTATTTTAAAAAATCGCTTTATACAATTGCCGGACTTTACTGATTGCAGAGTCGAGATCGTCATGCATTCCGACCTCTTCCGCTAATTTTTCAAAACGAGTTTGCCATGATTTTGGAGGATCCTCCAATTCAACCGGAAGCTCGTGGGTTTTTCTGCGCTTAAAAGTCTTCACAACAGCATCGTAAAGCTGTTTGGAATCAAGATCGCATTGTTCGATCAGCAGCACCATATCAACAAGGTCCTTGGTTCGTGAATTAGGAGTTTGTCGTGGCAACGAATATGAATGAATTTTTTCGGCGAATTGCTGCTCCGGACTTATTGCCGGAATGTTCGGCGCTGATATTCCGGCGAATTCGAACCACTGTTTTCCCGGTAGCTCCTCATGCGTATCGATCCAAACATCCCCTACGGCGATATCCATGTGGAAATGAGCGAACCGCCGTCCGGCCATGCGGCATTCAACGGGAAATCGACGCCCGCCATAGGGGGCGTTTTCAAGATCGAGAATCGAATCTCCGATAGCATATTCGAAGAAATCGCCAAGCTCGATTGCTGCGGCCTCTCTGATTGTCTCCAGCAAGTATGCATCATAGGAAGCAATGGTTCTGTTCCTATCGTCGATGCACATGTCAATATCCTTGGTCGTCCGCGCCTTTTGCAATCGAAGTTCGATCGCGTACCCTCCTTTCAGTGCCATGCGATTTGATAGCGGACTTGAGAATATTCTGGCGAGAAGCCTGTCAAAAGCAACTTGCCGTCGAAGCCGCGCTATGTCTTGATTGTTTTCCCGAGCAGTCCGGTTCAGCCGATCTTCGAGCGCGATGCGCATCGCAGCCGGGGATGCGTACTTTTTCCGTTCCATCAGACGATTTTCCCGAGGGTGTCTCGGATTCTTCGACCGATTTCCGTATCGCATAGGTAACGTTGAAAGTCTGTATCTCGCAGCAGACCCCGCTGTTTCGACTCCTTGAATGCCTGCCGAACGATGTCGGCTGAAACAGATTCTTCAACGATCAGATCGACAATCGCACGCGCCGGTCTCGTTACACCGTATCCTTCCCTCTCTTCAACCTCCTGATGAGTGATAGTACCGCGATGAAGGACCAGCACACCCGGAATTTCACTGTGCCTCCTGAAAGAGGGATGAACCGTCATATGGAGCTTTTCTGGCATAATATCGGAAAGATCAAAAAGAGAAAGTGCGGTCTGGTGTGAATAAATTCCCTGCCGTACGCCCTGTCGATTTCTCGACCAGAGTGACCAAAGCGCATAATGCCCTTCATCGGTTTGAGGATACCGGGAGATTCGATAGATACCGCGCCACTCGCGAATCCAATTACCTTTCTTCACATGATAAGAATGCGTAGCATCTTGAAAGCCGGCTTCAATTGCCTGAGCGGTAGAAAAATAGCCTTGTTGCTCCGAGGCGATTTGGAAAAGACGTTCTTCTGCTGTTTTAGACGCATTTTTCATGTATGCTTCCTAAAATTATTTTAGGAAATATACGTCAGGCCAATTCGACGGAAAAACTATTTCTATAAAAGAAAATTTCATGTTGGTTGGTATTTTCTTTCCTTAAATACAAAAACTCTGTCTAGCTTAAGAGAAGTATTTTCAGGTCTTTAATAAACAGATCGAACCAATTATCTATTAAGTATAAAGGAACAAAGGAAATCGTTCAATTTGCGATCGCTGAGAATCCGGCAAGGGAATTCGTGCGGCAGCAGCTGATAGAATTATCGGAGGAGTTGAAGCGGGCCGTTTATCTAAATACATGATAATGCGATTCAATTCAATTTGCGGTACACCGATTATATGATGAAGGGAATAGCAACTTCAGTACAAGCGCCTAATATGAATTCAATAGCGGAACGATTCGTCGGATCAGCGAGAAGGGAAGCGCTTGATCATTATATCATTCTTAGCAGGAACCAGCTGAAAACTGTCTTGGCTGATTATATTCATTATTATAATTCCCTGCGTCCGCATCAGGGTCTTGAACAACAAAGTCCGACCGGGTATTGTCCGGAAGAAAAGGGAGAGATTCTGAAAATTCCCATACTATCCGGGCTGCATCATCACTATTTCCGGAGGGCCGCATGATGGATATGTTTTTTCCATAGGACGGGGGATTATACACAAAAGGGGCTCCCTTTCTCAATGGAAGGGAGCCCCTTTAAATCCAGTGGCGGAGGATGAGGGACTCGAACCCCCAAGCCCTTACGGGCAACGGTTTTCAAGACCGTCGGATTACCATTATCCTAATCCTCCGTGGATGTAAAAAATACCTTATAGGGGGTCTGCGGGCAACTATAGTGCGGAAGGCCCCTTGATCCTGCAGATTGAAAGACGGTCACCGTCTCCAGTCGGGACAGCCCAGATAACGTCTCTGTTCGGCAGGGAAACAAGGTCATACCAGGGCGAGAGCCTGACGTTCCGGATGGTTCCGGTCGGCGAAAGGATCCTTCCGTCCGGATCGAAAATGATCGTTTTGATCAGGGCAACGGCGCTGGTCACCTCCTCCCACATGATCAGAACATGGTCGCCGTACGAGGCGATTTTCGGGGAAAGCGCGTTCGTGGCTGCCGGGTAGCTGGTGAGCCACCACGTGGCAAGAACGCCGCCATCTGCGCCGATCTTCATGAAGCAGACGTCGTAGCCGGAGCGGCTGATCGAACTTGAAAAGACCACGCCAAAACCGCCGCCTGGCAGCGGAACAATGCCGCCGGTCTGGGTGTTGGTCGTGTTGTCGCCCGATGCTCCGGCGATGGCGTAATATTCCTTATTGACAAGTCTTCTGCCGCGCGGCGGCACATCGTTCCAGGCGCTGAATCCGAGCGCGCGCGGGTACGCATCGCCGTGGGCCAGGGCGTAGTAGACGCTGTCAACCACGATCAGCCGCTGGTCAAAGTTATGGCTGTAAAACCAGTCGTTCGCCACATAATAGGAGCCGTCAAGGTTCATGAACCCGATATATCCGCCCTGGTGCCGGACATTGTCGTCCCATCGTTTCGTGTGACCGCAATAATAGCCAATTTTTTGGGTCGTTGCGTTGTACACGATTCTGCCGGTGGAGGCGGCGCCCGGCTCGCCCTGCGACCACATCAGCGCAGCGCTTGAATCGCCGAACAGGCGTGTTGAAAAGATCTCGGCGCCGCTTGCGTCAAAGCGCGTGATCCAGTATTCGAACGCCCGGTCGCCGTATGAATTATCCTTTGACCAGCCCAGCACAAAGCTGCCGTCGCCGGGGATTTTTGCCATACCCAGAAGCCCTCTGGCACCGGTGATGGAGGAGGGAATGATCTCGCCGGATTTGCTTCCTCCTGCGTCGAATTGGACGACAAGCGGGCTCTGGGTGGAGGCGATATAGACAGCCACGTCAAAGCTGTTGTCGCTGTTGGCGCACACGCTGATCTGCGGCAAGGTTCCGTAGCGAGGGACCGAAGCCTGCCGGATGGAAAGGGACGTGGCTGTGGACAGCGGCACCGTGGTGATCAACGCACTGTCGATTGCATCGTAGGGATAATCAACCGGTTTTGTTGTGTGGTTGCAGAAAAGCCACAGAAACGGACAGGTAAGAAAAATGAACAGGCCTGAAATGAAAAATAAGCGCATCGTCATGGCAGCCCCCCTTTTTTTGCGCTCCTCACCAATATACGTCGGGTCGTCAATGGCATGCCATGCGCCGTGCTCAATCTCGAGCGATTGCCAGCACCTTCACCGCATTGCATCCGGCATCAAGGAGCGCTTTTGCAGCGGCCCCGGTGGAGGCGCCTGTTGTGACCACGTCATCGAGCAGCACGAGTCGCTTTCCGGCAATGAGTGCACGTTGATCGGGAAAGACCGCGAACGCTCCTTTCATGTTGTGCTGCCGCGCTCCGCGATCGAGCGCGGTCTGGGTTGCCGTGTTTCGTGTCCTTACAAGCGGTTTTTCAAGAAGCGGCACTCCGGGATAATTCCGCAGTATTCCACGGGACAGCAGGCAGGACTGATTGTATCCCCTCTTATGCTGTCGCGATGCATGAAGGGGAAGAGGGACAAGGCCGTCGATCCCGCTAAAAAAATTGTCAGGCAGAAGCTCCGCCAAAATCTTCCCGAGGTGGCGGGCGAACCGTTTTTTGCCTTTGTATTTTATCTGATGCATGCATGCCTGCACCGTGGAATCGTAGTCAAGCAGGGAAAGGATGCTTTCAAACGGCTGATCCCATCCCTTGGCGCAGGCACAATCGCCCCGCGTACGGTTCATTGCACACGCCGGGCAGGCATCGCGTTGAAAGTGGTTTTCGCGCAGTTCGTTTGTACATGTTTCACAGAGCCATGGATCTTTTTTATGGCGTGGCGTATCACACAGGAGGCAGAGCGGCGGGAAAAAGTAGTCTGCCGTCCTTTCGGGCAGCTGCTTAAGGAAGCTTTTGAGTGCCGGGGGCAGAGCACGCATGATGGTCGTTTGTGACTGAAACGGCAGGAGTTACAGCCGCCTCGTCTTTGAAAAGAAATCCCTTGAGCATCAGTCCTCCGAACACGACAAACATGACAATGCACACGATCTGGTTGTGGCTCAAGGAGCCGAGTCGTTCATCAGGCCCGTAAACCCTTGTGAAATCAACGATGAAACGGAGCACCGCGTAGAGGAAACCTGCAAGAAAAAACTGGAACCCGGGAAACGTCTTTATCCTCCCTGCTGTCAGTATGATGAAGAGCATGAGCAGACCGCCGGCCGATTCATACAGCTGTGACGGATAGAGTCCGGCAGCATGGATATCACGCTGATACACACCCGCAGCGCTTTCAAGGGGAAAACTGACGCCTCCGTGGGAAGTCGCGGAACCGTAACAGCAGCCGTTGAGAAAGCAGCCGATGCGGGTGATCATGACCCCGAGCGCGATGGAAGGCGCGCATGCATCGGCGTAAGGAAGAAACGGCAGCTTTTTTACGACAAAGAAGATGATCGAGGCAACGATCGCGCCGATAAAACCGCCGTACATGACCAGGCCGCCTATGCCGATCGTGCCTCCCTGGAACGGGTTGACGATGGCAAGGAGATTTCCCTGGAACTCTTCAAAATGGAGCACCACATAGTAGGCCCGCGCACCCACAATGGCTGAAAGGATTACCCAGAATCCCACATCAGCGATGACGCCCGGATTGAGTCCGGCTCTTTTCGCTCGAACAGAAGCCACCCAGATACCGAGAAGGAACGAAGCCGCAAGCATGACTCCGTAAGAATGAATGGGAAACGAGAACACCTTGAAAAGAACGGGATGCATGGAATCCTTTCAGCGAGAGATGAGCGAGCGTTCTCGCAGCGTGTTGTTCATGAAACTCATTTCCCCCTCCTCTTCGGGAAAAGGATTCTGGCCCCTGAGGTTGATGATGCTTTCCAAAGTGATGGTGTCGAAGACCACGGGCTCCTTTACCTGCAGCAACAGGTCCTCGTAAGCAGGGTGAGATTCCTTGCGCTGCGCAAAGAATTTGGTGAGCGAATGCTTAATTCTTGTGCGTAACGATGCCATACAACGCCTCCTGTTTGAAAGAAAAAATAGCTTATTGGCACGTCCCCTAACGAGAATTTCAGCACAACAGGAATCGGTCAAGCGCACCAATCAGTTCATCGGGTGCATCGATAAGGATCCGTGCCCCATGGTCGATCAGCTCCTGCCGCGATCTGAATCCCCACGTTACGCCGAGAGGGAACATGCCGGCAGCGCATGCGGTTTTCATATCGATGTCACTGTCTCCGCCATAGAGCATCTCTGCGGGTGCGCAACCCATAACGGCGGCGATATGGAGCGCGCCGGAAGGATCGGGTTTGAATGGGAATTTCCCGCCGCCAAGGATTGTCTGGAACCGCTCGGACCCGAAAAACCGGGTCACCATCTTTACCGTGAAATCATGAGCCTTGTTTGAAAGCACGGCCATTGAAATGGCGCGTCGCCGCACTTCGTCAAGCATATCAATGATTCCCGGATACGGTCTGGTCGCATGCGCCCAGCGGCGTCCATATACCGCCCGCATGGAGGAAACACACCGTTGCACTGTCTCGTTATCGCGCCTGTCCGCGGGCAGCACCAGGGTGGCGAGCACCTCGAGTCCCTGCCCGACAAACCGGCGGTAGTTGTCGACCGGATGCGGTGGTGCGCCCAGTGCGGCCAGCGCGGCATTCATGCTGAACGCGATATCTTCAAGCGTGTCGATGAGTGTGCCGTCGAGATCAAAAATAATGCCCCTGACCTTCATGCGCCCCTCTTTGGCTTGAATCCCGCTGCCTTGAGGCCGGCGATTTCGCGCGTCGTGAGTTCACGGAAGGCACCAGGAGCGAGGTCGCCGAGCCTGACACAGGCAAACCTGATCCGAATCAACCTGATGATGCGAAAGTGCAGCGCGCCCAGCATGCGGCGGATCTGCCGGTTTTTGCCTTCGTACAGGTCCAATTCGTACCAGGTTTCATCACGTCCTCCCGGCACCGCGCGGACGCCGCCCGCGTGCAGGGTCTGTCCCTCTGATACGATTCCGTCAAGAAGCTGTTGCGCATCGGACTCGCTGAGCGCACGTTCAAGCTGGACGCGGTACGTTTTTTTAATATGGTACCTGGGATGGGTCAGGGCATGGAGGAGCGAGCCGTCATTGGTCATGAGCAGCAGGCCTTCCGAGAAATAGTCGAGCCTGCCCACATAATTCAGGTGGTCCGCGTTCCTGCCGGTTTTCCTGAGTTTTTCATACACGGTCATGCGGCCCTCGGGATCGCGTTTTGTCACCATCACCGCGGCCGGTTTGTTATAGGCCAGGTATTCAAGCCGCGCCAGCGGGGTGACCGTCTTTCCCCGATATTCGATTCTGTCGGCAGGCATAACCTTTGTACCGAGTTCCGTGACTTTTTTTCCGTTGATAAAAACATGTCCGCTTCGGATCAGTTCGTCGCACTTTCTGCGCGCGCCGAGCCCGCATTGCGCCAGGTAACGGTTCAGACGGATATCACCAAAAGGTACGTGCGGTTGTGGCTGCATCATGGGTTAACGTTCAAGAAGCTGCTGAGGTGTTTGAATCACATGCAACCTGGTCCCGGTCATTCGCGCGATCCGCTCCGGCGAAAAGCCGTCGAGCGTATACCCTGCATAATTGAACATGACCGCGGGCACGAACACGCCGGAGAAACGTTCTTTTTTCTGGGCCGCGTCGATGGCATGCATGACGTCCCGCGCCGTAAGCAGCCCCGCCACCGTGACGGTCTCGCCGAAAAAAAGGTTAACAACCGGGATAACGCGTACCGTTAAAGCACGAAGCGTCGCCGTCTCATCAGCCATCGGCGCAATGAACGGATAGGCCGAAACCGAGCATAGAAGAAGATACTTTTTTTTCTGGCGATCCGCAGCATGGCGCTTTTTTTTATACGAACGTACAGCACGCCGCCAATCCGCAAGGAACCGCCTGATAAGCCCCACGCCGTTTTCTATCTGCGGAAAGGTCTCATAAAAGTACTCGGGTGGTATCGGTTCCCCGGCCGCAAGGAGAAATTCGTCGGAGCAAAACACGCGCCGGCTTCCGCATCGTGCCTTGTCCCGGTCGCTCAATTTTAAAACGGTGGTGCATATGGTAACGGCATCACCTGCAGTGACCGGACGCAGCGGGAGCGGCCTGAAGCGCGTAAGACCCACCGGTACCACCGCGACTGAAAGCAGGCTTGTACCGAGCGATAACAGATCGTGAATGGTACGGGTGAGAATGTCGCCGTCATTGTACCCAGGGCAGACGACGATCTGTGTGTGAAACCGGATACCGTGACTTTTCAAAAACAAAAGCTGGTCCATGATCGTCGGAGCCCTTTTTACACCGAGCATTCGTGCGCGGACCTGCGGGTCAGAGGCATGAACCGACACGTAGAGCGGCGAAAGGCCGAGCGTGACAATCCTCTGCATTTCCTGAGTGGTGGCATTGGTAAGCGTGACGTAGTTGCCGTTGAGAAACGAATGGCTGATATCTTCGTCCTTAATATAGAGCCGTTTTCGCAGGCCCGGCGGCATCTGGTCGATAAAGCAGAAAACGCAGCGGTTGGCGCAGCGACGGATCGGTTTTTGATAAAATTTTATGTCGAGAAAGGCACCCTGCTTGCGTTCGATGGTAACTGAACGTTTACGGCCTTTCCGGTAAAAATCGATGTGCAGAGGAGATGTGGCCGCACGAAAACGGAAATCCAGTTCATCACCGATCCTCTCATTGTTGATCGAGAACAGAACATCTCTTGGCCGCATTCCTGCTTTGAAACAGGGTGAGGAGCGTGGCAATTTCCGGATCTTCAGGCCTGATGGAATTCTGGTTTGTCTGCGATGAAGGGTTGCCATTGAATCATATAAAATAAAAAAGGACATCAGCACTATGATGTCCCGGTCGCATCCGTGATGGAAAAGGAGTTACAAAAACAGGTCTTTTATCTTTGACCAGTTTGTCGGCTTTTTTGGTGTAATAGGAGTCGGTAGATTAACAGTCTGATTTGATGATATGGTTGCGCCCGTGCTTTGAACCTGCTTATACTCCTGCTCCGCTTTGCTCTGCTTTGAAGAGTCAGCCTCCTGTGCAAAAGATATGGCAACTCCCGCACCTAAAATAACGATAAATTTGGCTAATTTTACCATAATAAATTCCCACAAAATACGAAACTGTTTATTAATATAATACGAAAATCTTATGATCGCAACTTTTTTTAATAATTTCTACCCTCCCTGTAATGCTCTGAAAGCACTACGATGGGGGTGTACGTATTATTTGTGCCGATAATGTATTTTAAGGTTCATTATCGGGGCGTAGCGCAGCCTGGTAGCGCACTTGGTTTGGGACCAAGGTGTCGCTGGTTCAAATCCAGTCGCCCCGACCATTTTATTGAAAATCCATGCAACGCACGGATTTTTAATAAAAAAGGTAGGTGACACTCTGGAAGCGGATGCCCTGTTCACCGCCGAGTGGCAGCGAGGCAGCCGCGAAGTTGCGAAAGCGGGTGAGCGAAATCCAGTCGCCCCGACTATTATATTATAAAATACATTTAACGCATTGATTTTTAATAACAAAGTTATAAAGTGACATCAGCACAATAGGCAGTGTTCCAGTCATGCATGACCGGCTGGAATCCTTTTCCCTCCAGGTCCCGGCAAAACTGATCAACGGTGCGGGTATCAGCAATCATGAACTGCGGAGTTTCTTCATCGCTGGTGTGGCCGCCGACTGCGGTCGAAACGCCGGCAGACATGCGCGTCACGCCGAGTGGCAGAATATTGTCGCGGAAAAAGGGGGACTCCCGGGTCGATATGGTAATGCCCGCCGTCGGGAGAAAAAGGCGTGTGGCGACAAGCATCTGCACGATCAGGCGATCGGAGATGCTGGAAGCAGGCGTGAAGTCTGAAAGATTGGGCCGAAGGCGCGGAAATGCGATCGATACCTCGACCGATGGATAGCGCCTTTGCAGATACGCCGCATGGAGCCCGGCAAAAAACGCATCGGTGCAGGGATCGTGCAACCCATAGAGTGCGCCGACCGTCACCGTCCGGATCCCTTGAGCGCAGGCGCGCTCCGGTGCGGTGAGCCTGAAATCATAATTTTCCTTGGGACCGCCGGCATGCAGCTCATGATACCGGGTCCTGTTGTACGTTTCCTGGTAAATGGTCAGACCGTCCATCCCGGCTTTTCCAAGCGCCCCATACTCGTCTTCGGTCAGGGGATACACTTCTATGGTTATCGAGGAGAAGTAGTCGCGCAGAACCTTGATTGCCGCCTCAAGATAGGATGGCGGCGCCATCTGCCGCGACTCACCGGTCAGTATCAGTAGATGGCGGATGCCGCTGCCGCTGACCTTTTCGGCCGATTTTTTTATTTCGTCAATTGATAGATGCCTTCGCGGTATCGCCTGTCTGCGTGAAAACGAGCAATAACTGCATGTATTATCACAATAGTTTGAAATATACAGCGGCGTAAAAACGGCAATAACATTGCCGAAGTGGCGGCGGGTAAGGTCGCTCGCTCTCTGAGCCATTTCCTCGATGAACGGGGCGGCTGCCGGAGACAGCAAGGCGAGGAAATCGGTTTCGCGAAGCTGGTCGCGATGAAGGATGGCATTGATCCTGTCGGCCGAGACCGACGAGAAGAATGACGCAAGGTCGGATCCGCTGTACCGTTCGATGGTTGATTTGAACGACATGGGATCAGACCTTTTCCTCTGTTTCTAAAAAACCGGTGAGCGGCGAGGATGGTCGCGCACTTCTTGATTCCGAACCCAGGCCCGCGAGAAAGGCGGAGCGTCCGGCCTCAATGGCGAGCCGGAATGCGCGCGCCATTGCCACCGGGTCGTCGGCGGTCGCGATCGCGGTATTGAGAAGAATGGCGTCTACGCCCGCTTCCATTGCTGCCGCGGCATGCGATGGCCGGCCAATTCCCGCGTCCACGATCACGGGAATGCTCATTTCCGCCACAAGAATCTCTATGAGCTCACGTGTGCGCAGACCCCGGTTCGAGCCGATCGGCGCACCAAGCGGCATGATCGCCGCTGCGCCCGCGTCGCAGAGCCGGCGTGCCGCGGCAAGGTCGGGACTCATATACGGCAGCACAACAAATCCTTCGCCCGCCAGCGTTTCGGTCGCCCTGATTGTTTCCATGTTGTCGGGCAAGAGATATTTCTGGTCATTGATCACCTCGATCTTTATCCAGTTGCCGCACCCCATGGCCTTTGCCAGGCGAGCGATCCGGACCGCCTCGGATGCATTCCGGGCGCCGGACGTGTTTGGCAGGATTACCTTGCCTTTGGGGATGTGCTTCAGCACATTCTCCCGGGGCCGATCAAAATCCACCCGGCGCAGCGCAACCGTAACGATGTCACATCCCGCCGCCTCAAGGACATCCTTGATGATGCGCTCGTCTCGGTATTTGCCCGACCCGGTTATGAGCCGGGAACGCACGCTCGTTCCGGCAATTATAAGATCGTCTCTCATTATGGTCCCTGAAAATACGTTGTTTTCACCAACCGGTAATACTCCGGCTTGTCCGGGCATCGCCTGCTCAGCCGCCACCGACAAACTGTATGATCTCGACAACATCCCGCTCTTTCAAGATGCAACCGCCATAATTCTTTTTGTCAATTATGACGCCGCTGACCTCAGCGACGACACGAAGCGGATCGATACCCATCTCCTTGAGGTAGCCAAGAACCGTGGTATCCTCAGGAACTTGCTGCTCTTTCCCATTGATCGTGACGGTCATCATCGGCATGCGGCTCCCCGAAGAGTTCAAGAATCGATCCGGGCTCCTGCGGGAACGGAACTGGTGATCCACGTATTGCCGCCGATCACCGCGCCTTTGCCGATTACGGTCTTGCCGCCGAGAATGGTGGCATTGGCGTAGATAATGACGTCATCCTCAATATCCGGGTGCCGTTTCTCCCCTTTTCTCGGTTTGCCTTCGCTGTCAAACGGCGAAAGCGCACCCAGCGTCACCCCCTGGTAAATCTTGACGTTCCTGCCGATCCTCGTGGTTTCACCGATGACCACGCCGGTGCCGTGGTCGATGAAAAAACGCGGGCCGATGACCGCGCCGGGATGGATGTCGATGCCGGTCCGGGAATGGGCCCGTTCGGCCATGATCCTCGGAATGATGGGAACCTCGAGCTCGTAGAGCGCATGCGCCATCCGGTAGGTTGCGATCGCCTCAACGCAGGGATAACTCATTATGATCTCATCGGTATAGTGCGCCGCGGGATCGCCTTCGAACGCCGCCTGTACGTCCTCAAGAAGGATCTCTCTGAGCGCGGGAAGTGATTCGACCAGATGCACCAGCGCTTCATGGGCGCGCTCTTCGCAGTTGCAGTTTTCACACTTGTCTCTTTTGCACCGGTACATGAAAACGTCCCTGATATGCTTGCCAAGCTTGAATGAGGCATGGCGCAGCGTATCGGCAAGGAAAAAGCTGAGCTCGCCGGGCGCTATTTTGACTTTGCTATAACAGCTCGGGAACAGAACGGACAGCAGGTCATCGAGAATTTCATAGATATCGTGCCGTCCTGCAAAATCCAGTCCTTCCTGAGCATGATTGGCGCTCGATGAGCTGATCGCGGTTTCGAGTTGTTTGACGATCGTGGGCAAGTCGCTGTTGATCCACCGGTTTAATGCATCCATGTATCCCCTGCGGTCCTCAATAGGTCGTGGTTTCGTGAATATACTTGATCCACTGTGAAAAAAATTCGTTGCGGTGCGTGCGCCAGGTATTTTTCGGATTGTTAAAATCAACATTGCGTGGCGGGCCGACATCCGTACGGTTCTTTTTCCGGTCACGCTCATACTCTTCGACAAGACGGTGCGGCTCGTACTCCGGATGACCGGTATGAATGAGGAACCGCTGATCCGTGCTCTCGAAAATGATATATCCTGCCCCCTTTGAATAGACCAGGAGACGGATCATACCGGTATCGCGCGCCCGCTCAAGCACCTCATCGGGAATGCCGGCATGCCTGCTTTGAGCGCACCAGAAGACGTCGTCCATGTCACCGGTGATCCGGTGATTACGGTTCAGATTTTCAGCCTCATACACCCCGAAAATTTTTTGCGGGCAGAGTACCTTTTCGATGCCGAGGAATCGGGCGATTGCCAGACCGCCCCAGCATATGCCGAGCGTGGAAGCAATGTTGTTTCGCGCATACCGGAGAATTCGGGTCACCTCGTCCCAGTAATTGACATTTTGGAATTCTATGTCTTCAACGGGCGCCCCGGTAAGAAGAAGGCCGTCGAGCCGCTGCTTATCCACCGCTTCCTCAAACGGGACATAAAAACGCTCCAGATGGGTGCGATCCGTGCTTGAATATACATGAGAATTGAGACGAATCCAGACCGGGTCGATCTGGAGAACCGAACGCCCCAGCGGATGCAGCAGGCTGTATTCATAGGTCTCGGCCACGGGCATTATGTTGAGAATACCGATTCGCAGCGCGCGAATGTCTTCCTTCAGCGCCTGCTCCTGGGAAATGCAGAGCACCCGGCTTCGTTCAAGGGCCTCCTGGATATGATAATTTTTAGGAAGAATGATGGTCATGGTTCGTTGTCCGGCGCACCGCTCACTGGACGCGCGGTGGTGTCGCTGACAGGGAACGCCGTATACCCCTCGCCGGTATTATATCGAGTAATCAACCAAAACGGCATTTTGTTCCTTGTCAATAAGATCCTGGAGCGTGATATTCGCAAGGATGCCGCGCATCGATTCGGCAAGCTCGCACCACACAAAATGGGTGACGCATTTTTTCGTCCGCCCGCATCCACCCGGCTTTTCCACGCAATCAACAATTGAGAGCGGACCATCAAGCGCGTTGATGACTTCATAGGCGGTAATTTCGGACGGCTTCCTGCATAATATATAGCCCCCCTTCACCCCCCTGTTCGTCTCGACTATCTTATGGTTGCGCAGCACCAGAAGGATATTCTCAAGATAGGAACTGGAAAGACCCTCATTTTTTGCGATTTCCTTCCGTTTTGCAGGACTCTTTCCGTATCGTTTGGCAATGGCAACAGCTGCCCGCAAACCGTATCGGCATTTTGTCGATAGCTTCATACCGGCACTTTCCTATTGTTTATAAACTTTGTTGTAAAAATAACTGGTGCTGTAAAATCCTGCAATAGTACGGTATCGACGGTGCCTTATGGAATACTCTTTGGGAACACGAATGGTACGAACCGCGCGCAATACGCCTGCTTTACCTGAACAACCTCACCTCGATAAAAGAGCAGATAATTCAGCGACAGTCATTAATCACCGGTGTCGCCCTGCCCTTTTTCTGACCACGCCTGCTTCGCCACCCGCACAAAATCAAATAAATACCTTAGCGCTTCTTCACGGAGCGGCGGGCTTTCACGCCAGCGTTCGCGCAGCGCCCGGGAAATCGAGTCGACCGTTGCTGCATCGTCAAGACGAACCGCAGGGGTTTGCGCCAGAGAATCACAAACAAACAGGACTTCCGCCCCATCGGCAACCACCATACGCCACGCCGGATCGTGAATAAGCGAGCGCGCCAGCGCAACATACCGTTGCGTCAAGGCGACGGGAAACAGCGCCGCGGTTATTTCATGTTTGCGACAGGCATTGCCGAACAGATCTTTGTTGTCAATAATCGCGAGATACTCCGCGAAAAACGCAGGCGGCCGGACCGCGTACCGTGTATCAACAAACACTTTATGTTCAGGATACCGATACCACGTCAGATACCCGCCGTACCGGTCAGCGTTGAACATTTTTCCGTCCACCGGATGTTCCTCTAGATACGCGACGCTCCCCTTTGGAAATGAAAAAGGCGCAAGCGGACCTGCGAGCGAAAGGTGTTTCAGCATGGCACCGTGTTCGGCGACCGCATGAAGGACCGGCAGCGCAAGGACCAGAGCACCAGCGACCGCGATCAGCAAGCGTTGTTTCCTGAATCGCGTCCGGATGGTCCTGTATACCACCGGCAGCAGCGCACCAATAAAGGGGAGCGCCGCAAAAAAATAAAGCACGATGTTGCGCTGCGCGCGAAACGCCAGAAAAAGCATGCAGAGGGAAACAAACAACAGCGAAAACCGGATTGACCGGTACGCGACAGTGCCGCAGAGAACCGCGGCAACGGTAATTCCTGCGGTTGCATACAATACGCGTGCCTGCGAAGGAGCGATCAGCCATAGAAGCGGTGTGTTTTCCGGGATATTGGCGGCAAAGAGATTGGCCAGAGAAGGATCGATCCTCCCGTAATGCATGAATGCCAGTTCATAGGCATGATATCCGTACGGATTTACCAAAGCCGCAACAAGTAACAGCATGCCGGCCAAAACGATCATCCACAACGGTCGCCCCATGTCAATAGCCGCTTCCCGGTTACGCCCGTTCTCAATCGTCCTGTCCAGCAGGTCACCAGCGAAAAACGCGCCATAGACCACCGGCCCCAGAACAAACAGCGGCTGACAGTTGGTCCATGCGATCTGTATTGGCACAAGGAACAGAAGGAACCGGGTCTTTCGGGTCCTGCGGAACTGCTCAAGACATACGAGGAAAAGCGACAAGAAAAGCAACGACAAGGCGATTGGACGGTGCGGAACAAAATATTTCACCTCGTACAGCGCGACCAGCCAGAACAGCGCGGATATAATCATACCCTTGCCACGGGCAAAACCATGAAACAGAAGCGCGGCTGCTGCTCCAAACAGCAGGCTGTTCGCGATCAGAATCCCCCACCATCCTGCGACACGGTGAAAACCATACATGCAGAACTGGTACAGCCAGTGAAGGTTGATCCATTGCCATGACTGCTGCGAGGTAAAGCAGAAGGGATCATTGAAAAGAAACGAGCCGGTCTGCAGCATTTCCCGCGCAGCAGCCAAATGCCAGAAGATATCACCGTCGCTTATCGGGTACCAGGCGAACAATGCCGCGCCTGTCCCGACTGTCACGGCGGCAAGAATACGCCAGCGCCGCTTGCTGGTTTCGTGTATCATGGCGACGATCTTCCTTGCGGGATCAAACACGGGGGAAGCTGCGGGGAAGCATACGTTCCACGCCAGCCGGTGAGTAACCGAGCTCACGTATTGCCTGCTGCGGATCAAGGTTCGCGTCCTGGGTGATGCCGGCAATCACGCTCCACTTGAGCGGCGGATCATGCATGATGCGCCGTAACACGAAGGCAATCGTTCGGCAGAGCCACACCGGAATCCGCACAATCGTACGGTATTCCTTCCCCGAGAGCGAAAGGCACAGCCGAGCAAAATCCATCATGGAAATCACGCTGCCGCCGCTGAAATTGTAAACCGTTCTCCTTCCCTCAGGCATGATTGCCAGCTTAAGCATCCCGTCAACCACATCATCCACATACACCGGCCGTTTAAGCGAAGTGCCGTCACCGATAAAGGGAACGACGGGAAACCGGTTCAGATACCGCAGGAACATATCGAACTCCTGGCCTCCCCTTTTTCCGTAGACCAGCGTGGGCCTGACAATGGTCCAGGAGAGCCGCGATTCTGTTACATACTTCTCGGCCACCCTTTTTGAAATCGAATAGGGTGTCGGTTTCGGGTACACGACCGACGCCGATGAAACATGGATGAAATGAGACACGCCCGCCGCCTCCGCCGCCCTGACCATGTTCCGGGTGCCTCCGGCATTGACCGATGTGTAAAGGGCCTCGTCAGGGGTGATAATGATCGCAGCCAGATGCAGCACGGTCTGCACGCCATCACAGAGCCCTGCGCACTGATCCGCGCTGGCAACATCACCGTAGCGAAGCTCCACATTCTCCCACGCCAGCCGCGCCGCACCAGCATCTCCCGGCAGCGCGAGAAGCCGGACCGTGTACCCGAGCTCCACAAGCTTTTTCGTCAGCACGCTCCCCATGGCGCCGGTGCCGCCGGTGATGAGGATCCTTCCGCCGTTATTCATCGCTGTTTCATGCTCCGGTAATAGCCGGCGCGGTATTGAGCGAGAACCCGCAGAACCCGCAGTCCATACGTCACCGGATTCAAGTACGATATTTCACCGGCATACCGTGTCGGTATCGGCATTTCCGCTATGGAAAGACCTGTTGCACAGGCCGAAGCAATGACCTCAAGGTCGAAATCAAAGCTCGTGCTCAGACGGTGAAACGGCAGAACATCAATCGCCTTCCGGCCGTATACCAGAAAACCGCTGTGATAATCGGTCATGCGCAGGCTGAACACGCGGTTCTCAAGCGCGGTGAGCCCTTTGCCGGCAAGGTATTTATACAGCGGCATGCCGCCGCGAAGTGCGGTACCGGACGCGATGCGCGATCCCTGCATCAGGTCGATGTTTTTTTCGGCCATGGCATCGACAAACGGGAGTACCGATTCCGGAGGATACTGACCGTCGGCATGCACGCACGCCGCGAAATCGCATCCATCCTGCCTGCAGAGCGCCAGTCCCAGCCTGACCGCACTGCCATATCCCCGGTTTCCGGCGAAATGCACCCCGCGGATGGCGCCATGTTCCCGCTCAAGCCCGGCGATCATCTCGCGCGTGGAGTCGGTCGATCCGTCGTTTATGATCCAGATCGTCGTGAGGTGCGGCCAGGCGTTCTGTGGAATCCGGTCAATGACCCGGCACAGGGTCAGGGCTGCGTTGTAGGCGGGAATGAAGAGAGAGACGGAAGGATGCACCGAACAGATCTTTCCTCATGAATTGATTATGTATCGCGAATCAACGAGCGGCCTGCGCCGGTTAATGTCTAATTTACGGTAAATGCAGCGCAGGAATCGGCATACGTGCTTCCAAGTGTCTCATAATCAAGAATTTTTATTCTGCACAGACTTGAGGGATACGGCGGTCTTGCCGGCCACTCCTCAGCACCGATGGTCCAATCCCACGATCCGTTTTCTGCCGGAATCGATTGCAATTTTATGGCTTGGGTCCATCCTGAATCAGGATGCGTGGACAGTTTGAAAAATACCGATACTATCTTATCGCTTGCTTTCCATGTTATGGTCACCTTCTGGCCCACGGTAAAGGTCTCCCCGCCCCTGGGATAGGTGATCTCAAGATCCTTTGGATCATCAGGCCCGTTTCCAGACTTGCAGGAGAGGCATGCAAGCGCCAGAAGCGCGATCCAGATCACACCAATCCTTCTCATTTGTATCATGCCGGAATTCCTTTCACTATTAAAACGCCGATGTCCTGATGCCCACGGCAAAGGACCAGGTTGCGGCAAAGTCGCGCCAGTCAGGGCCGTTCCAGGTATTCACCGCTTCCACGGAGTACCGCCTGTCCTGGCCGGGCGGCGTGGCCCGGTCATGAATCTGTTTCGCAACGACCAGATAGAGCGGATGCTCCACGTTTGAAAACTCCACGCCGTACTGCAGGGTACCGCTCCAGGTCCAGAAATCAGGATCAGGGATCGGATCATACACGCTTGCACTATAATTCGGTATCCAGTTCACCTGCAGCGGGATGTTGAAGGTCACTCCGTACGAATGAACGTAGCGGCTGTTCCGCTTGTCGCCGTAATACACGGCGCCGTAGAGGGACGGCGCCGTGTACCCGCCGAGATCGTTCTCACCGTACGGCTTGAAATAGTATTCAAACCGTCTTTTCTCTTCATCGCTCATAAGGTCGGTTGCGTATCCCCAGCCGCCGGCGGTCTCGTCGTTGTAGCTGTTTTCGCCCGAGAAATTGATGACGAACGGGTGCGTTGTCAGCAAATCAGCGACCAGAATCCCCTTGTCGAAATCCCTTGAATAGGAGAGGCCGATCGAGGCGGCATACACGCCGCCGCCGAGCTGCAGGATGTTTGAAAGGTACTGCCTGCCGGTCTCCTCGCCGCGCTTGATATCATATTGACCGGTCGGAAACATAAGCGTTGCCAGGAACGAATACTGGCCGATCGAACCGAATGTCTGCGAAAAATCAAGCAGCAGGTCGCCGATGCCGCCCGTCACTTCGGTGCGCGACGGCAGATTGGCCTGCGGCTGGAACTGCGCTGTTTTTGAAAGCACCGGGACCGACAGGGCCAGCGATGACGAGGAGGTCGGCTTGAGCGCGAACCGGTGCATGAACGCATAGTTGCGCCGCGTCTGGCTGATCTCCACGCCGGCAATGGCCTGGATATCGAGGATTCCGCCGGACACGCCCCTGCCGATCCACTTGATATTGCCGCCGCCGAGCCCGCCTGACCCGCCTGCGCCGCACCCGCCGATGTTTTGCCACGGCATGAGCCGTGTCGCTGATACGAATTCCCCTGCAGCCGGCGCATGAGCCAGTCGGGCCGTCACCCAGAGACCGAGCAGCATGAGGGCCAACGCTGCCGCCCCTGTCCGGCACAGCATCATGCCGTGTTCATGCTTTGATCCTGATCGCTCCACACTGCTCCTTGCTAATCGGGTGAAATCCAGAACGCCGGGGTCGCGCTGTCGTCCAGCCGGAAATCATCGGTCGTGAGCCGCAGCAGTCCTTGGTCCAAACGCCGGATTAAAAAACAGTCATGCCGCGTATCGCTCTCATTTGACGCGACCTTGGCAAGCGCGACCATGAAATTGAAATCGTTCGACCACTCCGGGTCCTGCCACTGGGAGTAGCCCGAAGGGTGCGGGCGCTGCCAGCGCACCGTGTTCTCCCGGTCAACCACAAACAGGTATTCGTGCATGGTGATCATGCCGGGCGACGACGCCATTGCTGAGAAATCAAGCTTCTGGGTTCCGGCGAACGGCAGAAACAGCATCCAGTCTTCATGCGCGCTGTCCGGCGAAATCGACGGATTGCAGATCTGCATGCCGCCCGAAGCCTGGTCGTAGTTGATGCGGTGGAGAAGGCCGTTTTCCCTGTCGTAAAACGCGCCGTCGCTATACCCGGTGCAGAGATACCGGCCGCTGCGCGACAGGCCGCCGTTATACGGCCGGTCCGCGATCGTTTCCCTGTTTCCGATAAGAGCGCCGGTCGCGGGATCGATGCGCTGGCGATAGGTGGCGTATCCGGACAGGCCGGGCAGCGCATTGAGCGGCACCTGGAACTTGTCAGAATACACGACAAACAGGTTTCCTGCGCTGTCCTGCCAGAAGTGCGGATCGGTTCCCTGGTCCGCGACGAGCACCGGATCAGAGGTCTCGTCAATGACCTGCACATACGCCCGCTGTGTTGTCGCGCTGGACCTGACAAAATAGGTGATCAGGCTGCCGTCCGGAGAAAAGAGCGGGCTGTCCGGCATGCCGCTGTTTTTTATCCGGTACGCTTTCGGCGCCGCAGCTTCGCCGCCCCTTCCGATCTCCATGCTGCTGAAATCCACCACATAGATGCTCTGGTCCGCCTTTTTAGTGAAGGCGAGCTTGAACCGGTGATGCGAGAGTCCGATAAAATCCCTGATCATGTCCCGCGAGGTGAGCGGCACCGTCACGCGTGGAGGAATAAACTGCGTTGGCCGGTAGGGAAGGTTCATGTCGCAGGACAACAGCAGCGCCATGCTGCCGGCGACCGCTGCCAGAAAAAGGTTTTTGCAAAATGATGCTGCCATTGTTACTGTTGCTTTAAAAACGTGTTGCGGCTGAAGGGAAAATACGTTCTGAACCGGCAGGCCTGCATCCTGTGTTCCGGCGGTCCAATCCACCGCCCTGCAGAAAGGATCGGCGCTGTGATATCCCGAGGTCATGGTGCAGCGGCTATTCACCGCACGGTCAGGAATTTCCTCTCCAGCATCTTGTTTCCGCCCTGCACCCGTACCACATACACGCCTGCCGCTGACCGTTGCCATACATACGACCGCATGCCCTGAGGAAGCGGACTTGAGGAATGGACCAAGACCCCCCGCACGTTGAAAATGCTCACCTTGACCTGATGGTTATCCATTCCGTTCCAGGCAATGCCTACCCGGCCGCATGGGCCGGGCAGTACGGTGAGCGGCATGCGCGTCGAATTCCTCTTCCCTTTGACCACCGGCAGTATTGACCCGCCGGAATCGCTGATAAACGCGAGATTGTCAATACTGAGAAACCCCTCCCCGCCTTTCACGGTCCTGAACTCGAGGCGCCTGATCTGGCCGGCCGGCAGGCTGTCAATGTGCGCGCCCCACCCTTCTTGGCGGATATCGGTCCACTCCATGGTCACGGTCCGCCACACGCCGTTCGTGTTGGCGAGCGGGATGGTGAAATAGTCATAGTCCTTCACCGGCGTGCTCTGCACCTGCAGAATAAACGTCCCGCCGGTAGTGGAATTCTTCGAAGCGTATGTAAAGGTTATGCCCATTGGAGCGGGACGGGCCGTGTCCATGAACGTCGTATCGATATTGAGAAATACCGAGCCGTACACGTCGTACGGAAGGGTTGCCGGTTGTTCAATTGAGAAATCAGCCCTGAGCGCTGTTGCGCTGCCCGAGGCGCCTGTCGAGTCCCAGCCGAGATTGAGGTACGATGCCGGCGTGCCCGCATGGTATTTGTTCCAGGAAGCCTTTGATGGAAGCGCGCACACCAGATCCCGGTCTTCGAAATCATCAATGAGCAGGACCGGACGCAGGGTATCGCCGCCAATGACGCGAAACGTATCGCTCACGGTTTCCCCGCCGCTTGTTTCCACCTGAATGACCGCCACGTGCTCGCCCAGGCCGATATCCTGCGCCCGGAGCGCATGAAACCAGCTCTCGGACGGGCCGTCCGCACTGCCGTCAAGCGCAGAAAGGGTAATGGCCGCGGTCGTGTCGATGCGAACCGTCATGCGCTCGATGGTCGAGTTGCCTGCCACGAGCGCGGTCCCCCACAGCCGCAGGGAGTCACTGCCGCGCACCTTTTCCGCGGAGCGGCCGCTGTGCAGGAGCTCGGGCGCAAAAAGCGTGTCTGAAAAACGGTCATGCCACGCGGCAACCACGCAGGAGAGCGGAAGCAGAACAAGGGTATCGACCGAATCCGCAGGTGCGCGCAGCGACGACGGACCGCAGTTGGGCATGGCAAACGCGTCGGAACCGCTGCCGTTCCAGCTAAACTCGCGGCTTGACCATGCGTACACGTCAACCTCATCATAAGTGCTGTCGTTCATGGTGTAATTGAGCCTGACCGTATCGGTTGACAGATTGAGCAGCAGCGCGCGAAACGTTCCCGGCGCCGCGACGCCGAACGCCCGCACCTTGCTTGCGCTATCAGCCGTAACCGGAGAAAGGCGGTTCTCCTGATCCGGGCGCAGCCAGAGCCTGTTGGTCATAAGCAGAGGCCAGTATATGGCAGAAGGCGGGCGCGTGAGGTTTGAAAGCGCTTTTGCCGAGGGCGGGGAAAAAAGGCTCAGGCTTCCCCAGGTGCCGCCGGGTCCCTTCGAAAGGTTTTCATACGAGTCCCATACCACGGACATGGCGCGCGGTCCGAATTTGTGCGCAAGCGTGGCATACAGGTTGGCAACGCAGATGCCATTGGCCGGCTGCTGCAGCAGGCTGGCCATGACCACGGACATGTTGAACTCGCTCAGGCACACGTACAGGGAGTCCGGTTGTTCAAGCCTTCTTTCCATCATGGCGCGAAGCGTATCAGCCTGTGACCGGAGCAGGTCTGACCGCTCAAGCATCACGGCGGGGTTCGGCGTGCCGCTGAAATAGTACGGGTAGGTGTGAAAATCAATGCCGTCAAGGTAGACCGTGCTGTCGTGCCGCTCCTGGTCGCCCACCCGTTTCAAAAACGACTCCATCCAGGTGAGATCGTCATATGCGCCGCTTGCCTGCGAGTAAAAATCCGCCGTGGAGAGTACCGGCCCGAACACCTTGATCGTGGAATCGACCGCTTTCATGGCCCTGCTGAACATCAGGAATTTTTCAGCGTACATGGCCGCGTCAACCGGTCCGGCCTCCTCCCAGGAACCGTCCATCTCATTGCCCACCTGCCAGAACCTGATGCCGTGGTTTTTCACCCTGTTCGCATAGTAGACCCACTGCGCCGCCTCCTGCGGCGTGCCCGTGCCGAAATTGACGCAGATCACCGGGACCATCTCATAGGGAAACGAATCGCAGTACGCCATAAAGGTCTCGAAATCCCAGGTCACCCAGCCACTCGACCAGTCCGGTCGCACCTCGCTGCCCGGATGCGTGCCGAGCGCCACGACCCGGGTCTGGCCTGTCGCGCCGGAGCCGGTATAACTCTTGACGTTTCTGGACACCAGCGAGTCTTTATTGTAAAGATATACTTCCCGCACCTGCCAGCCGCTGTCGCCGCTTGCCGTTGTCACGAGCACGCGGAAATAGCCAGACGCACCGCCGGAATCAAGGGAACCGCTATACACGCCGCCCGGTGCGCCGATCACGCTGTCCACCGTGATCCAGATGTTCGAGGCTGCCTGGTACGGCCCGGGATACGACGCGCCGGGCGCGTTCCAGCGCTGCACCACGAAATCCACGCCATGGTGCCTGCCCCAGTAAATGACGATCGAATCCGCCTGCACGCTCGGCGTGAACTCCAGGTAGCAATAGGGCCTGCTCTGCCTGAGTTCCGGGTCGCTCCACCACATGGTCGTTGTATCGCCGTCAGTAATGGCTGAAGCGCCCTCAAACCCGTAATGGTTCTTTGACGTGCCCCGGTACGTGAGCTGGGACATGAACCCTGGCTCGTAGTCAGTTGAATCGCATATCCAGATCCCATCGCCGGTATACCCGCCGTTTCCGTTCCAGTGGTAATCGTTTGAAAGCGAACCATTGGGAAACCGCAGCAGAGAATACCGGGCATTCACAAGACCCTGGCGAATATCCCGGTAAATATCCTTTGAATTCCAGATCGGCAGGCAGGTGCCGTTCATCTGGCCGGGAATAACAGGGCTTCCCGAGGTCCCGGGTGAAAAGGTCACTGAAACATCACGCTGCACCGCCAGTACCGTGACCGCGCCCGCAACCAGTACCGCAATGATTCTTTGTACCGATTTCATGTTTGTCTGCTCCTTGGATTCAATGACTGGTGCTGGTCTTGAAGACCCTGCAATTATTATGATACCTGCCATCACCGCGATATTCAAACCTTTGGGCCTTCGAACAACTCCCTTCAATTAGTGACTAAATTCAGGATATCCGTTTGTCCCTCTGTCCGCCGCAATATCATTGTTTGGCCAGAATGTAATTTTTACCAGGTTGCACCTGCTCTGATCAGTACCGGACCTAACCATGTCTCACTGTGCCGCTTCCATTGATCCGCGCGCCAAGCAGAAGTTCGAGCGCTCATCGGTCTGCAATCGGTGTCTTCGTCCTAAAAGCTCCTGTTTCTGCTCCCTTGTCCCCTCGCTTGATACCCGGCTCAAGGTCATTATTCTCCAGCACCCGCAGGAACAGTACAAGAAGCTCAACTCTGCCCGGCTCGCGCACCTGCTTCTTAAAAAGAGCGTTCTATTCACCGGGCTCTCATGGCCTAATTTTAAAAAAATCGCCGGTCCCAACGAACTACCTTCGCAATGGGGAGTACTCTACCTGCGGACTAACGAAAAAAAGAACAATACTCCGTTATCCGTCATCAACCGTAAAAAACAGCCCCTTACCAACCTCTCGTTCCTTCGCGGCATCATTGCCATTGACGGCACCTGGAAACAGGCAAAAACCCTGTGGTGGCGCAACCCCTGGCTCACCAGGCTCAACCAGATCCACCTGAACCCTTCCCATGCTGCGCACGCTAGCGTGCGGCCCCAGGTCAAAGCCGAGGGACTTTCGACCATCGAGTCCATCGCATGCGCGCTCGAACATTTGGGTGAAAATGCCCAGACCGTGGAAACCATGAACCGTCTCTACCAGGAACTCATCATTGCACAGGACACATGACCATGGTGCGCCAGATAGCAAAAGGGTTCTTCATCGCCGCAGGCGTATTGTTCCTTGCGCTCGGAATCATAGGCGTCTTTCTTCCGGTCCTGCCCACCACCCCGTTTCTGCTCCTGGCCGCGGCCTGCTTCTTCCGCGGATCAGACCGGTTCTACCACTGGCTGCTGCACCACAAACTATTCGGCAGCTACATACGCAACTACCGCAAATACCACGCCGTTACCATACGGGCAAAGACCATCTCAATCCTAGCGCTCTGGCTGGTCATCAGCTTATCCGTATATGCCGTACGCAGCATGCTCTGGCTCCAGATAACACTACTAGCCATCGCCGTTGGCGTGAGCGTGTATCTGGTGAGCATGAGGACGCTGACAAGGGAGATGATGGAGGATAGCAAAGATAGGATGAAACAGAATTAATGGGATACTATAAAATCTAAAGTAGAAATTGACATGGAGGGAAAATTATCGTGCGACGGGTGGCCTGAGTGACCTCAAGGGTGTGAAGAAGAAAAGAAATTTATATAGAATAACTGTGTGGCCTGGGTTTCAGGGTCTGTGTCGCAATTGTTTTTAAACGAAACTTATTTCAAGTTGTTTCAATTCTAATGGGCACGAAAATGCGCTTAATTATT
>JAFGDP010000029.1 GCA_016932075.1 Chitinispirillaceae bacterium | reverse complement strand
TGGTGATGAACAGCAGACAGGCGCTGGTCCGCGCGTCGATGTTGGCCTTTGTCTTGTCGAAATAGTTATCGGTCACGGCCAGCCGTCCGTCGCTCGTCAGGTGCGCGATGGAGGCGTAGATCGAATTGGGTGTTCCGTCGGCGTCTACCGTCGACAGTACCACCGGGCCATCGCGGTCGTTCCAGGCGGTCAGGACTTCGTCAGGAAGTGCGAAACTCATAGACGTTTGCTCCTTTGTTCAGGTTCTTGTCTTCAGGGCGCTTATTGCCATTTCAGCGGCGTTGACGAGCTGGTACGCGATAGGCGATGCGGTCAGCGCCGGATGCGTGCCGGTCTGGAAGGTCGCGATATCGTCCGCGGTTATTCGCTGATTGATGCAAGCGATTATGGTGTTGATCAGCTCTCCGCCGCTGTGCGCGCCCGTGACCTGCCCGCCGATAAAAATCCGGCTTTCTGATTGAAAAATAAAAATACACAATTTTGCATACGGGCAACAAGATATGTTTTTAACGCAAAAACGGATGCAATGCGTTGCCTACGAAAGGAGCTTATCAATACCTTGTGATGCTGTTTTGGCGTCGGCGATAGCCGTCACCGCATCCAGATTTATGTTCACGATGTCACCGCCGGCGAATACGTGCGGGATTGTCGTTTGGCCGTTTTCATCTACCTTGACCTTGCGGCGTTGCGTAAACTCGAGCTTCTCCATCAGATCTTTCGGGATAAACGAAAAGTCGGATCCCTGGCCGATGGCTTCTATTATCATGTCGCCGTCAAGAAACATCTCCTCTTTTTCGCTAAAGCTCGGATTGAACCTGTGCTGCTCGTCAAAAACAGACTTCACTTTCATGCATAAGAGACCCTGGATAGCGCCCTGTTCGTCTATAGGGACTTCTTTGGGGCCCCATGCCGGATTGAATTGGACCCCTTCCTCCTTGCTTTCCATTATTTCTTCCTTTGAAGCAGGCATCTCATCCCAGTTTTCGAGGGAGACGGTTTTTGTCGTTACCGGTTGATCCGGATGCTGCATCTTCTGAAGCCGGAGAGCTGTACGCGCCACGTCCATTGCCACATTTCCGCCTCCGATTACTATGACATTCCTGCCCACCTTCGTGCCGTGCCCGATCTTGGTGTCCCTTAGAAAGTCAAGGGCCAGAATGCATTTATCGGCATTTTTGACTTTTGTAGACCGGCTTACCGACGTTCCAATCGCCAGATAGACGGCTTCGTATTCCTTCCTGATGTCCTCGAATGAGATATCTTTCCCGACGGTCGTGTTGAACCTGAATTCCACGCCCAGAGAAGCCAGGTAGTTCACGTCCTTGTCGATGCTTTGCAGGGGCAACCGGTAGGCCGGCGGGCCTATCCGTATAGCGCCGCCCCCGCCGGGCAGGGAATCAAACACCACGGCACGGTGGCCTTTGAGCGTAAGAAAGTAGGCTGCCGATAAGCCGGAGGGGCCGGCCCCTATGATCGCGATTTTCCTGCCGGTTTTTTCTGCGGGATGGAGTTCAAGGACGCTTTTATAATCGGCAATGGTATCGGCCACATATCGTTTCAGCCACCTGACCGCCACCGGTTCTCCCCTGATACTCAAAGAACAGGCTGCCTCGCAATGCTTCATGCAGATTCTTCCGCAAATCGCCGGAATAGGATTGTCCTCGAAGATGGTCCTCAGGGATTCCGCCGGCTTGTCTTCGTATATGGCCCTGATATAGTCGGAGATTTTCAAATGGGCAGGGCACGCTTCTTCGCACAGCTTGCATTCGAGACAGCGGCCGGCCTCTTTCCGGGCGGCTTCCCGGCTGTAGCCGAGGACTTGCTCGATGAACGAGACGCTTCTTTCCGCCGGAGAAACTTCCGGCATGGGAACGCGTTCGGGCTCAAACAGGGAGTAGGCGAGTTCCGACGCGAATCCCTCGAAATTTCTTTTCCGGTGCGTCAAGCTTGCTTGAAGAATGGAGTACTTCTCAGGTGGGGGGAATTTCTCCAGTTCCGTTTTTTCGTCCTTCGGAACGAAGATGAACGTTTTTGTGTCGAAGTGAATGTGGAAATAGTCCCTCGAAAGTCTCAGCGACCCCGGAGGGCAGATATCGACGCACAACCCGCAGAAGCAGCATCGCCCGTAGTCAAGCATCGGCCGTTCTTTTTTGCGGCCGGGCTTGTCCTCGATTTCCGGGACCTCGATCATCTCGATAGCCTGGTTGGGGCAGATGTCCGCGCAATTGCCGCAGCCCGTGCATTTTTCCCAGTCGTTGAGATGAAACCCCCGGTATCTCAGCGCCGGCTGTTTTTGCTCGAAAGGGTACCGCAAGGTCTTCGGTTTGGCGAAAAGAAACCGGAGCGCCTTGAACGGGCCTGTGATGCTCGGTTTCGGCATTTCAAGTATCCTTTCTTTTCCGGCCGCTACCGGTCTATTTCGGGAGCGACCACGTAGAGGCTGATCATTATGTTTCCTACGTCCGCGATACTGGCGTTTTCCAGAAGCTTTTCCAGAACGATCAGCCCGTGCGGGTAGGAAGGCGTTCTGAAATGGATCCGGTACGGTTTGTCGTCTCCGTTGCTGACCAGATATGCTCCAAATTCGCCTCTGGAGGATTCGCACCGTACATACGTTTCCCCCTTGGGGATCCTCCATTTGAACGGATTGGGAGGTTTGTTGAACACCGGTCCTTCGGGCATGCAATCGAGAAGCTTGAATATCATATGCACGCTTTCGATCATCTCGTCTCTGACAACCCAGATTCGCGAATAGGCGTCGCCGTCCTGGCGCGTCGGGATTTCCCACGGCACCTTATCGTATGCGGCATAGGGCTGCACTTTCCTGATGTCGTATTTCATTCCGGTTGCGCGCAACACCTGCCCCGTGGCCCCGAGCGACACGGCTTGCTGCCGGGTTATCTTCCCGATGCCTTTTGCCCTTTCACTGAAAAGCCTGTTGTTGAAGAAGGTTGCGTCGTAGTCGGGCACGCATCCTCCTATCGAATGCAGGGTGCTGACGATTCTGTCCTTGAATCCCTTGGGAAAATCGCGGCGTACGCCGCCGGGCCATATGTAGATGTGGTAGACCCGGCCGCCGGTCAGCTCTTCGAAGAGGTCAAGGATAAGGTCCCGGTGGTACATTGCCCACTGGGCTACGGTATCGAACCCCAGCATGTTTGAATACGCCCACAATCCGAAAAGATGCGAGGCGACACGGGCAAGCTCCAGGTAAATACTTCTCACGTAATGCGCCCTCTCGGGGACTTCGAGGGCAGCCAGTTTTTCCACCGCCATAGCGTATGCCATTTCCACGTGATCCGGCTCTACGACGTTTATCCTGCAGACAAGCGGGAAATTCTGTGTCCAGGTTCGGTACTCCATGAGCTTCTCGAAACCGCGGTGCAGATAGCCGGGGTTGGCGGTGGCTTTGATGACGTGGTCACCCTCGACCTTCAGTGTGATGCTGAAATTTCCCACCATGCCCAGGTGCTGCGGGCCGAAATAGAGTTCCAGCTCCCGTGCAGGACTTGTCTTTTGCGTACCTGCGGCGTCAATTACCGTTTCCATCGCTCCTGGGCCTTTCCCCTGAAGTTTTCCCGTTCTGCTTGATCCATGACGGCGAAGTTTATTTTCACTTCCGCAGACCTATCCGCCTTCTCCATCCCATCCTTTACAATCCGGATCAGAAGGTCCTTTATCGGAATTTCCGGAAAGGGAAGCTTAATGGTCACGTTCACCTTGTCGTCCTGAACAGCCAATTCCCCAATCATGCCAAGCTCGACCAAGCTATAGTCGATCTCGGGGTGGATAACCCCGGAAAGCGCCTCCATTGCTTCTTGCCTTGTCAGCATTTTAATCCTCTACGGCGGGAATGGCGCCGAAAGTTTTCTCAACATATTTCCTGGTATCAAAATCCTTCCGGAACGGAGGGATCTTGTACTCTCTTTCGAGAAAAAGGGGAATGAGCCGTTTGTGCCCCCGGAAACGGATTCCGAACAACTCGTGCAGTTCCCGTTCGTACGGCTCCGCGTTTTCGAATATATGGGTAGAGGTCTGAATCTCCGGGTTGTCCCGGGGGATTCTGGCTTTCACGATGACGGTTACCTTTTCTTCCCCGGTGAGAATTGCGTTGTCTTTCATGTAGGGGCTGAGGACATACACGATTTCAAACTCCTGTTCCTCTATCCAATCCACACACGAAACCAGGGCCAGATGATCGAATCCCGCGTCTTTCAGGTACGCGAGTATCGAAAGCGCGTTTTCCTTGTCAGCCGCCACCAAGTATTCGGTTTCCCCGGTAGCCGTCACGGTCGCGCGAGGGAATGCCCTTTCGAGTCGTGCTTTCAGCCAGCTATTCACCGTTCCTCCTTCCGCGCGTCTTCGTCCATGGAGTACAACGGGGGCCAGCCGAGTTTCCCCAGGATTCTCTCCTGGTTCCTCCTGTATTGGCCGTAGTGCCGCCGGTAGCGAACGTAACCGTTCGCCATTTCCTTGTCGATGAGCGTCCAGAGATGGGTCACGGCTATGAAGACGGCTTCGGGCCGAGGCATGCATCCCGCGATCCATCCGTCCACCGGAATGTATTTGTCAAGGTGCTTTATGGTGTTGTACGAGTCCCAGTACATGCCGCCGTTTATGGGGCATGATCCGAACCCGACCGTGTATTTAGGATCGGGCATCTGTTCATAGGTCCTGATAATGGCCCGGAGGGTTTTCACCGACACATAGCCGGTAATCATAAAAAGATTGCCCTGCCGCGGCGTGGCAACGGGCACGATCCCGAATCTCTCCGCGTCCCACCGTGCGGTGATCACGGGCGGTATCTCGATTATCCCGCAGCCGGTGCAGAAATACACGGCGTTCAGCGAATATTTATTCGCCATTTTCGCCGGCTGTTTCAGCCACTTGCCCAGCTTGTTTCTATCCATCAGTCGCAACCTTCATAAAATCAGATTATGCACAGTCTATTTAAGTATCGCCACAATTATCAACCCCGCGAAAGCCATTACTGTAGGCCACTTCCATAAATACGAAATCGCCTGCTCAATGCGAAAACGCGGGAACACCGCATTTACCATGACCCCGCCGATAAATACCATCAGTATTTTCAAGAAAAACACAGCAGGATTGTCCGCCCCTCCGAGGAACAGATTGACGAACAGGGATGTCCCCGTAAACAGGCTGAATGCATGTTGCATATGCGCCAGCGCGAGATATTTACCGCTATATTCGACCATGGGCCCGTAGCAAATCTCCTGCGGCGCGGATGCAATATCGAAAGGCCTGACACCGAGAATGGCCGGCATGACGAGCAGATAGGCTATCCCCGGAAGCACCAGCGGCAACGAAAACAGCGCCCAGGATGTGTCCTGCTGCGCATGTACTATTTCGATAATGGAAATCGTATTGTAGTGTGTCATGACTGCTATTAGCGCCAGGAGAAACGGGACTTCGTAGCCAAGCGCCAAGATCAGTTTTCGTGAAATGCCGATACTGGTATTAGGATTGGCTGCTTCGCCCCCGCTCAATGCCATCCCCAGAGGCATGAAAAGCATGATATACAGGACAACCAGCAACCCCCCGGAATCGCTTATCGGACACCACTGCGCGAACGGGAGAAACAGAACAATCGCCACTGCCCCGGCCAGAGAAAGGACCAGACCAAGGTCGAACAGAACTCCATGGGAATTGCCGCGCTGGTAAAGCAATCTGATGATGTCGATAAGCGGTTGTATCAGCGGGGGGCCGTACCGCCACTGAATCCGCGCCATGAGTACGCGGTACAAACCAAGGAAAAACAGACCGATGGCAAGAGCCGCGACAGGCAGCAAAGTCACTTGTAAAATAGTTGCTACCATAGTTTCCACCATAGATGCGATACCAGCAGCACCGTTATGAACAAAAATATGTAGACCGCATAGTTGCCAACATCGCCCATGTACAGCTGCCGCGCCATGTCACTGACGGTTTGTACGCGGTCGGCCATCCAGTAATAAAACTCGTCGAAAATGTCTCTCAGGTACCGCCGGATCATTCGATACAGCGGGTTATAGAAATCCACCGTATAGCTGTATCTGTCCGCCGGTATGGCCGCGCCGGCGGCGTAGTTGTCTCCCTGGGAAATTTTCGCCGGTTTTCTGCCTGTTCTGAAGGCTATCCAGGCCACCGCGGCGGCGGCGGCAAGAACAAACGCTATGTTTATGGTGTTGAGCGCTCCGGTTTCGGAAGCAACCCCCCATATGGTTATATCGAGCGACGCGAGTCCCATCGAAACCGCAATTGTATTTATGACTTTAAGCGGAATGCCGGGCAGGATGCCGAAAAGAAGGATGACCGCGGCGTATATCAGAATCGGAAACTGCATGCTAACGGGCGCTTCGCGCACGTTCGCATACTTTTCGGGAAGCTGCCCGAGGAACATGTTGTGTACAAATTTGTAAAGCGACAGAATAGTGCCCCATGTTCCCACCAGTGCGGCAAAAGCCAGGAATGGATACCCGTCGAGAATAAGCGTTTTGTAGATCAGCCACTTGGAAACAAATCCGTTGGTCAGAGGCATGCCGATTAGCCCGCAGGCTCCGACCAAGGCCCCGATAAATACAATCGGCATTCTCTTTATGAGCCCTCCAAGAGAGTTCAAATCGCGTACCCCACCCGTGCGGAACTCTACCGCGCCCACTACCAGGAAAAGCAGGGCTATGTGTGCGGTATAATTCAGCATGTGAAAAATGCCTCCGGTGACGCCAAGTTCCGTCCCAAGGGCGACACCCAATAGTATGTATCCGCCCTGCCCTACGCCGTGCCATGCAAGAAGGCGTTTGGAATCATTCTGAATCAACGCTATAAACGTTGGGAACACGATGTTGATCGCGCCTACCCATGCGAGGAAATGATGAAAACGGCAGGGGCCTATGTCCAGGCCTAGGAACTGGTTCACCGTAAACAGTACGAAGAAAGCGAGAATGAAACCATACATCCCCATTCGAACAAGAATTCCGGAAAGCACGGCGGAAAAGGGGGACGGCGCTTCCGAGTGTGCGTCGGGAAGCCATGTGTGAAAAGGCAATACCGCGTTTTTTATGCCGAAGGCAACGAAAAAGAGAATCAATATAAACAGAATATACGGTTTCGATACGCCGCCGAGAAGCGGAGCAAGCGAAGCAATCGTCAGCGTCCCGGCCACGGAATACAGCGATAAAACGGCTATCAGATAGCATGCCGAGCCAGCAATGGACATGACGATATATTTCATGCCGGCCGCAAGAGCGGGTCCGCGATTATAGCTGATAAGCAGAAAAGCGCTCCATGACATGATTTCCCAGAATATATAGAAAGTAAGGAGATCTGCCGAGATGACGATTCCGAGCATGCCGGCGTTGACCAGCAGCATCATGAGGTAGTAAAAATCAGCCCTCTCTTTCCCTTTGATGTAGCTGAAGGAGAAGATGATCGACAGAAAGCCGACGACGGCTATTGAAATAGCAAAAAACCACGAAAGCAGATCCAGGCGTATCGTTAGAGGCAGGCCCATGAATGAAGGTAACAGGGTCGCGGCCGGCGTCTTGCCGTACAGCATGGCCACGATCACAACCGCCGCTCCCGAGACAATTGCAGCGCACAGATTCCGAAGCCGCGCCGAAACCTTGGCAAGCAGATACGCTGCAAATGCGCCGCCGAAAGCAACTATGAGCAAAATCTGCAAACTCAACCTAAGACTCCCTTGATATAGTCAAAACGGTTCAAAAGCTCTGAAGCGCACGAGTCCAGCAGCCTGAGTACCGGCTCCGGATATACGCCGAGTATTACAACGAGCACGAGCAGCCCCAGGATCGGCACGAGCGCAAAAAGAGGGGCGTCTTTTCTCGGCTGTTGCTCTGGGGAAACGGGATCTTCCTGCGGTCCCTTGAAATAGACAGCCTGTACTATACGGAAAAAATAAGCGGCCTCGATAACGGTAGCGGCCAGAACGAGAAAGATAAGTATCGTAAATAATTGCTGCCCTTCAGCCAGAGCGGCGCGTACGATCATGAACTTGCCGGGGAAACCCGCGAATGGCGGCAAGCCGACAAGCGAAAACGCTCCGACGGTAAATGCAAGGCACGTGAGCGGCATTCTACTGCCCATTCCCTCCAGCGACGGGATTTCCGTTGAACCAGCGCGATAAATCATGTATCCGGCAGCCAGGAAAAGCAGCGACTTGGCAAGCGCGTGGCTGATGATCAGGAACAATCCTCCCGAAATGCCGTCCGATGTGGCCATACCCAGCGCGAAAACAATCAGCCCGATCTGGCCTATACTCGAATAGGCCAGCATTCTTTTTATGTTCGTTTGCCTGAAGGCTGACATTTCGCCTATAATCAAAGTAACGAGCCCGACGATGACCAGGAGCATGAATATCTCCGGAGCGCCGAATATGGTGAAAAACACCCTAGTAACGGCGTATACTCCCACTTTAATTGCAATACCCGACAATATTGCGCTGATCGATGATGGCGCGGAGGAATGAGCGTCCGGGAGCCATGCATTAAGCGGAAAAATCGCCGCTTCAACACCGAAACCCGCTATAAGGAACACCAGCGGCACATAAAGACGAGCGCTTGTCACCGAATCAATGTTTTGCGCGATATCGGCCATGTTCAGCGTCCCGAACAGGCCGTAAAGAACCGCTATGCCGATAAGCACCAGCCCGCTGCCGATGGCTCCCTGAATAAGGTATTTGATTGAAGCCTCTACCCCGTTTTTTTCTCCGAAATAGGCCACCAGCGCATACGAGGAGATGCAGAGGATCTCGTAGAACACAAACAGATTGAATATGTCGCCGGTAAGTACCGCCCCGGTGGCGCCGGTAAGCAGAAGAAGGTAGAGCGCGTGGTACTTGGCAGTAGCGCCTTCCTTGATATATCCAAGAGAGTATATCGAGACGGCAAGGCCCACCAGAGCTATGAGAGTCGAAAGCATGATTCCGAGCGGGCCCGCGACAAGATTTATGCCCAACGGAGGAGGAAAGCCGCCCGTCGAAACGACAATCGGCTTAGCTATAACCGCCGGGATAAGCAGGATGGAAACGACAAGATTGAACAGCATTCCCGCTACAGGCACGTACTTGGTGACTCTTTCGGATAAAAGAGCCAACAGAGGCAGTAGAAAAGCCAGCCCCAGAGGCACGGCCAGAAGCAGGACGGGATTTACCATTTGAGGTCCCTGATTTTCCTGAGGTTAAGCGTTCCGTGGTGTTCGTACAGCCGCACGGCCAGCGCAAGAGCAAGGGCCAAGACAGCGACTCCTATGACAATTGCAGTCAGAACCAGAGCTTGGGGAACGGGGTCTACCATTCCTTCCGGCCGCAGGTCAGGACTGGAGAATATCGGCGCGGTGCCTCCGTTGATATATCCGACAGAAACAATGAGGAGATTGATTCCGGTCTCAAAAAAACTCAACCCGATGATGACTTTGATCAGGTTCTTTTTGACAAGTATTATGTACAGGCCTATTAAAATCAGGCCGATGGAAGCGATGTAGAAAACGTTTTGATACAGAAAGCTCATTCGGGTTTCTCCAGAAGATCGGCGACCAACCCTGCCAATTCGGAGCCTACCTTGAATCCGATGGCGACATATATAATTGGAATAACTCCGGCGCTGAACAGGGTGTTGAATTCTCCCTTTGGAAGAAAGTTAGCCAGAAAGCTGCCTCCCAATGCCAGTCCCATAAGGCCAGCTATGACGAAAACGGAACCGGCAAGGGACTCGGTGGCAGTAAGCCATGTCCGGTGTGTTTTTACGTCGGCGCATCCGATATACGACAGCAGGAAACCTGAAGCTATAATGACTCCTCCCTGGAACCCGCCGCCCGGAGTAAGATGTCCGTGAATGAAAATGTATGCGCCGAAAATAAGGATAAAGGGGAACAGCAAACGGCATCCCGTTCGAAGCACCATGCTGGCGGAACAGAGAGATTCGCGTACTCGCTTCCTGCGCCCGAAGAAAACGGCGCCAAGTCCGATTGCCGCAATGAAAAGAACCGCCACTTCGCCCAACGTGTCGAAACCGCGATAGGTTATTACCACCGACGTTACAATGTTCGCCGCGCCTGTTTCGTGGGAACCTTGCGTGAGATAATGCCTTCCCGCTTTTTCGATGTTCGCGATATGATTCGCGCCGAAAGGCAGTTCCCTGAGACAGAAAACCAATGCCAATCCGACTGCGGTCAGCAGCAATAACGCCACAAGTGGTCTCATTTTTCTTCCGACCCCGCCGTTTTTTTGATTGCTATGACGAATATTGCCGTGGTCAGAGCCGCACCGATGGAAGCTTCGGCCATCGCGACGTCGGGAGCATGCAGAAGATAGAACAATATTGCCGTAATCAAACTCACAAAAGCAGCGGCGATGACGGCGCTGAGAAGGTTCTTGAACATGCAGGCGCAAATCGCTCCCGCGAGCATCAATGCGACCAACACGAGCGCCACAACATTCGAGATGTTTGCCGACATCATTTGTTTTCCTTCCCATCGGAGTACCCTTCAAACTCATTGCTCTTATCCACGACGCTGCCGGGACATAAGGGAACGCCGCTCTTCAGCGCCGCTCTTCCGAGAGCATGATTGGAAATCGGGTTCGTCAGCAATACAAACGCCGCGATAATCAGGCACTTCCAGAACCAAGCGGGTTCCATCATGCCCACTCCGATGGCACAAAAAAAGCATCCGAACGTGGTACATTTCGTCCCTGCCTGAAGCCGGTTGTAGACATCAGGCAGTCTGAGAATTCCCAGACTTCCCAAAAACAGGAATACTGCGCCGATGAGCGTTACTATCGCACCCGCGACGTGCATCAGATGCCTCTTTCCAGAAACCGTGCTATCACAACGGAACCGATAAACACCAACAGCGCATATACCAGCGCCACATCCAGGTAGATATATCTTTGTAAAAAGTACGCCAACACGACGATCAGCGCCGTGCTTACCGTCGTGACCGTATCCAGAGCCATTGCCCTGTCGGCTGCGGTCGGACCCTTCACCATTCTGATAAGGCACAACAGTACGCCTGCGCCTATAAAGGCTATGCAAATCAGTTCAATCATGTTTTTTAATTGCTTTATCTAAATATTTGTATATGCAGAAAATGCGTTTTTAAAGTCAAAAAACTAATTTTTTACGACTGCCTGCATTACTTTTATTATGCGTTTGTCCACGACCTTGTAACACTTTCTCGTTTTCTCCTGCTTCGAACGAATAATGCCCTGATCCCGCAGTATCCGGAGGTGCTGGGAAATTGTCGACTGAGGAAGCTGCAGCGCCTTTTGAATCTCGGATACACTGCACTCATTTTTCATTAGTCCCGCAATAATCCGCAAACGCGCCGGATGGGCCAGAGCTTTCAGTACCTCGCTGATCTGTCCGTATTTTCTCGTCATGGCTTCCTTTACGCTTTCGCCGGCTCTCCTTTTCTTATTTTCATGACGGCCATCTGAGCGGCATTTACAATCTGATACGCTATAGGTGAAGCGGTCAGCATAGGATGAGTTCCAATTTGGAATGTGCATATTTCATCAGCTCTCATCTTATGCTGTATCATGGAACCGATGAAGTTGATGAGTTCGCCGACAGTCTGACCTCCATACGCCTGCCCGCCGATAAGCAGACCGGTGTCTTTCTCGAAAATCATTTTTATCCCCAACTCCTTCGTGCCTGGAATAGAACCGGGATGCTTATCGGGAGCGGCGCTATTTGTCGTTACTATCTCTATGCCCAACTGCCTAGCATTTCTTTCCGTCAGCCCGGCCGAGCCGACCGCAAGTTCGCCAAAGCAGGTGGAGAATATTCCTATGGCGCACTCCATCCTTCGCCGCAACGCAAAAAGATTGGCGCCGGCTATCCTGGCTTCGGTAGTAGCAATGGAGGCTAAGCGAATGGTGGATGGACCGCCGCTGAGTAAACATTTCTTCTGGGCGCAATCGCCGACCGAAAAGATGCATTCATCGCTTGTTTTCATGAAATCATCAACCCCTATGCCCCATTTTTTATCGACATTTAATCCGGCCTTTTCGGCCAGTTCGATATTCGGAACAACACCTATCCCCAGAATGACAAGGTCCGCCTTGATTTCACGGCCGCTTTTCAACTCCACATATTCAACTTTCTTGTTTCCACGGAGAGCCTTGGCGTTTTCACCGACCATGATTGTAATGCCTCTTTCGGCCAGTTTTTTTTCAACGCGCATACATATTTCGTCATCACAGGCCAAAAGAAGGCAGTGAGGCAACATTTCTATCACAGTGACGTTCACGTTCCCGTTTTTTTTGCATTCGTCGGCGAATTCCAGACCGATGAAACCGCCGCCGATAACGACAATATCCTTGGCCTGCCGTGTAGCGTTTAAAAAATTTCGAAGATACGCCACATCCTTTTGTACGGTAAAAACGTTTTCCAGGTCAACGCCGGGCAATGAGGGAACCATCGGAAATGAGCCAGTGGCAAGAACCAGCTTTCGATACTCAAGAATTTCTCCGCCAGCCGTAGTAACGCTTTGGGCCTTTCTGTCTATTGAAACGGCTTTATCAAGAATCAAACGGATCTGATTCTGCGTCAGCACCGTATCGGGTATAATATTCTTTTCAGGTTCTCCCACCGTTCCAAAGATATAGGGGATGCCACAGGGTATTAAAACCTTTTCCTCCATGCGCAAAATCGTAATTTCTACATCAGGATAGTATCTTCTCGCAGTAATAGCCGCGGTAATACCCGCCGGCCCGCCCCCGACAATCAATATATCCGTTTTTTTCACAGGTAGCCTCTTTATCCGAATATTACTTCCAAATATTTCTCGAACTTGCGGGCAATAATTTCCGTTGCCGCATCAATATTTTCATCCTTGACATATATACAATGCACCAGGAGCGTGTCGCCGATTATATCCACAGTAAATGTTCCCGGGGTCAAAGTAATAGAATTGGCCAGTATCAGCTTGGCGATGTCCTGCTTCAGGTTCGTCCTGACGGCAACGATGCCGGGCCGTATGGGCATCCGGGGATGTAGAACCCTGTACGCGACATCAAAGTTGGCTTTGACTGTTTCTACCGCGAGCGTCATGAGATACGCCAGAAAAAGCCATGCCCTTTTTATACCAAACGGCGGCAGGCCAAGCTTTTCGTACCCGCGCGTCAGAAACACGGACAGAATAAGGCTCACCACGGCACCGGCCGCAAGTTCGTGCGCATGGAAGCTCGAAGTGAGGCACAACCAGGCGCCGAATAACATAAAGAATAAATACAGGTAGTTACGTACCATAAATTCGTGTCTCAATTATCCAAGTTTTCTTAAATCACTTTTCCCGTAATCGAGATTTCTATCCAATGATGCAATGAAAACAAGAAAAATTAAAATAATGAATTATTTCACGAATTGCAATAGAATAATCAGATCATAATTATCTCGCCTTCGGTATTCCCGCAGGTTTGTTCGATCGCATTACGTGCATAGTGATATAAGCGGACACTCAAACTGCTTAATCCGGCGGATAACGTCATATACCGTGAGGTGATGCAAGCCAGACCTGGACAGAAGCTGCATGCTGAACCCTTCATGCATCTACAGCCGGACGGTACCAATTTCATCTTACCTCCGCGTAATCGCAAGGAACACCGCATTTTTTTATTGTTTTTTACCATTTCAGCAGATATTTTAATCGACAAGGCATTAGCCGGTTGGGTCATTAATGATAAAACGTGGCGCGAAAACGAATCATTTATAAATGATCTTTTCCATACGCTCAACCGCTCTGGAAAAATTAATCTTCCTGTCAGATGCGTCGGCGATCGTTCATTTACAAAAATAACCGGGAGATACCGAAATGAAAGCAAAAGACATCCTTGCAAAAAAAGGAAGCGAAACTTATTCGATAGGTAAAAGCAATCTCGTCAACGATGCCGTTGTCATGATGGCGCGTGAGAAAATCGGATGCCTGCTAGTAATTGAAAAGGGGAAACTGATTGGCATTCTGAGTGAACGTGACGTAATAACAACTCTAGCGAAATGTCTTGGACCCAAGCAATGCGATATTCCTATCGGAGAAGTTATGACTACGGATGTCGTATCCGGCGGATTAGAGGATGACATAATTGTTCTTATGGATAAGATGCGAGAGAACCGTATCCGTCATTTGCCGATCGTTTCCGGTGAAACAATCGAGGGGATCATATCCATGCGGGATGTTGTCAGGGCTCTTCTTGATGAAACCACTTTTGAAAAACAGCGACTCGTCGAATATGTTACGAATAGATATCCCCAATAAAAAAAACAGTCGTTTTTTACGCTTTTGCGATGCTTCCCCGGAATGTCGCGC
Source organism: Chitinispirillaceae bacterium (assembly GCA_016932075.1). Next base: position 3,522 of record JAFGDP010000029.1, on the reverse strand, counting down.
CCCGCATACAGCAACACAGCTCCGCAAGACTCGCGGTTATGCGAGCGTCAACCACGAACACCCCCTCCGGAACAGTCAGTTTCACACAGGCAAGGTTGAGCAATCCCGCGACGCCCGCTTTCACCAGTTGATTGGCGACAATCTGGGCCGCAGATGCTGGGACGGCTATGATGCCAATACTCACGCTATGCTTCTTGACTATTCGCGGCAGGGCTGGCATAGTATTTACGGTGATCCTCGCAACCTTTGTATCCAATTTCAGACGATCAGTATCGAATATTCCGCATATCTGAAATCCCATCCTTGCAAAGTCCCCGTGCATGGCCAAAGCGCGCCCCAATTTGCCTGCGCCGACAAGTACGACGTTACAAGTCTTGCGCAAACCAAGTGCTGATGAGAGCGCTTTCCCCAGGTTCAAAGTGCTGTACCCGCGGTTGGTGAGGCCCCTGAAACTCAAATAACCCATGTCTTTGCGCACGGTAGAGCTGGTCAATCCAAGATTGTTCGCAAAATCATTTGATAAAACCCATTCACGCCCTTGCGCTTTTACATCGCTTACATACGTTCGATATTGCGCAAAACGCCGAATAACGGGAAACGGTATGTTCGGGTTTAATTTTGCTCGCTTATTATTCATAATCGTTTTAAAAAAGCTTTGCGGAGACGCACCAGCCGGCGGTGTTTGGGGCCGAGTCATTTATAGCAAATATCAAGTGAAAAAACAGGGTTGCCACGAGTCGTAATGGAATAAATTTTGAGGGGTATCCACTTAGCTGGCCACACCACTACCGGCTGTGTTTTCCGCTTGATAACCCTCGGACATTTTTAATAATTCGCTATATTCAACATGGCTAGATTGCCCAGCCTGTTGTATCAATCGATAAAAAAACTTTCCTCGTTTTTGCGATGTTCGCCGATTAAAGCGAAACGTAAATTCATCAAGATAATAATCAAGATGGTCGCAACTCACCGCTCCTTGATGTGTCCCGATCAGCCATCGCTTAAGGAGCGATGCCACCCTATGAACCAGCGGCAAAAGAGTCGAGGCCGACTTGTTTCTTTTTGTCAGATTAAAAATCTTATGCTTGTATCCCGCACCAGAGACACCGTTATAACCATTCCAACCATCCGTCACGATGGTGCTACCAAGATCGACCGATTCATGAATGAATGGTTCCAAACAATCCGCAGACGCATCTGTTATTCTTTTCAATCGAATACGCCCGATTTTCTTGTCAACTACTTGCGTAGCAACAGCTACCAATGCTTTGCTTATAGCGACACGGCCTCGAAGTCCTTCTTCAAGTCCTCCAATGAAAGTCTCATCAATTTCAATGGTGCCCGACAACTTGTCGCGCCCTGGCCGGATCATAGCCCTGCGCAATTTGTGCAGCATCAACCAAGCGGTTTCGTAACTTCCCAAGCCCAGAATCCTTTTCAAACCAAGCGCACTGGAACCGTTTTTCTGACTGACAACCCACCATATTGCCCGAAACCACACCGGCAACGGGATGTGCGACCGATGAAAAATCGTTCCCGATGTTACCGATACACGATGACGGCATATCTTACAGCGGTACAGGTCACCAAGCCTGACAAATTCCTGAAACGAACAGCGGGGACGTACAAATCCTTTGGGCCATCGAAGCCTAAAAAGATAATCCCTGCAATCTTCCTCATTACTATATTTAGCTTCAAGTTCCATGAGATTTCGCTGGTATTCTTCAATTTCCATGCTACAAAATGCAATATATGGTAGCTTGGTCAGTCAAGTGGATACCCCTCTAAATTTATTCAAGACCACCACGGTTTCGCTGAAGTGTGGCGTCTAAACGTGCCTTACCTGTTTCTCATTGCCCGGAGACATTTTCCTCCCGCGCAGCAACGGTAACGATCGCAAATAATAATGCCGATTTTTGTTACTGAATTCACCGTGATTCCTTTCCGCCTAATGAAGCATGAATCAATTCTGTTCCTTTGAAGTATGTCTTTCCATTCTTGCGGCATACCTTTGCTTCGTTGCGGGAAACTAGTTTCGATAGCACTTTCGACGCCTCAGCCGCATGTATCGACAGGCCGGTCGAAACGTCCTCCACCGTGCATGGCCTCCTTCTGATGAGTTCCAGTATCGCCGTGCCTTCGGACGAACGGCCGGTCGCAGGAGCCTGGTGGTCCCTTTCCGCGACTATTTCCACATTGCCCCGCAGCAGTTTCGACAGCATCCGGAGCCTTTTTTCCGGCACCGGGAACGCAAAGTCTTCGCATGGCGGACGCGTGGCAGTGTTGATCTGAATTTTTTCAGGTCTGATTTTTTCGAGAATCCGGTTCATGGCCGCAACGTTTTTTTCCATTGCCGTGATCCCCTGTAAAAGAAAAAGTTCGATCCACAGATGATGACGGAACTCTTCGGCAAAACAGACAAGACCCTCAACGTGTCGCGCGAATGAAATCGAAGGGGCCGGGCGATGCACGCATTGATAAACCGTCTCCGTGTCCGCCGCCAGCGTGGGGATGACAAGGTCGGCCTCTGCGAGTTCCCGGCGTACCTCTGGGTCATGAAGCAGGGAGCCGTTGGTAAGCACCGCGACCGGAATTTCGGAAATCCGTTTTATAGATGCAATAATCCGGCCGAGTTCCGAATGCAGCGTGGGCTCTCCTGAACCGGAGAGCGTGAGATAGTCGATAGGACCATGCGGCGATCTTAGATAGGCATCCAGCTCCTCCAAGATCCGCTGGACCGGCGTATACGCCGCCCGCGCCGCGGTTTTTTCCGTTGTCTTGCCGAGCTGGCAGTAGATGCAGTCGAACGTGCAGGTTTTGTATGGAATGAGATCGATACCGAGCGATTGCCCAAGCCTGCGCGAGGGAACGGGGCCGAAGAGGTGTTCGGGTTTGTTGCCAGCGGTCATTGTAATCCTTATCCTCCCCACATCGGATCGTGACCGTATTGTTCCCACCACGCTTCTTCAAAGGGCCGGTAACGATTTATCGTCTCCCGTGAAAACGATATCTTATAGCAGGCGCAGTATTCCATCACCGTCCGGTACGCCTCCAGTATCTCCCTGGATTTTTCATCATGCAGCGCTTTCGCACTCTCGGCGGCCTTGTCGGGATGCCATTGACGGATACGGGTATGAAAGGCCTTTCTGATTTCATCCATGGTGGCTTCCTCGGTAAGCCCGAGTATTTCTCGCGCCGCTTTAAGCCTGTCGTATAACGTTTGGTTCGGTTTTATTCTTTTCATAACGACCGCATGCAAGGCTGTTTATGTATGTTACGTTGGTCACCGTCAGGATATTTTGGTACATTATACGGCCCGACCGGCCGTCTATTTCGACGCTCACGAAAATCCCGAACCGCCGCACGACGATCCGCCGCCCAAACCGAAGCCGCCGATGACGGACATTTTCTTTTCCGTTTTCACGGACCCGCACGACGGGCACGACGGGTTTTTCCGCTCGTTTATCGGCACAAGCTCTTCGAATTTTTTGCCGCAATCAGCGCATTGATACTCATACATCG
>JAFGDP010000028.1 GCA_016932075.1 Chitinispirillaceae bacterium | reverse complement strand
TTTTCTCATCAGAGCCTCCATTGGTTTGAGTAAAATAAACCATGGAAACTCTTATCGGTCATGTGATACTACACAGGGGTAAGGTCGGAATATCCCACGATATCGTAGATATAGTAAAATACAACTCATCACCATTATCAAAATCACTCGATAAATTGACGACCGTATCGCTAAACCTTCCTCCAGACAACATCATGGTATCATTCCTGAATTTGAAACGGTACATGCCACTGTCTGACGAATAAACATCCAAACCAATCCATATACTGTCATACACCGATCCTTCTGGTTTTACAATTTTTCCGCTGTAATCGTAATTTTTCCATGTGAGGTTTGTATACGGAGCTATCTGACATACTACAGGGTATTGTGCTCCCGGTCTATGTTTATATATTAGATTGGTATCTGTTTTATTAAACACAAATCCTGTGGTATCATAGCCTGTCGCAAACCTTACGCTACTGTAATCAGGACTCCAGTTCCTTGGTGTATATGGGGCAATATCGACAACCGTATCCTCAATGAAATGCTCATACGCCAAGTATGCGCCTCCTGCAGGCGTATTTGTGACCACAGTAATCGGGCCCCAGTATCTGGTGCCTGTTCCTGAATCAGTCATTACACCGACCCTTCCTGCTATTAATCTTGCACTGCTGGGTGTTGCATCTGTTGCTGTAATATCCCATACATGGTTTGGATCTGAAGTAAGATCTGCTTCTCCTTCAGGCCAAAAATCAGCCAGAATATCATTATATGATGTTTGATTTTGTACAAAAATCTTATAGTTATACCATACCCCCGCATCAGACACTACTATGGTATCCGACTCTGCTAATACTGTATCTGTCCCCGGAGCTGTATAATGCACCCATTCCACTTTCCCATCCGGCCTGCGGATTATGGAGTATTTCTTTGCGGAATCCGCATAGCTGGAGTACACATTGATGCCGAACCGGGCATTGGCGCTGTCAAATTTAATTTTACCACTAACCGTATAGTCTTTCCAAGCACTGGTTGAAGGGCCGACAAAATGCAGGTTATTGGCGTCCGCGGAAGCGGTCACGAGCGTACCGTTGTCTATTGAAAACGAGAAGTTCTCAATGACCGTGTCGCAGGCATTGCCTGATCCTGACTCGAGCCAGTAGCTTGGCGCGGGTCTGAGCGCTTTCCAGTCTTCATAGAGATAGCCCACAGCGCCAGGATCCTTGTATGCGTTATTACTGGTATTCCAGTTATTGCCATACTGCACCGGCCACGGCTGCTCATATACCGAGCCCTGGCCGAGTTTCCAGGCATATATGTAGCCGGCGTCGTCCACGGCCGTGAGGTCGAGCGTGTCGTCTCCTTCGAGATCGGTTATGGCGCACGCTTCGGTTATACGGCCCTGGGTCTTGAGTGGGTACCCCGGTACCTTGATTGCCTGCCAGGAACCAAATACATACTTGATATCAAATGCCCAGATACTGCCGTCACCCTGGTGGTTGACGAATACCCGCTTCTGGCCGCTGGAATCAGCAACAAACGCCTGGGGAGTTACCTGATCGCCGCTTACAGGAATGTCAGACAGGTCAACCTGTGTTTTATTTCCAATTTCCGCACGTCCCATTTTTACCCTTGTACATGTTGTCAAATCCAATTTTACCATTACCCGCCCCGTCTTTACAAGCACTTGGTAAGGGGCAGGGAAAGCCGTGAGAGTGGCGCAAAAAACTATAAAAGCGGCGACAAAAAGCAGGTATCTTGAATCATTATAGGCGTTGGTTGTTCCATTATCATGCCATCTGCTGTTTCACTTTTCATTTTTTTCAATCTCTGCAATAGATTTTGCAAAACGGGACAAATCAAAATACATCAATTTTGTCGCAGCATCCTTATCGTTTTCGGTAAGATGAATGAATCCGTTTTTTTCATAAAACGAAAGAACCGGTTCTTTGTTATATGCGTCAACGGTAATAAATCTGCATCCGGTTTTGTTTTTATCCAAAAAAAGATGCTTTATATACGTTAAAAGCTCTGTCCCTATTTTTTGGTTTTGATATTTTTGATTGACACCCAATCTTCCAATTTTAACGGCTGGATTATCCTTTCCCCGTTTAAGATTTGGAATTTTTCTTTCAAAGCGGTTCCATTCGGTTTTTGAAATGGTCTTTTCATTAAAAACTATTCGATCATTAGAAACGCTGAAAAACGCGACAGTATCATCACCATATTCCCAAAGATAGGTTACCGCGAACAGCTCTTTCAGGTAGTCGTGCGCGTCATCAAAAAGAAAGCCGTTCAAATCGCTGTCACCGCAATCGAACGGCTTAATTTTTGTATCCAATGTAAGTCTTAAGAGTTTACATTCTTCAAGCCTCGGCACGATTAAATCCCGGTTTTGTTTATTTCCTTTATACGATCATACAAAGCCCTTCCCTGCCGGTATTCTTCTCTTTCCTCTTTGGTTATCGGCTTTGTTTCAGCGTCATACATTTTTTCCAAAAACCGGATTGCGTCTTTGCCTTCCAATACGGGCGTTTCTCTAATCGGCGTTGCCATAGTATATCTCTCCTTTCTTACACTACTGCAAAGGAGCCACGATCAAACATTTCCTCTTTTTACGTTGAAAAACATGTTTTATTGCTGCTGAAATTAGTTTATCTCTAACCCATGAAAGAGTCTATCAGTCAAATATAATTTTTATTATTTAGTAGTAACACCTTTAATCCTTCAACAAAAGCGCTTAAATTACGGTAAATTATTAAAGATTCATCCTTAAACGCTTCTGTCGAATTCTTTTTAACAAGGTTGGATCGTCGAATCCGCATGTTTTTTTAGAAATTGCGCAACATACTGTTCCGCCTTTTCCGCATTGTCTTCTTTGATCCAATGAACCGGTATTCCCCTCCGCTCCATTCCCCGAAACCAGGTCTCCTGTCTTTTTGCAAAACGGCAGATGGCATGGAACAGTTCCTGCTTCATGGCATCGAATTCGATTTCCCCTCGAATATACCGGGCAATGTGCTTGTATTCCAGGCCGAACATGTCGAACCGCTGCGGGGGAATGCCTGAACTGAGAAGCCGCCTCACCTCATCGACCATGCCCTGGTCGAACCGTTCTTCGAGACGCAGCCGGATGCGCTCCCGCAACACGGACCGCTCAAACCGCACGCCGATGACGATAGGATCAAGCGGTGGTAACGGGATCGCGCGCCGGTCAGAATCTCCGCTGCCTGTTTGCCGTGCATAGGCCACCTCAAGGCTGCGCACGATCCGTTTTTTACTGCTCAGGTCGGTCTCTGCATAACGCTTCGGATCAAGCTGTTTCAGCTCCTGTTCAAGGGAATGCTTGTCTCTGCTCATGAGAAGTTCCCGTAACGCCCCGTCTTCGGGAATCGCTGATATCCGGAACGATCGCAATACCGCTTCAAGGTAGAGTCCGGTGCCGCCCACCACCACGGGAACACGGTTCCGGGAACAGATCCCGGCGAACACCCGGTAGAAATCCCTTTGATAATGATACACGGTGTACACCTGCGCCGGATCGGCAATATCAATGAGATGGTACGGTATGTCCCGGGTACCGACGCGGTAGTGCGAAAGGTCCTTGCCCGTGCCGATGTCCATGCCGCGGTATACCTGCCGTGAGTCGCATGATATAATTTCCCCATTGTAAGAGACCGCAAGACGGACACCGAGCGCTGTTTTTCCCGTTGCCGTGGGGCCGCAGATGACGATCAGTTTTTTCATTATCTTTTTTCTGTTTCTGCCGCTGCAATGATAAAATATTTTATACGTAAACATACGTTTGAGTTCTCTTTTCGCACAACGGGCTGTTCATGAAATTACTGCAATGGATGCGTCAGGCTTCATTCATCGCAACACTCTTCGCGGTTCTCTTCACCTATGCGCTCTCCTGCATCCCGCTGGCCAACATGGAACCGGTGGAGCAGTTCAGGATGGTCCGGGCAACGGAAACGGACACGGTTTCACCGTACGATTCGCTGCTCATCGCCTTTACCTATCCGGTCCTGCAGCCGGACTCAGCGTCGTTCGAATTCATTCCCCCGTTTTTTGACTTTCAGCAGGCGTGGAACGAGCGGTCCGACACGGTCACCTTCTGGTTCGCGCAGCCCCTTGAAGGCCGTACCCATTTCCGGCTTGTTCTGCAAAGCACCGTGGAATCCGTTGAAGGGTCGCTGCTTCGGGCCGGAGAAGACACGATCTCGTTTCATACCCATGCGAGCGAACAGGAGCCGAACGACACCAGGGAAACCGCGGACCCCTTTAGCGGCACGGTGTTCGGATCGGTGTCAACGGCAAACGACAGCGACTGGTTCGCCATCGAAGACACGTCGTGGCGTTCATTCTATCTGAAATCAAGCGGGTCCTTTTCCCTGTTCGATATCCGGGACGCCGGCGGTTCGTCCGTACGCCCCTCCTCCTTTGCCGAGGCCGAAACGCTTGCGATCCCTGATACGTTTGTCAGGCCGGTCCATCTTGTGGTGTTCGCCTACAACCGTTCGAACGGCGGCCATTATGAGCTAGGTGCGGTGCGATAGCACACGATCCGCAGGACGTGACGGATTCCTGATTTTAAATTCCGAATCTAGTATTTTATGCGCCATGCTTCCTGTATGCGCGATTGTGGGAAGGCCGAACGTCGGCAAATCAAGCCTGTTCAACCGGATTGTGGGCAGGCGTGATGCCGTGGTCGACGATGTGGCCGGCGTCACGCGCGACCGGCACTACAAGCCTGCTGCCTGGCAGGGGAATGAATTCATGCTCGTCGATACCGGCGGCATGATCCCTTTTGAAAGCGAGCGCCTGCACGAATCGATCAACCAGCAGATCCGCATAGCGATAGGCGAGGCCGGGGCCGTTCTCTTTGTGGTGGAGGCGGGCTGCGGTATCACCGAGAGCGACCAGCATATCGCCAGGCTTCTGCGCAGGAGCGCCGCCTCGAAAACGCTCCTTGTCGTGAACAAATCGGAATCAAACCGCGTCCGGTACGAAATCGACGCTTTTCGCGCCCTCGGGCTCGGGGAACCGTATCCGGTGTCCGCGCTCCACGGCAGCGGCGTTGCGGACCTGCTCGACGAGACGGTGCGGCTAATAAAAAAACATGGCCACAGGCGCCATGAAGCAGCGCCGGAACCGATATCGTGGCTGAAGATCGCCGTCACCGGCAGACCGAACGTCGGCAAGTCATCGCTTGTCAACAAGCTGCTTCGCAGCGAGCGCATGATCGTGAACGACGCGGCCGGAACCACCCGCGACGCGATTGATGCCGAAATGACCTGGAATGGCCGGCGGATTCTCCTCATCGACACGGCCGGGCTGCGGAAAAAATCCCATGTCAAACAGGACCTCGAGTATTTTTTCAACCTGCGCGCCATAAAAAGCATCGAGCGGTGCGATGTCGCTATCGTGGTGGTCGACGCGCAAGAGGGAATCGGCGTGCAGGACCTGCGCATCGTGACCCGGGCGCTGGCGCAGCACAAGGGCGTTGTCCTCGCATGGAACAAATGGGACCTGATCGAGAAAAAACACGATACGTTCGACCATTTGGTAACGGACTGCAAGCGCCGCTTCGGGGAGCTGCGCAACGTCCCGGTGATCGCGATCTCGGCGCGCACTGGCCAGCGCGTGATGACGATTCTCGACAAAGCGTGTTCCGTGTACGACCGTCTCTCCACGCGCGTCGCCACGGCCGAGTTCGAGAACAACCTGTTTTCCTGGGTCCGTGCGCACCCCCACCCGGCGATCCCGAAAAATCCGGTACGGTTTCTCGGCGGCCGGCAAGTGACCGCACCGTATCCCTGTTTCAGGTTTTTCACCACCAATCCCGACGAGGTAACGACCGGGTATACGCGCTATCTGACCAACAAACTGTACGACACCTACGACTTCGAAGGGTGTCCCGTGACGCTTCAGTTCAAACCGGTAAAAAAAGCGGCGCGCCACCGCCCACCTGCACCGGGAAAGGGTAAGGAGGAGCAATGAATATCGCTATTCTAGGTGCCGGGAGCTGGGCCATCGCGCTCGCTGTTCTGTTGCACCGACGAAAGCATGTGGTTTCCCTGTGGGAGTACGACGCCGTTGACGCGCAATCGCTCGACCGGACGCGGGAACTTCCCCGCAAGCTTCCCGGGATCAAAGTGCCTTCGGACATCCTCGTCACCAACGACATCGCGCACGCGGTTCGTGCCGCCGGCATCGTGGTGTGCGCCGTTCCCTCACAAACCATGCGGCCTACCATGAAGCAGCTTGCGGCCTCGGTTTCGAGGAGCGACCTTGACTCGGTACAGGGGTTCGTAATCGTTGCCAAAGGCATTGAAACCGGTACGCTCAAGCTTATGAGCGACGTTGTGGTCGAGCAGCTTCCCGGCGTTGCCGGCGACCGCGTCGCGGTGCTGTCCGGCCCTTCTCATGCGGAAGAAGTGTCGCGCAATATTCCTACCACCGTCGTTGCCGCCTCGCAGAACAACGATCTCGCCGTTCTTGTCCAAGAGTTGTTTGCAACCGAAACCTTCCGGATTTATACCAATCCCGATATGCGCGGGGTTGAGCTTTCCGGCAGTGTGAAAAACGTTATCGCCATTGCCGCGGGCATGTGCGACGGTCTGGGATTCGGCGACAACACCAAAGGCGCGCTGCTGACGCGAGGTATCGCGGAGATGATGCGGCTCGGCCGCAAGCTAGGAGCACAGCCGTCCACGTTTTCGGGACTCGCAGGGATCGGCGATCTGATCACCACCTGCATCAGCCGTCACAGCCGGAATCGCAAAATGGGAGAACTTATCGCTTCCGGACTGAGCCTGCAACAGGCACTCGGACAGATGACGATGGTGGCCGAAGGGGTTGAAACCACCCGTTCGGTGCATCAACTTGCCTGCAAACTCGGTATTGAAATGCCGATCACCCAGGAAGTATATAACACGCTGTTCGAAGGCAAGGATGCCCGCATCTCTGCGCGTGATCTCATGAACCGTGAGTCAAAACCAGAATGGTGGTAGAAAAGCAGTACTCGAGGTCAGGCTGGTTAACTCTTTACCGTATATTGACATTTTCATTCCGGAGTGGTAGCATATGGAGAACCCTGAACTCATTGACAGAAACGGTATGGTCAACGGAAAGAAAACCTATTATTCCATTTCCGAGGTCTGCGGTCAGACCGGATTGGAACCCCATGTGCTCAGGTACTGGGAAACCGAATTTTCCCAGTTGCGGCCTAAAAAAAACCGGGCCGGCAACCGGGCCTACCGTGAAAAAGACATTGAGCTTATTGCATATATAAAAAATCTGCTCTATGAGCAGCAATTCACAATTCCGGGGGCGAAAAAGAAGCTTTCCGGACTCCGGACCGCTGATCACGAACAGAAGAAAGCGGAACAGTCATCGGCGCCTTCGCAAGAAGGTCTGCCGGATAACGGCACCCTTTCAACGGTGAAAAAGGAACTTGGCGAGATTCTCACCCTGCTCTCCAGTTGATATCGTCCGCCCCGGACCTCTTGATCGCGGGCAGTACTGTTCTCATTTCTTTTTTGCAAAAGCGGGACGAAGCGCGTCAACCATTGATGACAATGACGTATAGGAGTTGATGGCGTAGTACTGGTACCACCCGCAATTGCGCCGGCAGTTTCTCATGAGTGTCCGTTCGATGGCCGCGTCCCGCGAGGTCAGCCACTCCATGAGTCCGGTCGTGCGCAGGTCCGGCCCTTTTACATTGAGAATATGACAGGGATAGTAAAGCCTTCCGTCCGGCGCAATGATCACGGTTGCCGAGGAGCACCTGCGGCGGCGATAGTCGTCGAAGTAGCCGGCCGGGGTGTGTATGGTCCCGGGATACCGGATACGCAGCTCGCGCACCTTTCTCTCGAGCGCGGCCATGTCCGGAAAATGGTTCTCGACATTGTCCATCCGGGTAGCCGGAATGATGACGATTCCCGCCCCGGTTTCATGGCATCGGCGCACCTTGTCGTCAAGACGGTCGACGGTGTTCCTGGTGACGACGGTCTGGACCGCCACCTGCGTCGGGAGCGCGCACAGGCCAGGTAAAAGGTCGAACATGTCAAGGTTGTCGTGGCCTTCGTCAATGGAAACATGCAGGAAGTCAATATACCGAGCATAGTCATCGAGCGGATAGTCGGTCAGGTTCTTCACGCTGGTAGTGAAAAGCAAATAGAACGCGCATTGACGCGCATATTCGAGCAGTTCGCCGATATCGTCGCGCAGGAGCGGTTCGCCGCCTTCAAAGCTCGTCATGAGCACCGATGATCGGGACAGGTTCCGCAGTACGGCCTTGACATCTTCGGTGGAAAGATCAGGCACCAGCTCTTTTTTAACATTACAATACGGGCAACCGAAATGGCAGCGTGACGTAAGCTTGAACGAGGCGTAGAAGGGAAATACCGCTTCCCCCCGCATCGCGTTCTTGAAAAACCCGTAGAGACTTGGCAGATAGGCGGTAAGCGGAAGGCGTCGCATAGGGTTAAAATGGCTCATTGGAAAGCGGATAGGCAATAGAACGGCGTCAATCCACCACCTCGATAACGACCTTCGCAATCCCCTGCTTGAGCAAACCGATGTTCCGCGCCGCCGCGTATGACAGGTCAATGATCCTTTTCTTCGTGTGCGGCCCGCGGTCATTGACGCGCACGATCACGCTCTTTCCGTTCGCCAGATTGGTCACCTTCAGGCGCGTACCAAACGGCAGCTTTCTGTGCGCGGCAGTAAAATCCTTCATATCATGCCGTTCGCCGCTCGCTGTCCTGCGGCCGTGAAATTTTCGCGCGTAATAGGAGGCTGTTCCGGTCTGCCTGAACAATGGCTGTTTTTTCTTGGGCACAGTGAGATCATACAGCGACGATCGCACCCTTTCCGGCGTTCCTGTGTGCGTCTCTTTTGAGGCAGCCTTATCGGTCCTGGACGCTGCTCCGGACGCATCAGCATCTGAAGACGGCACACTGCTGAACCGGGCGGTACTGGAGCAACCTATGCACACCAGAGCGAAAAGCTGCAGAATAATATGCGTTTTCATCAGGGTACCGACTTCACATTGCCCTTTCTTGAGAATACGAGACGGATGGCTTTGCTATAGGTTTTTACATCGTGTTGGCCCATCGTCAACAAATCCTTGGCAGCAGTTCTCCGGAAGGCAGATCCACCATGCGTGTACCCCCGACCGCTGTTTCCATCACGACAGGGAACCTTCCCTGTTCCTCGACGGTCCCAGCGATAACGGCGCCGCTGCCCAGAGGATGCGTCTTAAGGGCGTCCAACGCTGCGACGGCCTGCTCCCGGGGCACGGCCGCCACAAAGGTGCCTTCATTTGCCACATGCAGCGGGTCAAGGCCGAGGAACGCGCACGCATTGGCCACCTCAGGCGTTACCGGAACCAGCTCCTGCTTAAGATGTACGGTGACCCCTGACGATTGTGCCATTTCGTTAAGGACAGCGGAACATCCTCCGCGGGTTGCATCACGGAGGGTATGAGTGCCGGGCGCTGCGGCGAGCAGTATTTCGACCAGGGGATACAGGCACGCACAATCCGACGTGACAGCGGAAGCGAAATTAAGGCCTTGACGGGCAGCCATAATCGCTATTCCGTGCCTTCCTATGGGTCCGCTGATAATGATCGCATCACCGGGCCTGGCGCCGGCAATCGACAGAGAACGGCCGGGCGGCAGAGTGCCGATACCGCTGGTGGTGATGAATATGCCGTCCGCCTTGCCCCGGTCCACCACCTTGGTATCACCGCAGGCGACGACGACCCCCTGCCCGCTGCATTCCTCACGCAGCGCCTCTAGCGTCCGGATCACGAGCGCCGCGTCGAGTCCCTCCTCGAGAATGAGCGCCACGGAGATGAAGCGGGGACGCGCCCCCATCATTACGAGGTCGTTCAAGGTGCCGCATGCCGCGAGCGTGCCGATGCTGCCGCCCGGAAATTCGAGCGGCTGCACGACGAAAGAATCGGTAGTAAAGGCGAGCCGTTCGTTTTCCACAGAAAACACCGCTGCGTCTTCGAGCGGACCATTCGCCCCGCCAAGCGACGGAATAACGATCTCATGCAGCAGTTCCTCGAGCCCGCGCCCGCTCCCATGGCTGAGATGAATGGTAGCAATCACGATAGTTATCCTCCATATCTGAAATACGCGGCGCAGGAGCCCTCGCTCGAAACCATGCAGGGCCCGACCGGATGGTCCGGCGTGCACGAGGTTCCAAACAGCGGACACGCATCCGGTTTGCAGCGGCCTTTAAGCACGTCACCGCACGAGCAGCCGCTCGGCATTTCTTTATTGTCAATTTTAATGCCGAACCGTTTTGCCGCATCGAATGCGGCATGCGGTTTTTTTAGACAGAGCCCGCTTGCCGGAATAGTGCCGATACCCCGCCAAACCGCATCACAAGGCTCATAACAGGTATTCACAAGCGCGAGGGCGGCGGGATTCCCCTCGCGCCGCACGACGCGCGTGTATTCGTTCCGCAACGCGCATTCGTGCCTGGCCGCCATTTCAACGAGCGCCAGTATGCCGGCGAGAATATCGAGCGGTTCAAATCCCGTGATAACGCCGGGGATGCCCCGCTCCGCGATCGAGGCATAGGCCGTCTCCCCGATGATCGCGCTTACGTGCCCGGGCAGCAAAAACGCGTTAATCCCGAGCGTCGGGTCGCTTATCAAAGCGTTGAGCGCCGGCGGAACGAGACGGTGAGCGCACAGAAACGTCAGGTTAGTCAGTTTTTGCTCTGCTGCTGATTGAATGGCCGCCGCGGTCGCGGGAACCGTGGTTTCGAATCCGACGGCAGTGAATATGATCTCCTGCTCTCGATTGTTTCTGGCCATATCGAGCGCAACTAAAGGCGAAGTGACAATGTCAACAGCCGCTCCCTGCGCCTTGACCCGCGCAAGCGATGTCGTGGTTCCCGGAACGCGGAACAGGTCGCCGAATGTCGCGATCCGGGCACGGCCCGCGGTCGCGCAGTCGCATAACGCATCGATATAAGATGCCGGAGTGACGCACACCGGACATCCCGGCCCGGACAGGAGTTCTATGTTCGCAGGCAAAAGCTGTCTGATTCCAAGGCGTCCGATTTCCATGGTATGCGTGCCGCATACTTCCATGATACGCAGTGCGGGAACCCGCGTGGCCATGGTCTGAAGCGAGGTGACGAGCTTTAAAGCGATGGCAGGGTCGCGGAACCGGTCAATGTTCATGCGGGATCAAACTTTTCGTACAGTTCACGAATAAGGGCCAGATTGGCAAGCGCTTCCTCTTCATCATATTTCTGGATGGCCAGACCGGCATGCACCATTACATAATCGCCGACCTTTGCGTCGGCAAGCGCCGACAGATCAGCGGTCGTTTTCATGCCTTCAGCCTCAACCGTTGCCAGGCGGCCGTCTCTGTGCGTAATCTTCATGGGTATCGCAAGACACATGATCGCTTCCTCATGCCAAAAATACGTCGGCGCCGTCCTCGCCCATTCATTTATTACCAGCAGCCATGGCGCCGGCAATAACAAGCTGCCCATAGGCTATTGATTCGTCATTGGGCGGGACCATGCGATGGGTGACCGGACGCAGCCCGGACTTTTTAAGAAATGTAACTGTATGCTCAAGCAGTATCGCATTCTGGAAACACCCGCCGGAAATAACCACGTCGGCAGACCCGGCCTTACGGGCAGCCATTTCCGCTCCATGCGCCGCAGCACAGGCAATTGATAAGTGAAATCGTGCGGACACGGTCGCCACGGAGCTCCCTCTGCGTTTATCCTCGAGCGCCTGGAGCAGCAGCGCAGAGCCGTCGAGACACATCTGACCCGACGCTCCCGGCACAAAGGAAACCTCATATGTTCCGCGCTCCTCAGGATCTGCAACCCCCTCGAGAAGCTGTGCCGGCTGGCCTTCATAAGTCGAACGAATACATACACCAAGCAGCGCGCTCAGGCAATCAAACAGCCTGCCCATACCTGAAGTCCGGACGCATGAAACATCCTTGTGCAAAAGCTCAAGAACGGCTTCACACTCCTGCCGCGGCACTCCTGAAAACAGGTCAGCGACACCGTCCTTTAAAAGCGGATACAACGCTCCCATTGCCATGCGCCACGGGTGTCTGACCGCGGCATCGCCGCCGGGCATGACCAGAGGAATCAAATGCCCTATCCGTTCATAACCGGTATAGCTGGCAAGAACTATTTCACTGCCCCAGATGGTGCCGTCATCCCCGTACCCGGTCCCGTCAAACACCAGACAGGCGGTCGGGCCGGAGCAGCCGTTTTCCGCCATGCAGGCCGCCGCATGGGCGTGGTGATGCTGCACACGCACGAGCGGGACGTCCACGGGCGCAATGCGGAGCGGAAGGGCATGAGGGTGAAGATCAACGGCAAAAAGCGACGGCGAAACACCAAGGGCCCGGGTCAAGTGACTTTTAATTTCGTCAAGTTGTTCAAGGGTTTCCACCCGTTCAACATTGCCGATATATTGCGACAGATAGCAGGATCTGCCCCTTCCCACGGCCACCGTGCTTTTAAGCACGCCGCCGCTGCCGATAATACCGGTCACATCGCACGGTGCGGGCAGCGGTTCAGGCACATATCCCCGGCCTCTGCGCAGAAGCAGCGGAGCGCCGGCCGCAACACGCGCGATCGAATCATCGGTCCGTACGAGAATCGGGCGGTCGTGTGTCAAATAACAATCGGCAATACCGGCGAGCATACGCAGCGCCATGGCATCATCGTGTACCATCGGTTCTTCGCTCCGGTTGGCGCTCGTCATAACAAGGCACTGCTGACGAGACCGCTTAAAAAGCAGGTAATGGACCGGGGTATACGGCAGCATAATGCCGAGGGTTGAAAGGCCCGGAGCCACCGCGTCGGCAATGCGATCGCCGGTATCGGGACGCTTTCTGCACAGGACAATCGGCCGTTCAATCGACTCGAGGAGCCGGCGGTCCTCCGTCGAAAGCTCGGCGATCAGATCGACCATCGCAAGGTCGCGTGCCATGAGCGCGAACGGCTTTTCTTCCCGGTCTTTTCTCGCGCGCAGAAGCTGCACGGTCTCCTCGCGATCGGCCCGACAGGCGAGGTGATAGCCGCCGATCCCCTTGACTGCCGCGATGGCACCTGCTTCGATACGGTTGCAGCAGACGGCAATAGGATCATCGGTGTCGATGCGGTTACCACCGGCATCAAGGAAAACAAGACGCGGACCGCAATCAGGACAGCAAATTGGCTGGGCATGAAAGCGGCGCGACGCGGGATCATCGTACTCTGCCCGGCATTTGGAGCACATAGGAAATCCTGCCATGGTCGTTGACTGCCGGTCATACGGGAGGGAGCGCATGATGGTATACCGCGGGCCGCAATCGGTACAGTTGATAAACGGATGGCGGAACCGCCGGTCGGCCGGATCGCTCATTTCACGAAGGCACGCTTCGCATGTCGTCGCATCGCGCGCGATATCGATCTCATTAGTATCGCCCCGCTGCGACTCGACAATGGTAAAGTCGTCGGGAACGTAATCGGACGTTCCGGCCGCCGCGCAATCGATGGACACGATTGCGGCAAGCGGCGGCGCTTCATTGACAAGCCGTTTGCAAAAACGCCTGATATCCGGCGAAGGGGCATACGCGTTGACCAGGACGCCGCCCGGGTTGTTGCCCACCGTTCCCCTGATGCGCATTTCCCGCGCGAGCCGGTACACGAACGGACGGAATCCCACGCCCTGAATGGTGCCTTTGATGCTGATCCTATGAAACGTCGGTGTCATTTCAGCACTTTTCATTATTTGAAAAATAGTTCATTCGGTAACAGCAATAGTCGAGCCGATGTATTTTACCTTTTTGTTTATCCCAAAGGAGAATGCATTCATGAGCATTTATAAGGTCATCGGCAATACCCCCCTTGTCACCATTAGCCGCTTGTGGGACTGCGAGGCGACCGGGATCAGGATTCTCGCCAAATTCGAAGGTTCGAACCCCGGAGGATCGATCAAAGACCGTCCTGCCTATTTCATGCTCAAATCGGCGATTGAATCCGGGGCACTTACTTCAGGCAAGATCATTCTCGAACCGACCTCTGGAAACACCGGTATCGGTATGGCAATGGTCGCAGCTTCTTTGGGGTACCGGATTAAACTCATCATGCCTGCATGCGTCAGTGAAGAGCGGCGGTCCGTGCTCATGGCGCTTGGTGCGGAGCTGGAACTCACCCCGGGGTGCGATAAAACCGACGGCGCCATACGACGGGCGCATGCGATTATGGAAAAGGAGGGAGGCCGGTATTATATGCCCAACCAGTTCGCAAATCCTGCAAACTGGAAAGCGCATTATGAAACCACTGCGCCTGAAATTCTCAGAGACACGAAGGGTGATATTGACCTGGTAGTGGCGGGAATGGGCACCACCGGAACGCTCATGGGCTGTTCCCGCTTTTTCAGGGAACACCACCCTTCCACAAAAGTGGTAGGCGTTGAACCTGAGCCGCATCATCGTATCCAAGGGCTTAAAAACATGAACGAATCAATTGTTCCGGCTATTTACGATCAAAAACTCCTCGACGAAAAAATCACCTGCTCTGACGATGATGCGTTTCAAACTACCCGCGATTGCGCAATCAAGGAAGGACTGTTCTGCGGCATTTCGAGCGGAGCGGCGCTCTGGGGCGCCATGCAAACGGCCCGCGCGCTTCCAAAGGGATCAACGGTTGTCGTTATCATGCCGGACCGCGGCGACCGGTACCTTTCGACCGAACTGTTCAGGTCGGTCTGCGCGAACTGCCCACCGTGAACCAATGCGGATTGCGGATTGACGATTGCGGAATAAAACATGTTCACCCTGATCCAGTCCTTTTTCAATCCGCATTCCACAATCCGAAATCCGCAATTCCCCTATCCCGCCAGGCCAGCCACCGCCGCACCGATGATCGGCGCGTCGGAAACTTTCACAATCTCGTGCGCAATTCCGTACGGTTCAAGCAGGCCGCCGAGCTTTTTTTCAACCCGCTGCCTGAATGAGTAAAGTTTGTAATACACGCTGCCATCGACAGAGACGCAGACCCGTTTGTTGCCCCCTCCGGCACGGCTCGCCTTTATAACCGCGGCTGAGACATTTGCCGCGGAAAGCACGGCTGCACGCTCGACAATCTCGGTGACGATCGCCCGAATTTTTTGAGTATCATCATGGCCAAGCGAGGCAAACGGTTCCGTCGATTTGAACGATCCCCCAAGGATCGAATCCAGATCCTTGGTTTTCAGCGGCGGATGTTCGGCAAGAAGCGCGCCCGCTGCAGGTGAAAGCACCCCTTCCGCGGCTGCCGTATTGAGCGCATGATGGCAGAGCAAGCCGATATACCCGCCGGAGATCATCTTTTCAAGCACATGCCTGCCCGGAAGGGTGGTCGTGGCATCAAAGGAGGTGTCGATATCGCCGCGTTCGATTCTTGAAAAGTTGGCGGCCTCTACATTAATCGCCTGGCTCCGGTCCGGATCGAGACCCCGTTCCTTTACAATACGCGCGTTTGATTCGATATACGCCGTATTGGTGCCGGTGCCGAGGATAAAGCCGGCATAGCAGTATGAGGGAGAAAACCGTGTCGCGCTCACGCCAGCGAGGAGCGACGCTACCGTATCGTTAAGAATAAGCAGCGACGTCGGAACCGCAACACTGCGCCGCTTGAGTTCGGCCACTAGATTTGCCGCGATTTTCTGCCCCACGACACCCGGCGCCTTGATCTCCTTTGTCCAGTACAGGAGCGCGCCGTCGCGGGTGCGGTCGATGGTCGCAGGATAGGAAAAACAGAATCCGATCCTGCCGCTTTCCGCAAGGACGGGCTGCAGGTAATCGGCAATCGCACCAAAAAACTCCTCTTTGGACAGCTCCCGTTCGATACCCGGCATGGCATGATTGGTGAAATAGTCGATATGCGGCGTACTCTCTTTGTCAAAGCGAACCAGCGCGGTCCTGAAATTGGTGCCGCCGGCATCCAGCACTATGATTTTCTCGTTTTTCGGCGGACGCGAGGGAAGGGTAATGTAACTCGGGATCATGGCAAGGCTGCTCGGGCCGCCGGAAAGCCCGTTTTCCATTTCCTCCAGAAAATCAGCGATAATGCCGGCTGGATCGTACTGGCTTGCAAGAAGACGGTGCTCTTTAAGGAACTGCGCGATAGCGATGGTCATCGGGAAATCCTTTCAGGTATCCCGGTAAAATAATAAGCAGTACCGTCCGCATGCACCCCTGTCGCATATGACACCGGCCACCTGCAGCCGTACGGCGCATCCCGATCCTTACGCCTGCAGTCGAGTTTTACCCTTAAA
>JAFGDP010000027.1 GCA_016932075.1 Chitinispirillaceae bacterium | reverse complement strand
CTCCGAAGGAGAAGGACGCAGCGCCGAGATCCTCGGGACGATGGAAAAAGAGCTGCGCCGGATACGCTCCACGGCCTACCGCCGGGTGCAGGAGATTCAAGGAAAAGCCGACGCGGATGCCACGCGGATATACGGCGAGGCGTACAATAAGGATCCCGAATTTTACGCCTTTTTGCGGACCCTTGAAAGCTACAAAGAGAAAACGAACACGAATGCCGTGATGATCCTCACCACCGACAGCGACTTCTATCGATACGTCAAGCAGGCAAGACCGGGCGAAGAGCGGACCCCATCAGGTCCGGGATCACGAGGGGAAAACAGAAGACAGTAAAATTGGCGTCCAATGAAAATACAGACCCACTCGGCATCGTTCTGTCAGGGATAACGGCATCGGTTTAAAAAGCGCAAGATTCTCATGAAGATAAATAGCATTGCTGTTCAGGAGTGAATAAACGCCATGCGACTCTATCTGATCAATCCCTCCAATCCGCTTGTCAGCATCGTCAAAATCAGGAAGAGCCGCTGGAACCGCTACCGCGTGTGGAAACCGCTGAGCCTGATGGTCCTCGCGGGCCTGACCCCATCGGAGTGGGAAATTTCGATTGTAGACGAAAACCTGGGCGCTCCGGACTATCGGGCCATGCCCCGGCCGGACCTGGTGGGCATTACCGCATTCACCTCCCAGGCGAACCGAGCCTATGAAGTCTCGAATCACTTTCGGCGGTTAAATGCGCCCGTAGTCATGGGCGGCATACACGCAACCATGTGCCTGAACGAGGTGCTGGAGCGTACAGACTCGGTCGTCACCGGAGAAGCCGAGAGCATCTGGCGTCAGGTGCTGGACGATGCCCGACATGGCTGCCTGAAACGCCGGTATGACGGGGGCCTGGCCAAGATAAACGATGTCCCGTTTCCCCGTCATGATTTACTGCCCACGGGTTATGCCTTCGGATCCATTCAGACCACTCGCGGCTGTCCGTTGAACTGCAGCTTTTGCAGCGTAACGGCATTCAACGGAGCCCAGTACCGGCAGCGACCCATCCCGGATGTCGTGCGGGAATTCCAGTCGATCCGTGAGAAACATGTACTGGTGGTGGATGACAACCTCATCGGCACACGCCCTGACCACATCGCCCGCGCCAAGGACCTGTTCCGGGCCATGGCGGGGGCGAATCTAAAAAAGGAATGGGTTGCCCAGGCCTCCATCAACTTCGCCGATGACGAAGAACTCCTGGCCCTGGCCGCGAAAGCCGGATGCAGGGGCGTCTTCATCGGCTTTGAAACGCCCTCGCCGGAAGGGCTGCGTGAGCTGGGTAAAAAATTCAACCTTCAGAAGGACCGGGATTTTCGCGCATCCGTGCGGCGTATCCAGCAGCGCCACATACTGGTCGTGGGTTCGTTTATCATCGGTTTGGACATCGACAAACCGGGCATCGGCAAACGCATTGCCGAGGCGGCCCGTCAGTATGGCGTGGACAATCTCAATGCGCTGTTTCTGACCCCCCTGCCCGGCACGCGACTGTGGGACCAGATGAAATCGGAGGACTGCATCGCCCTCGATACGTTCCCGGAGGACTGGAAATATTATACACTGACCTTCCCGGTGGCCCGGTATAAGCATTTGTCGCTGGACGGTATCATCCAAGAAATGATCTCCTGCGACCGGGAGTTCTATTCACTGCCGCGAATTCTGAGCAGGGTATGGAGAAACGTGCGGCAACGGCGCGAGCCGCTGATCAGCCTTGTGGGAAATCTCTCTTACCGGCGTAATCTTCAATTGAACTTTGCAGCATATGCGGATTTCAAGACGTCTGTAATGGCGAAGGCTTGATGAGAAGTTGTGCTCATGTCGTTCAAGAAGAAGTTAAGAGCCAAACCGAAACAAGTGGCGGAATACGGTCGTGACCAGAATCATTTACTCAGCATTGTTCGTACTTGCCGGAGTCCTCACAAACAACGGTACATCTGCCGAGGTTGATCCGGAGGAATGGCTCCGGGAAGCAGAAGCTGCCTACTCCTCCATTACAAGCTATACCGCCGTTTTTCATAAACAGCAGCGGGTTTCCGGAAAGCTCCTTCCCGAAGAAACAATATTCCTCAAATACAAGAAGCCCTGCAGCCTCTATATGAAATGGTTAAAAAAACCCTATCAGAACAGCGAGTTACTGTATGTAGCCGGGTGGAATAAAAACCGGGCCAGGGTTCACCGGGGCGGGATACTGAGCTTTATCACGCGCAATTTGGAACCGACGCACCCGAAGCTCATGGCGTTCAACCTTCGCCCGGTCACCAGTACCGGCATCGGCTACCTGCTGGAAGCCGTAGCGATAAACATGCGCAGGGCGATCAAGGCTGGCGAGCTTACATTTTCTGAGCGCGGGAAGGAAACAGTCTATGGGATAAAAACGCGTGCCCTTGAAGTGGTTTTGCCAAAAGATCGGGCGGAGTACTACGATGGTTGCCGGCTTGCCCTCAACCAGGATAGCACGAGCAAAATCCTGGTTCGGATCAGGGTTTATGACCAGCATGACCAGCTCATCGAGAACTACGGGTATGAAAATCTTGAACTTAACGCGCCACTGACAGACACCGACTTCGATCCAAAGAATCCCGAGTATCGTTTCTGAAAGCGCCGGAACCAGACAAGAACCCTCCTGGCGACAAATGTCATAGAAGGTACATACCTGCCCCCTTGCCGACGGCATAGTATAAGCGTGGTTGTTTGCCAATTGTAATGTGGCCGCAAGATATGAGCAGGCTGAGCCGGGGGAAAATGCGCGGCGCGGTTCTGCCATACTTGCGGCCTGGCGCGCGCCGTTGACAGGTGGTGGTATCTCAACCGGCAAAGCTCTGCTTTTTTGCGCAGATTGATCGTTTCGCAGGGGTTCAAGATTGTGAATTCATATAATGTATTCATCAAATACAGGCTGCAAAAGGGCAAAACCGTCAAGGGCATTTTTTAGCATTTTTTATTGCAGCCGATGCGGCAATAGGATATACTGTTTTTATTTAAATTAACCCAGAAAGGAGCTATGCCCATGGCAGCAAAAGTCGATTCTGAAAAATGTACTGGCTGTGGCAGCTGTGTTGAAGTGTGCCCGGTCGAAGCGATTGCCCTGAAAGACGACAAGGCCGTTATTGACCCTGATTCCTGCGTTGACTGCGGCACCTGCGTTGACGAGTGCCCGGTGGAAGCCATTTCCATGGACTGACCGGCCCGGCGCTACAGTGACCATTTCGGCGGGGGATGTGCGCGGCGAAAGCGCTCATCCCCCGCTTTTTTTCGGCCTGAAAACAACCTGCGCCCGCCGCCGTGCCGGTGCGGCGTTTCTGCAAGCCCGTTCTTGCGTTGCGGGCCGTTTTGCGATAGCATAGCCGATTATCACAGCGCGCAACGACACACTGCAGGAGAAGCTCATGGCGATTTCGAAAAAAGTGCAGCATTTCATGGAAAACGCGTCCTGGATCCGCAAGATGTTCGAGCAGGGCGCTCTTTTAAAAAAGCAGTACGGCGAGGATAAAGTCTACGATTTCAGCCTCGGCAACCCCAACGTCGAGCCCCCGGAATCGTTTTTCGACCGCCTG
>JAFGDP010000026.1 GCA_016932075.1 Chitinispirillaceae bacterium | reverse complement strand
GCCGCGTCGACCGGCTCGTTCGTGCTCTATGAGGACGAAACCCCGAAGAAGACCACCCTCAGCTTCAGCTATGCGCCTGCCAACCAGATGACCACCGTGAACATCGGCGCCTTTGCAGGATCGAAATATTGCCCGCAGGCAAAGAGGATCTGGCGCGTTGAGGTCCACTGCGTGCCAGAGGTGAGGAATGTCCAAGTTGCCGATACCGAGCTTGAAAAGATCACCGCGGCCCAGTATAACAGCGGCCAGGCCGGCTGGCTTTGGGACGGCGAAAATGGCGGCGTGTGCTATATAGGCACGGACGGCGCGACAGGAGCGGATGTCGCAAGCGGATTCCCGGTCTATGCAGCCCAGGGTCCGGTTGGAGTGCTTCCTCACTTTGCCAAAACCGTGAACCGGAAAATCTCCATAACGCATCATGCCGGCATACTGAGGGTTGCAGTGCCGTTTAGGGGCAACCATCGCGTAGAGATCCTGAATGCTCAGGGCCGGGTCATTGCCAGCCGGACCGCAAATACGTCGGCCAGTCATTCGATAGCGATCAGGCGAACAACGCCGTCATTGTACTTTATCCGGGTCAACTCTTCTGAACGGACCGTTGTAGACAAGTTGATGCTGTAAACGAACGGCCGCAACTATAAAGCACCGGCAGGGGCCAGGCGATTTCCTGATTGCGCATCCTCCCCGCAGCCGGTGCTTTTTTATTGCCGCTTCCTGCCGTATCTCCGTTCTCCACCGGGGAACGGTTTTTTCCCAATTGCATTGATTGAACACACGGTATCGGGTACATTTTAACTAGAAAGCAGCACGATCAAACCGCAGCGCAAGCGTTGATTGATAAAGAGAGAGTCATCGTCGCCAGATGACCGGGAGTGGTCGAATGATTGCGCACAAGGGAGGAGACCGTCATTAGAAAACGTATCAGGTAACAGCAATGCTTACTGCTCATCAGCGCCGGCAGCGGAGGTCAAACAACCAAATCGATAGCCTCTCTCAAAACTTCCGCTGCCGGTATTTTTATCCGTGCATTCGGATTGTACGTCAGTCACGGCTTTGGTGGTTTGCAATAGTCTGTGGTGTGGCAAAGCAGTATTTTCTGGTGCAGATCCTATGACCACCAAAGCCTTCCCTGGATTTTTTCATAACCGCTTTTTATTGCGCCGCGTCATAATTGCCCTGGGTTGGTGGTGTCTGCCGATCCTGCTGTGCGGCTGCGGGCAAAAAGACCCAAAGTCTGCACCCCAGCGTCACGCCCCTTCCGGTTCGGAAGGAACGGACACGGTTGCGATCGGTTTTTACAATGTGGAAAACCTCTTCGACCTGCAGCTTGACGGTGATGAATATCCGGAGTACCGGCCCGGCGCGCTTGGCTGGAACAAGCAGACGCAGGAAAAAAAATTACGGAACATCGCCGGCGTCATAGCGGCGATGCGTGTCGACGTCGTCGGGCTGTGCGAAATAGAGTCGGCGGAGGCGCTACGGCAGCTTCAGCGTGAATGCGGGCGCAACGGGGTGGCGTATCCCTACAGCGCGATCGCCGACGCGCCATATGCAACGGCCACCGCGCCCTGCCTGTTGTCGCAGCTGCCGATCAGCGCGGTCAACCGGTTCGGCGGAGGAACCGTGGAGGGTGAGCGGCGCAATATTCTCGAAGCGGACATCCTGTTTTCCGGGCATACGCTCAAACTGTTTGTCAATCATTGGCCCTCGAAGCGACACCTTGAATCGCACCGGGTGGCGATGGCACAGGCCCTTATGCAGCGAATCAGGTCGCTTCCGCGAAACAGTGAATATGTCGTGCTGGGCGATCTGAATTCAGATTATGATCAGTGGAGCAGGTTGCGCACCGAACGTCTTGATGATACCAGGGGAAGGGCGGGAATCAACCATGTCCTTGGCACGGTGCATGGCGCACCTGGATCGTT
Organism: Chitinispirillaceae bacterium; assembly: GCA_016932075.1. The sequence continues at coordinate 56,903 of JAFGDP010000026.1, read as the reverse complement.
TGTTTCGTATGTGACGGAGCACGATTTATGCAGCGACAGCGATTTCCGCGGGCATTACAATCTCTGGCTTGAACTCCCGGAGAAAGAACGGCGAAGCTATGTCTATCGCGGCGCGCCTCTCACCCTCGACCATATGCTGCTGCCGGCGTCCCTGTTTGATACGGAGGGGATATCATACCGTGACGGTTCATTCCGCGTGTTCACGTGGGGCGGGAAGCTATTGCGCGACAGCGTCCCCTACCGCTGGCAGATGAGATGGTATGGGAAGCGGCGGTTTCATGCCGGCGAAGGATATTCCGACCATCTGCCGCTGCGGGCGATGTTCATCACGGGACCTTTTGCGTGTGAGCGTGTTACTGTGCCTGATGCGGCGGCACAAGGAACGAAGACGGCGACCGGCGGTTTCGAAAAGTCGTTTGACGGGTGGCTGGCGTGCGGGAAGGGCATATCGCTGGTCCGGGATACCCAAGGGGCATTTGCAGGCAGGTTCAGCCTGCGGTTGCATGGGGCGGCAGCCGCAAAAAACAGATGCGGCGGTCGCACGATCCTGGAGCGCCAGTCGCTTAATGCTTCTCGCGCCAATGTTATCAGGTTTGCCATACGAGGCTCAGGCAACCTTTCGATACGGGTTCGGTCGGGCACCGGCAAATGGCGTTACTACAACGGGTCTGCGTTTATACCTTCATACTCCGCGCGCTACCGGTCCGTGGTCATTAAACGCTGGAAGGAAGCGGCGCTTCCCTTTACTTCAGATATGCCTGGTTCGCGCGAGTGCGAAGTGGAACTGAGGGCCGGAAAAAACGCGCCGTTCGATTTCTGGGTCGATAATGTCCGCGCGGAATAGCCGATGATATACCACCGGAAGGACTCAAGAGCGCCGCCGTTAAAGCGTTTCCGGCCTTACACGCTGAATTCCCCTGACTCGTAGAGTGTTTTTTTGCTGCCGTCCTCGAGGAATGCGGTCACGGTCCGGTCGGTCGTGGCGATCATATCGGTATGCTCAGGCGAGTGGTTGTATCCCAAACGCTCAAAATCCTCCTCTTTCATTTCCCTTATATCAAGACTACAGGCGTCATGATAGGCCTTTCCCACCGCAAGGTGCATGTTGCCGTGGTCGCCGCCGAAATTTTCATCAAACAGCGTTTCGGCCATGAAACGGTTGATCCGCGAAAAGCGCCGGTCGGTAAGTGAAAACTCGCCGATTTTATCGGCGTTTTGCTGCTTGATCATTTCCAGGAGGAGCTTTTCATTCGTACCCGCGCGTGCTTTTACAATGAGGCCGTTTCTGATTTCAAGGCGGATGTCCTTAATGATCTGGCCGTAGCGGTAAAGCGGCAGGTCAAACCTGACGGTTCCTTCGACCAGGCGCCAGTCAGGCGAGGTGAAAATTTCAAAGCTGGGAATGTTCCGGCCCCTGCCGCCGAGCCATATACGATGGTCGCCGATTCCGACGGTAAGATCGGTGTCGGCGGCTGTCACATGAACATGGCTGATTGCCATGCTGTTGAGAACTTCCAGAATCCGGTGCATTTCATCATAGACGTTCTTCCAGGTGGCAACCGGATCTGGGTCGCCCAGGAAACAGGCGCGTTCGATCTGCGACCAGTACTCTCCAAGGCTCATTCCCGCTTCCTTCGCAACGCCGTCGGTGCCATACAGGCAGAGCGTCCAGGAGAACCTTCCCTCGTCCTCCTTTTCGTCCAGCCAGTCGCGGTACGGCTTGGTGCTGCGCGTGTTGAGAATGATCTTTCGCGGATCAACCGCGGCAAGGAAAAGCGGATCGCGGTCCGCGATGATCCGTACGGCATGGTCGACCGTGTCGGCGATGCCGCGGTAGTAGCGTTCCGGGAAAAAGCTGATCTGCCCGTCATCGCCTTCCTGTAAATGGATCAGCTTGAAGTCATCCTCGGTGATATGCACAATCGGATGGCCGCCGGAGGCAATCACGGCACGGTACACCTCGCGTGCAAGCGGCAGTCCCGGCAACTGCACCGCGATATGGACGACACCACCCCGTTTGATTCCCTTGCCGTCGCCCAAGGCGAAGTTGACCAAAACATTGGCGTACTTGCGCAGCAGCGATTCAGGAGGTTGATACATGGCATTCCTTTATGGTTATAGCTTTGCCACACATTCAAAGCTGCTTATTCGTACCTCCACAGCGCCCGACGGGTTGTAAAGAAGGCGGTTGTCGGGATCGAGTGCCAGAAGAAGATCGTTGCCCCGCAACAGCGAGCCGTCGTATCCTATGTTTTTCAGGTCGCTAGTTACTTTACGGAGAAGACGTCCGTGGAGGGCCTGATCAACAAGCCCTTTTGTCCGTGCCTGTTCAAGATCGATTGGCCGGCATAGGAGGCCCGCCTGACGCGCGACCCAGTCGTCCGGACCGTTGAAATAGCCTCGCAGGGTAATATAATTATGGTTGTCCTGCAGGATGCATCTTCCTTCGGGATCGCACAGCGATCGATGCGATTCATACCGCCGGGGATCCGAGGATTGTTCGATTTTCGCGGTTCCCGTAACATATATCGCCCGCATATACACGCTCGGGATGCCGTTTTCACTGCAGTGGTGGGCGATGGCGAACTCTTCAAAGGGGCTGTTGTATCCGTACGCCTTCTTTCTTTCTGCGAGATGGTCGGAAGGGTCCGATAAGGGGGTTTCGCCCACCCGGGATATTTTCCAAACAATATGAATATTGTCTTTGGTAACGGTGTAAAAGATTTCGCTGCTCTCTGATAGTTTCCATGAATGGGTCCTGCGCCACCGTTCCGGAAGAAAATAGTCAAACAGACGGCTGTTGCGCCCAACGACCCAGAGCTGGCCTCCGGTGGACTCCGCATGACCGAATATATAGGGCACCCCTAGAATTTCTATTGATGACAGATGCGATGGAAGTGGCGTGGGAGTAAACCGGTCGCGTTGGTCGTCAAGATAGCTGTGCCGCCGCAAACCGGTCACATGGCGCTCGTGTTTCTCTGTGCGCATGAGAAGTTCGTAATCGATGACCGAGTAAACGCCGGTGCTCACCAGGTCGTGAAGAACCTGTGCGCGTATCCGGCACGTGTCCGCCTCGGTCTGCGCGGTTATCGATTCGATCCGTTCCACGTCGTTTTCGCCGATGATGATGTGGCTGGGCTTCATGTCCACCATCACATATCCCTTGGATTCCAGATCGCGGACCGCCTTGCGCGTGAGCGGTACAAGTTCGTCGGCCAACCAAGGACCGGCCCCGCCGCATTCGGTCAATAATTGTACAACGTCCTTTCCCATGATCCACCGGTAAATGAGCTTGTATTGCCGAAGGATATCAAGGTCGATTCCGGGATGCTTTACTCGGATGCGGTTTATTTTTTCGCTCGATCTGCCGGACTGCCAGATTTGCATCGTTTCAGGGGGCACATATATGGCAAGGGGCTCCTGTGTGTGACAATGGATCTCAGGCGCCCCGTATTTACCCTCCCGGAGCTCGAACACCAGGGCAAACTCCTCCCACGGGCTGTTGAACTCCGCGTTAAGAAACTCGAGCAGCGTCCTGGTTTCAATGGGGACATGCTCGCCGACGCGGCAGTTCTTTACCACAAGATCAATCTGCCTGTCATTAATGGTTTTTGTCGGCACCCGGTAGACCGCGCTCGTGCCTTCAAGCCGTTCCCGTTTGGATTCGAACCAGTCCTTTTCATACCAATTTTCAAGCTCAAGGAGATCGGCATACTGAAGGCCGAACCGGGTAAGGAACAGGTCGCCGCCATTGGAGGTCTTGAGATGTGAGTAGACAATACCGAGTATTGTTGAAAGTGATGCCGCGGAAACAATGGTCTGCGTGCGGGAGGGGGGGTCATGGTGAAGTGACATGCTGGCGCCGGGGTGGTGATCACTGGATGACATGGTCGATGATACCGCCGCCGAGCACAAGGTCGTCATGGTAAAACACCGCAGACTGTCCCGGCGTAATGCCAGAGCAGGGTAGTGCTAACGTTACCCTGGCCGTCTTTGGGTCGAGAGGTTCGACCGTGGCATCGGTGGGAGGAACGGTCGAGCGGATCTTGACGGTTGTGGAAATAACCGAATCGAGCTGTTGCCGCGCAGACCAGGTACAGTCGGTTACGGCAAACGCCGAGCGTCTGCTCTGTGCCTCGGTTCCCACAACAATCAGGTTGTTCTCCGCATCAATCTTCAGAACGTAGAGCGGCTCGCTCCTTGCGATGCCCAGTCCCCTGCGCTGGCCTATGGTGTAGTTCCAGATGCCGTTGTGCGTTCCAAGCACGGCGCCGTGCTCATCAACGATATCACCGGGAATGTCTTTCTCTCCAATAATATCGCGGTACGGACCGGCATAGAAATCCTGGCTCTCCTTTTTGTCGTGTACCGGCAGGGCGGCATCGCGGGCAATGGCGCGTACCTCCTCTTTTGTCATGTTGCCTAGAGGAAAGAGGGTCGTGGCAAGCTGCTCTTGGGAAAGCCGGTAGATGAAATAGGACTGGTCCTTTTTCGGGTCAATCCCCTTTTTAAGATAATACCTGCTGGAAACAGAGTCCTTTTCGATCCGGGCGTAATGGCCGGTTGCAAAGGCGTCGAACACAACGCCGGATCGTTTTGCAGCCGCAGGAAGCACCCCGAACTTCACCTCCTGGTTGCAGCGGACACAGGGATTGGGGGTGCGGCCGGAGCGATACTCTCTTTTAAAATAGTCAAGCACGATCGATTCATATTCGCAAGAGCAGTCGATAACCCGGTGCGGGACCTTGAGGCGCTCGCAGAGCGTGCGGGTCAGTTCAATGTCCTGCTTTTCTTCTGGCCCGCAGCAGGCTTTTGCTTTTACCGAAGGCACCGCTGCTGTGTCATTCCAAATTTTCATGGTCAGGCCCATAACCTCGTGTCCCTGCCGCTTGAGGAGCAGGGCCGCGACCGAGGAGTCCACTCCTCCGCTCAGGCCTACAGCGATTTTCATGAGGTAGTACTCGTTCCTTTAAAGGTACTTTAAACAAAAAATCCTCAGCATCGTACGATCGGCGGGACATGCTAAAAGGAGAATATACCTTGTTGCACATTGCATAAACCGCTTTCAGGCGTTTTGTATTTACTTGATTGAATTATATTTAAGCTGCTCGAATTTTTCCTTATATTTTCAATGTATTTATAAACAGTATCATCAGTATTGCTTGGCACATTACCAACCGAATAATCAACAAGGAGATGCCTTGTAATGAAGATTGCCGGAGACATTACCGAACTCATCGGAAAGACACCCCTCGTATATATCACTGCTTTTCAATCCGGTTCCGCCACAATAGCGGCAAAACTTGAGTTTTTCAACCCGCTTTCAAGTGTCAAAGACCGTATCGGCATTGCAATGATCGATGCGGCTGAACGGGCCGGCCTGTTGAAAAAGGACAGCGTCATTATTGAACCGACCAGCGGTAATACCGGCATTGCCCTTGCTTTTGTAGCAGCGGCAAAAGGGTACCGGCTCATTCTCACCATGCCTGAAACCATGAGTGTGGAACGCCGAAAGATCCTCAAGGCGTTTGGTGCCGAGCTGGTGCTTTCAGACGGCGCGCTCGGCATGAAAGGCGCCATTGCCAAGGCAGAGGAGCTGGCTTCGCATATCAAGAACTCGTTCATGCCACAGCAGTTCAACAACGCGGCGAACCCGGAGATCCATCGCAGGACAACGGCAGAGGAGATCTGGAACGACACTGACGGCAGCGTTGATATTTTTGTCGCCGGCGTGGGCACCGGCGGGACCATTACCGGTGTGGGTGAGATGCTCAAGAGTAAAAAACCGGATGTTCAGGTGATAGCCGTTGAACCGGCAACGTCGCCGGTCCTTTCAGGCGGTCAGGCCGGCCCGCATAAGATCCAGGGAATCGGCGCCGGATTCGTGCCCGCGATATTGAACAGGGATATTATCGACGAGGTAATCGCGGTCAATGAGAATGATGCAGGAGAAACAGCCCGAACGCTTGCCAGGCAGGAGGGAATCTTTGCCGGGATTTCGTCCGGCGCCGCGCTCTGGGCAGCGCTCCGGGTCGCCCAGCGTCCCGAGAATGCGGGCAAGCTGGTCGTGGTGATCCTGCCCAGTTGCGGCGAGCGGTATTTAAGCACCTGGCTGTGGGAAGAAGCACAATAGCATCGATGAATGATGATTGTAGATTGCATAATGTAAAACAATCAAAAAAGAGGCTTCGGTATTGATAGTCCAGGACACACGTAAAATCATAGCACGCCGTTCATTGTCCCTTTATGGTGATTGTTGAAGTGCTTTTTCAATCATCATTCTGCAATCGTAAATCTGCAATGTATTGAAAGGCTTTTCTCTATGGCAGACAACCGGTACCATTTTGAGACGCTTGCTTTGCACGCGGGCCAGGAGCCTGATCCCGCAACCCGTGCACGGGCAGTTCCGGTCCATCGCACCTCGTCGTATGTTTTTAAAAGCACGCGGCATGCCGCCGACCTGTTTGCGCTCAAGGAGCCGGGCAATATCTATACCCGGCTCACCAATCCAACCACCGAGGTGCTTGAACAGCGCGTTGCAGCGCTCGAGGGCGGCGCGGCCGCGGTTGCGCTGGCATCCGGGACATCAGCCGTCCACTACGCGATCATCACGCTTGCGAAGCAGGGAGACGAGATCGTTTCGGCCAATAACCTTTATGGCGGCACGTACACCATGTTTGACGCAATATTGCCGCAGCTGGGCATCACCACCACCTTTGTTGATCCGCGCGACGCGGGCAATTTCGCAACAGCGATCACGCCAAAGACCAGGGCCTTCTTTATCGAGACCATCGGCAACCCGGTGCTCGATGTCGCCGACATCGCGGCAGTTGCCGATATCGCTCATGCAAACGGCATCCCCCTTGTTGTTGACGCCACGTTCACCACACCCTATCTGTTGCGCAGCATCGAGCATGGCGCGGATATCGTCGTCAATTCGCTCACCAAATGGATGGGCGGCCACGGCACCGCGATCGGCGGTATGGTGGTTGACGCGGGAACCTTTGACTGGAAAAACGAACGATTCACCCTTTTCAACGAACCGGATCCGAACTACCACGGCCTCCGCTGGGCGCACGACCTGCCCGCGCAGCTCGCGCCGATGGCATTTGCACTCAGACTGCGCACCGTGCCGCTGCGGAATCTCGGGGCCTGCCTCTCTCCTGATAATGCGTGGATCTTTCTTCAGGGAATCGAGACGCTCTCCCTGCGCATGCAGCGTCACTGCGAAAATGCGCTTGCCATTGCCGGGTTCCTTGAAAAACATCCCAAAGTCGCCTGGGTGCGTTATCCCGGTCTTGCGGGCGACCCTGCTCATACGGTCGCGTCGCGCTATTTAGCCAAAGGATTCGGCGCCATGGTGGTGTTCGGGCTTGCGGGCGGGTATGAGGCGGCAGTGAAAGTGATCGATACCATACGACTGTTTTCGCATCTAGCCAATGTGGGCGACGCCAAGAGCCTCATCCTGCACCCGGCCAGCACGTCCCACTCCCAGTTGTCGGAAAAGCAGCAGCGCGCAAGCGGGCTCACGCCCGATCTCATACGGCTCTCGATCGGGCTCGAACACAAGGACGATCTCATCGCCGCGCTTGAACAGGCGTTCGCCGGGGTGTAATAATTCTCATAAGGAAGAGAAGGCCCGCTTCTATGCGCAGCACGACCGTCACGATCAATACAAAAGCCGGCCTGCACCTTCGCATCGCGGGCCGCGTGTGCGAACAGACCCGGCAATCCCGCTCCAGCATTACGGTCCGCAAAGGCGATAAAATAGCGGACGGACGCTCCATCATCGACCTGCTCATGCTTGACGCGCCCTCAGGAACCGAACTGGAGATCGTTGCAGACGGCGAAGACGAGGAGGTCATTATTGCCGAAATCCAGAAGATATTTGTTGACGGAGAGGTGGCCTGAACGACCGGCCCTGGCCGCGGAAAAATACGGGGCCATTGCTTTCAATGCCGCGAAATATGACCGGATGTATTTTATAGCAACGCCGTTTTTGTAAACGCCCCACCATCTACCGGAGGCCTTATGATCACCGCACTTATTCTCATCGGTATCCTCATCGCCATCGTTGTCATCGCCATCAGCATCTACAACAACCTGGTGCGCCTGCGCAATATCTTTAAAAACGCGTTTTCTCAGATCGACGTGCAGCTCAAGCGGCGATACGACCTGATTCCGAACCTGGTCGAGACCGCCAAGGGCTACCTCACGCACGAGCGCGAAACACTTGAAGCGGTCATTGCCGCGCGAAACAGCGCTGTTGCGGTGAATGCGATCGCGGCGCAAAAACCCGGCGACATGAAAAGCATGCAAGCGCTCATCGCCGCAGAATCAGGCCTTGCCGGAGCTTTGGGAAAACTGTTTGCGCTGTCCGAAGCCTACCCTGATCTCAAGGCCAATCAGACCATGGCACAGCTTATGGAAGAGCTCACCTCCACGGAAAACAAGATCTCGTTCGCCCGACAGGCATACAACGACTCGATCATGCGCTACAACACCGCGCGAGAAACCTTTCCCGGCAACATGTTCGCCGGCATGTTCAATTTCAGCCCCGGAGCGCTCTGGGAGATCTCCGAGGCCAAGGAGCGGGAGCCCGTCAAAGTGCGGTTCTGAAACCAATTGCTGGCTGGGTCGATCAGTAAAATTTATGCAGTTTTTTACTGCGTGAACAATGCTTGAGGCGCGAGATGGCTTTTTCCTTGATTTGGCGCACCCGCTCGCGCGTAAGATTGAATCGCTGACCGATCTCATCAAGCGTATGCGGGGTTTCCATACCGATACCAAAATAAAGCTTGATCACCTGTTTTTCACGTTCCGTGAGCGCAGAAAGAGCCTTTTCCACCTCGCTTCGCAACGAGATGTGCATTATCGTGTCGTCAGGCCGTTCCTGGTTTTTATCATCGAGCATATCGATGAGATTGGTGGCGGTACCCTGCTGCAACGGGGCGTGGAGCGACAGGTGCGTGTTGCCGATTTTGAGCGTTTCGCGAACCTCTGTCTCGTCCATGCCGAGTTCGCGGGCGATTTCTTCGACATTGGGCAGCCGCCGGTATTTCTGCTCCAGCCTGCCCTGTAATTTCCCTATCTTATGAAGAGCGCCGACACGGTTCAGCGGAAGCCTGATAATGCGCGACTGTTCGGCAAGCGACTGCAGTATGGCCTGACGGATCCACCATACCGCATAGGAGATGAATTTGAAATTTTTTTTCTCGTCAAATCGCTTGGCCGCCCGTATGAGCCCCAGGTTGCCCTCGTTGATAAGGTCGCTGAGCGGCAGTCCCTGGTTTTGGTAATTACGGCAGACGCTGACCACGAACCTGAGATTGGCCTTAACCATTTTTTCCAGCGCCAGCGGATCGTTTTTGCGGATCCGCGCCGCCAGGTCGGCTTCTTCCTGGGTTGATAGCGGTTTGTTTTTGCTGATTTCTTTAAAGTAAAGAGCCAGACAGGAGTCGTCTGACAGATGGCTGCTTGCCTCGGAAGACGTGCGGCTCATGTACATCCTGTTTCAAGGGTGGAGGGTATGGGTTCTACGAAGCGTCAGCTTCTGACCGGGGATAAACGGCTTTTTTTAGGAGTGCGTGAATCCGCGATGACCTCTTTTACAATATATAATTTACTATATGCCGGGTTGTTTTTCAATGAAACGTGCTGGCAAATGTTTATTTTAGTGCGGGAGGATGATCATGGACAACCTTGTCGGAAAAGTTATCGGCGGCTGCCGTATCGAGTCGAAAATCGGCCAGGGCGGCATGGGCGCGGTGTTTCTAGCGCACCATGAGGGGCTGGATATTCCGGTTGCGGTCAAGATCCTCTCAAGCGTGACCGCCGTGGACAACGCGCGCGAGCGGTTCCTGCGCGAAGCGCGCATCGCTGCCCGGCTGCGGCACCCGAACATTGTTGCCGTGCACAACGTGGGCAGGGAGCAGGACCTTGACTTCATTGTGATGGAATATGTCGAGGGGGAGAACCTCAAACAGATCATACAGCGAAAAAACGCGCTTCCATTGGGTGACGCGGTCAGGATCGCGCTCCAGGTCCTGTACGCGCTCGATGTGGCCCTGAAAAACGGGATCGTGCACCGGGACATCAAGCCGGAAAACATCCTGATCGATGCGTCAGGCAATGCAAAGCTCGCCGACCTCGGGCTTGCGCGCAGCAGCGCGGACGTGACCCTGACTCAGGGCAGCGTAATCTTGGGAAGCCCCCAGTACGTTGCACCGGAACAGGCGGACAATCCCATGGAAGCCGATGTGCGGGCCGATATCTATTCGCTCGGGTGTACCCTGTTTCACATGCTGACCGGCTCTCCGCCGTTTGTGGGTTCCTCGCCCATCGAGATCATCCTCAACCATACGCGACAGCCCGTGCCCCGGCTCAGGGAGAAAAATCCGGCTTTTCCCGAAGCGCTTGATCAGGCGATCTATATCATGATGCAGAAAAGCCCGCGGGAGCGGTACCAGAACCCGTCAGAAGCCATTGCAGCGCTCAAGGCGGTGGTGCCGGGCATGGAGTATTCCGCGACCCAGCCGGCGCCGCCGCTTCCTCGTAAAAAGGGTCCGCGGAAACCTGCGCTCGTCTGGGCGGCGCTGTTTGCCGCAATCGCGCTCGCAGCAGGCGCAGCCGTACTGCTGTTGCAGCAGAACAAAGAACCTGCACCCGTTGTCCAGGCGTCTGCAGTTACGCAACCGGATACGCTGATTCCTGACACGGTGGCGCGCGATACCACCCCACCTGCGAAAAAGGAGCCGGAAAAAACATCGCCGAAAAAGTCCCAACAACCGGTGAAGAAAACAGTCCAGGCACAAGAACCCCAGACCGGGCAGGAGGCTGCGGAAAAAAAGCGCAGCGGCCGCGACCCGGTCCTCTCCGCGGTCAAGATCGGAGACACCGAGGCACTGATGCGCCTGTTGAACGAAGGCAGGTCGCCCAACGGCGATCCCGGTACCGGCACCACACCCCTGCACGAGGCGGTCAGGCGCGGCTCGGCCGACCAGGTGCGCCTGCTCATGCAGCGCGGCGCACAGCCCAATGTGCGCGACAGGCGCGGCGACGCGCCCCTGCATTACGCGCTCAGGGCGGACGAGCGTCTCATGGTGCGCGAGCTTCTCAAACACGGCGCAGATCCCAATTTCAAGGACCGCCGCGGCAAGACCCCGCTCACCATCGCAGGGGCGGTCAATTCAGAGCTGGAAACAATGATTAAGGAGTGTGGGGGAAGGTAGCATATTTCCAGTCCGGGTATCGGCGTCGGGGTCGGTATCGCTGTCGTTAAAGCTATTCAATCGATCTAGACGCCTCCTGAACCGGAAAAAGCGAAGTTGAAGACCGGCTTCGTTCCAGCGGACATTGCCGAAGAACTCAAAAAGCCACCCGTAGTCGTCATTGATACCACTATCCTCATAAGCTATCTTTTCGGCGGAACTACCATAACCTCTCTTATCGACGTGGTTGGAGATGACGCTTACCTTCCGGCATTGTCTCCATACCTGGAACAAGAGTTTGTCGAGTCGGTGCGCAAGCCGAAAATAGCACGGCGTGTTGATACCACCGACGCGCTGGACTTTATGAGAGAGTGGAAAGATTTCTCGAATTTCGTCATGCCGCGATGCAGGGTAAGCGTTTGCCGGGATCATGCGGATAATGAAGTTCTCGCATGCGCTCTTGAGGCATCCGCCGATTACGTCATCTCCGGTGATACAGATTTGCTCATCCTTAAAAATTTCCATGGAATACAAATCATATCGCCCTCCGATTTCGTTAAAACCATTCTACGCCTAAAATAAAAACATCTCACCATCTTCGGGACTTCCCAAACTACAATGCCGAAGGCTACGCGACCGCAGTCAAAACTCGTGACGCCCGATAGAATACTAAAAGTTCTAGCGGGAGGCGCGGTTTTTGCGGCCCGCGCTGAGCGGGGCCTGCACAGAGTTTATCGAAGTGTCGAAGCACGGCCGGCGGCTGGCACGCGAGCGGGACGTGGGGTTTGCATAAAAGCCTTATGCGGACCAGGGGACGGCGGGGACAGGGAAAATTCCAAATACGTCGGATATGATTAAAATGAGAGGATGGAAAAAGGAGTACCTCGATCGCCTACCTGCGCCAAGGCTTTGGCAGGCAGGCAGATCAAGGGCACACGGGATTGTTTTTTGTCACTCGTGTAGGGCACCCGCGAGCGTTGATAAAGACATTCGACGAATAACTTAATGCCACCGGCAACGACGCAGAACCCTTTGTCGAAAGAGTGACGATAGGATGACTGAAACCTGCGCTGCCGGTGAATAAGCTTACGCCGCCGGAGGGGGAGATGAACTGGTTGAAGGGATTGGCTGATTCTGAGGAGGTCTCGAGTGAATACCCAAAACCGTAAAAAATAAACGCCATTCCAAATAATGTGCGGAATTTCATAGGAGAATGCTTCCTGTTATAAATTGATGATTTATGCCACCTTTTATTTATACTTAATTCTTTTTTCTTTGAGAAAGATACTTACTTAATTGAATACTAAAAATAGGCTCATTGCTATTTAGTGGTCCCCTTAGCCATGGTTTGCATACAGATATGTCAACAGCTACTACTTTTGCTATTAGTCTTATTCCCACTTTGCTTTCAGTATATATATAAGAACCCTTAGACAACAGGTAATAATCTGTTGATTGGCCGGCAAAGACATGAAAAATATCAGTAAACACACGATAATGAAGCTTGAAATTACCTAGAACTTGTGGAGCCGCGAACAAAGCACCTAACCCCCAAATGCTTTTTTCATTATAGTTGAAATAAAAAATTGTTGCTGCAGCGATAGCTACAATAATGTTTCCCCCAGCAACAGAAAGCTCTTTATCATCATAGTTAAATGCAAATAGTGTAACTGGCAATTCCAAGTCAAAAATACCTGCCGGAAAATTTGCAATATCAAAATAAGGAAACAGCACTCTCCCCATAATGGGATTACTATTTTCAATTTCAATACCCATTCCATGTATTCCTGGTCGTTCGCACCAAGCTGGAAAAAAAACAAAAGTTATCAATAAAAATATTTTTAAATACAAAACCCAACCCCTTAAAATATCGTTTTTTTATAAATAATTTTAGTAATTGTAATTACTTGCATTTAGTAACGAAGCAGTTTTAGCTGATGCGGCAGCACCAAAGAGAACAGCTTGACCAGCATTCCAACCAACAGAAGACCAATTATTATTATTGCGAGTTATTATATTCACAAATGAACCCAACGACAACTGCCAATCCGCCAAAACAACGGTTTGATCAGCAAAAGCAGATACAGCCCCTCCTGTCGCTCCGGCCCTTACATACCGCAAATCGTGCAAAAGGGCTTGATAATCTGCAGAATTTGTCCCAACAGGAATGCCTGCTTTTGCCATTCTCGACCAAAAGTACAAATCACCTTCGGAAAGAAGAGGACCGGGTCCTGTAAATTGTTGATTGCCAAAAGTTTCAGGATACATCATCTGATCTGCCAGTCTGAATCTTTCGGCAGCAACGGCCCCAACTTTGCGAGTGTATTTACCTTGGGTTTTGTAATATCCCTCTTCGTTTGCAAGGTAACCAGGTCTATGTTTATAATTTTTATTTGATATTTTATAGCCAGTCTTTGCAATATCACCGATCGGAGTAAGCCATCCACCTACATCCATTGCTCTTTGTGAAAAAGACTTATTTGACTGAAAGGGATTTGCCCACATGAATTTATTCTCGTTCCAATTCATTGCCCCAAAGCCCAAATTTGTCGTAAAAGGTGTTTTCCTATCGGACAAACAAGTCATACCTGCAGAATTTATTGTTGAGCTGGCTGCCAGACCTGGTGTTCCTGATCCATAAAAACCTGCTCCGGAAATAGCTGCTCCAGACGCCCCAGCAAGCCCACCAACCATAGCGCCTAAAAGCATAGGCACAGCTATATCGCTGCCACTGGCATATCTGTTTGCTTTAGCAATTTGGTACCCTTGGTAAGCACCCATTGCAACACCGATTATAATGGGTAAGAAGAAGAAATTTCCATCTTCATCAACACCCAATATTACATTTGTTCCATTACCCCCATACCCATACGGATTATGGAACTGCCCCGCCCTATCGCACGCGGTCCACGTTCCTGTTTCCGGATCATAGTATCTAGCGCCGAAATAACAACAACTCACCGGCCTTTATTCCGGTTCCGCCTACTCCTGCTTTTCCTTTTTAATCGTCTCCTGGATCCTCAGCGCTTCCTCGTGAATGTGCTCGAAAATGTCGTGCACGAACTGTTTTGAAAGGTGGGAACTCTCGCTGTTGCGCAGCCGGGTCGCGAGGATCTGCTTCCACCGGCCGAGCTGCAGCAATGCCACGTTATGATCGCGCTTCCACACGCCGATCTCCCGCACAAACTCCATGCGCTTGCCCAATAGCGCGATCAGGTTGCTGTCGATCGCGTCGATCTCGGTGCGCAGAAGCTCGAGCTTCTGCATGTCAGGCCGCCGCGCCGCAAGACTGAAGGAGCGCTCCAGTTTTTTCATGAGCCTGCCGTAGCCCGCGGGCGTGATCTGCTGCTTGCCGTCGCTCTGCGCCGCGTCAGGGTCGGGATGCACCTCGATCATGAGCCCGTCAAACAGGAAATCCATGGCCTCCTGCGCGACTTCAAAAACGAACTTGCGGTTCCCGCAGATATGGCTGGGATCGCACAGAAGCGGGATAGTCGGCGACTGCCGCTTCAACTCGATCGGGATCCTCCAGATCGGCTGGTTGCGGTACCGCTCCCTGTGGTACGTGGAAAACCCCCGGTGCACGGCGATGATCTTTTTCACGCCCGCCCGGCGTACCCGCTCGATCGCGCCGATCCAGAGCTCGAGGTCGGGATTGATCGGGTTCTTGATCATGACCGGCACGTCAACACCCTGCAGCGCTTCGGCGATCTCCTGCACGTTGAACGGATTGGTCGAGGTCCGCGCGCCGATCCAGAGCAGGTCAATGCCTGCCTTGAGACAGAGCTCGACGTGATTCGGGTTCGCCACCTCGGTCGCGACCGGCACTTTGGCTGCCCGTCCCGCATTCTTGAGCCAGACAAGCCCTTTTGCGCCCACGCCTTCAAACGATCCCGGTCTGGTGCGCGGTTTCCAGATCCCGCCGCGCAAGGAAGACACCTCATACTTTGAAAGCGCAAGCGCGGTCCGCATCACCTGCTCCTCAGACTCAACGCTGCACGGACCGGCAATGAACAGCTTGCGTTTTGCAGGAATACCCCACGTTGACCAGGGACCGGAAAGGTGGCGAAACGTCACACAAGGCCTTTCTGAAAAGGTACCGTAAAAATACATGCCGCAGGGATACGGGATGGTAGGCCGATACGTTATTTCATGATACGGCGCTATCTGCCGTTGTCGGCTCAATCCTGCGGTGGAAACGCCTTAGAAATATGCCCTCGGGTACCAGAATACAATTATTTTTTCAGCATCATGAGTAAATCGTTGTCGCTGCGGTCAAAATTCATTATCTGTTTCACCATGGTGGTGGTGATAATCGGCATGGCCGTTTCGCTTATCGGCATTCATTTTATCCAGGGTGGTATTGTTCGGGAAGCGCAAAAGCGGGTGGAGCTGGATTTGTACGCCGCCAGGGAGATCTATAAAAAGGAGATCAACGACATCTTGCTGGTCGTTCGCCTGACCGCGAACAACCTCGCGGCGGATTTTTCATCGTTTTCTATGAAGGACACCGGGAAAAAGCTGTGCAGGATACGCGTCGAAGAGGGGCTGGACATCCTCACCTATGTTGACCGCACGGGCGTCGTGCGCATCAGGTGCAGGAACCCCGGTGCCGTCGGGACTGTTCATGCGGATGATGAAATCGTTGCGGCCGCGCGCAAGGAGAAAAAAGCCGTGGCGTCGACGACCATTTGCGGGCATGACCAACTGGCCGAAGAAAGCCGGGAACTGGCTGATCGGTCGCATATCACAATCATTCCCACGCCGATGGTGGAGGCGGCGACAAAAGCGGTTGAAACATCGGGAATGGTCGTTAAAGCGGCGGTGCCGGTCATCGACAAAAATGGCAAAATGCTCGGTGTTTTGTATGGTGGAACGCTCCTGAACAGGAATTACACGATTGTTGACAAGGTCACGAACACCGTTTTCAAGGGAGAGGCATACAAGGGAAAAAACATCGGCACAGCGACGATTTTCCAGGGTGACCTCCGCGTGTCCACCAACGTGGTCGATGAACATGGGAACCGGGCGATCGGCACGCGCGTATCCCATGAAGTGAGCGACCAGGTTCTGAGAAAAGGGAAACCGTGGATCGCGCGGGCCTTCGTTGTTAATGACTGGTATTTATCCGCCTATGAGCCGATTACCAATCTGAAGAACGAGGTCATCGGGATGCTGTATGTCGGCATCCTTGAACAGAAATATACGGATTTAAACCGGCGCACCTTGCTGATTTTTCTAGGGATCACCTTCATGGGCGCGATCGCCTCGCTGATCGTCGCCTATGTGCTCTCCCGGGGGATCATCCGGCCCATTCAGGAAGTGGTTTCGGTTTCAACGCAATTCGCAAAAGGAAATTTTGACGCGCGGGTACGCTACTGCGCCAACAATGAACTCGGCGAGCTGGGAAAGGCCTTTAATACCATGGCGGCATCCATCGCCGACCGGGACAATAAGCTGCGGAAACGCGCGCAGGAAGAGGTCATAAAGTCGGAGCGAATGGCGATGATCGGACAGCTGTCCGCTGGCGTCGCCCACGAGATCAACAATCCTTTGGGGAGCATTTTGTTGTTCACCCGGATACTGTTGAAAAAATCCCCTTCCGAAGGAATTTTCCGGGACAATCTGGAACGAATAGAGAAGGACGTGAAACGGTGCCAGAATATCGTCCAGGGACTGCTGGAATTTGCCCGGCAGCGGGAACCGCATATCGAAATGGTGTATATCAATGATCTCATCGACAAGACCGTCCTTCTTTTTGAGAACCAGCCGAACGTCCATAATATCGGCATCATCAAGAACTTCCAGCCGGTTCTGCCGCCGGTATCGGTCGATCCTTCTCAGATACAGCAGGTATTTGTCAATATCGTCATGAACGCGATTGATGCCATGGGCGGCAAGGGAACGCTGACGATCGGCACGCGTTATAACGAGGAGGGCGCCTGCATCGAAATTGCCTTCGGCGACACCGGGTGCGGCATACCGCCTGAGATTATTAACCGGATATTCGAACCGTTTTTTACCACCAAAGGAACGGGACATGGAACAGGGTTGGGACTTTCAATAAGCTACGGCATCATTCAACGGCACGGAGGCGAGTTGAACGTCAGAAGCACGGTCGGAAAAGGCAGCACGTTCACCATCATCCTTCCTGTTTCCAGAACGGATGCCTGATGTCCACTGCGGCCACTATCCTGATAATTGACGATGATGAATCCATTCGGATCGGGTGCACGCAAACGCTTGAGGAAGAAGGCTACCATGTCGAGTCGGTCGAGGACGGCATGCGGGGGCTGCAGCTTTGCGGTGAGAAATCGTTCGATGTGGTCCTGCTCGATCTGAAGATGCCCGGAATGAACGGCATGGAGGTGCTCAAAAAGCTGCGGGAGAGCAATCCCGGCAGCGCCGTCATCATCAATACGGGATACGGAACCATTGCGTCCGCTGTGGAAGCAATAAAAAAGGGGGCCTACGACTACATCACCAAACCCTTTGAACCGGAAACGCTCCTTTCAATGGTGAGGAACGCCCTTGAGCACCGGCTGCAGGAAATGCAGAGCTCCTGTCTGCGCATGGCCCTCGACGATACCATGATCGGCGAACACCTGATCGGCCGGTCGGCGGCGATGGCGAAGGTGAGCTTGTTGATCAAAAAGGTCGCCCCCATGGATTCCACCGTGCTCATCACCGGCGAGACGGGCAGCGGGAAGGAGCTTGTCGCCCGGACCATTCACCGGCTCAGCAGAAGACAGGACAAGCCGTTTGTTACCGTCGATTGCGGCGCTCTCGTTGAAACGCTTTTCGAAAGTGAAATGTTCGGGCACGTGCGGGGATCGTTTACCGGCGCCGTGGAGACAACCCGGGGGAAATTCGAGCTTGCCGACGGGGGGACTATGTTCCTGGACGAAATAGCCAACATCAGCTATACCATGCAGTCGCGGCTCCTGCGGGTCATCCAGGAGCGCGAATTCTTCAAAGTGGGAAGCTCGGAAAGAAAGGCGATCAACGTACGGATCATTGCCGCAACCAACAAGAATCTCCAGGACGAGATACAAAACGCGCGCTTCAGGGAAGACCTCTATTACCGTTTGAATGTTGTTCATATTGCCATCCCTCCTCTGCGGGAACGGCTGGAGGATATTGCCGACCTGTCACACTATTTCCTGAAAAAAATGGCGCAGGAGAAGGGGATGAAGAAAATGACCTTGTCCCCGGAAGCGCTGCGGTTTTATAAAACGCAGGAGTGGCCCGGTAACATCCGGGAATTGAGGAATACCCTTGAGCATGCCTGCATTGTCTGTGAGGGTTCCGTTATCGGGCCTCATGATCTTTCGCCGCAGGGGTCCTCTGCTCACGCCCCCCCGGAGCCAGCAACGAACGGGGCCCTTGCCGAGACCGAGAAAAAGGAGATTATCAGGGCCTTGAAGATGTTCAACGGTCATAAAACAAATGCGGCGAAATTTTTGGGAATCAACCGGAAAACGCTCCGTGAAAAGATCGTGAAATACGATCTTGCCGATCAGGCATTCTAAACCGCATGGTGGTTTTTGGCAGAGGTTCCCCCTGATACTTTTTTAATCGGCAGTTAGATTTTTTGCTACAAAAAGTACCGGCCTTCCGTCTTTTTTCCGCCCGTGGTCAGCGGCAGACATCCCATTCGGCAGCACCGGCATTGAAATGCGCCATGGTTTAAGCGATTTCGGCCTCGCCGCCTAGTGTGGCAGCATATTTGCGTGATTTCCGTTCTATCTGTCCCTGTTCCGCCCGCGGCCGCGGACAAAACGAACAGGCCGTATGACACGCATGTTATCAAGGGGAGGCACCGATGACCGATACACAGCACGAACCCTATCCCGGTTTCGGCGATACGCAAAGGGCCGACGTCATTGTTATTGACGACGAAGAATCAATGTGCGAGGCCTGCCGCCAGACGCTTGAAGAAGAAGGCCATACGGCCGTCATCGCCAACAACGGCCATGACGGCATCGAGATCATCAAACGGTGCAGGCCTGCGGTCGTTCTTCTGGACCTGAAGATGCCGGGCATGAGCGGCATTGAGGTGCTCCGGCAGATCAAAACATTCGATCCCCGCATCGCCATAATCATCGTCACCGGATACGGCTCGATTGAGTCCGCCGTCGAGTCGATGAAATACGGGGCCTTTGATTTCCTGGCCAAACCCGTGGACCCTGAAATGCTCCTCAAGACCGTTTCCCGCGGGATACAACGGAGCGGCGTCTCGGGCAAACAAAGCGGCGCGCGCGGCAAGGCTGCCGGGGAAGCGGTTGCACAAAAGAGTGACGCCGCGGAAAGGCAGGACATCCTGCTGCGGGGGCTCGAGGCGCTGGGCGACTATTGCGCCCTGGGCGAGGACGACCGGAATTTTTACGGCGAGCTGAAATACCTTGAGGCCGAAGCGCGGTACCATACCGAAAGCCTGGGGCAGATCAAGCAAAAGGAAAAAGTGATACGAGAGACCGTGCATCAATTCCATGCCGCCGATGACATCATTAAAAAACACGACTACCGGAAGAGCGCCCTCATTCAGATACTGCTCGATGTGCAGGGCGAACTCAGATGGCTTCCCCGGCATGTGCTGAACTGGATCGCGGCCAGGCTCAATGTCCCGGTGGCCCGCCTGTACGCCCTCGCGAATTTCTACGAGGTGCTGCACCTTGACCCGATCGGCGAGCATGTGATTCAAATCTGCGACGGCACGGCGTGCCACGTCAAGGGTTCGTCGGAATTGATGGAGCGGATTTCCGCGTTGCTCGGCATCAAGCCCGGCGAGACGGACGCGGAGCAGCGGTTCACCCTGAAGTCCGTGCACTGCCTGGGGTGCTGCGCCCTCGCGCCCGTGGTGAAAATCGACGATACCTATTACAGCAACCCGTCAATGGATGAGCTGAAACAACTGTTCGATCGCTGCAAACAAAAGGAGACGCCGACATGCCGAAAATAACGTCACCCCATGACCTTTCCATGCTCGTCGAAAAACTTCTTTCGAGAAGGCTTTCCATAAAAAAAACCATTACCGTGTGCGCCGGCACCGGGTGCGCGGCCTACGGCTCGAACGACGTGGCCAACGCGTTCGACGAAGAGATCAAACGGCGGGAGCTGTATCCCGCCGTACAGCTGAAACGTTCGGGCTGCCACGGTTTCTGCGAGCGGGGCCCGATCGTCATGATCCTGCCCGAAAAGATCTGCTACCTGGACGTGAAAGCTGAAGACGTCCCGGAAATCATCGAAAAGACCATCATGCGTAACGGGCTTGTCGAGCGTCTGCTGTTCGAGGACGGCGAAACCGGAAAGCGGATACCGATACAGGACGATATTCCGTTCTACAAGCATCAGAAGCGGATCCTGCTCGCCAACAACGCCCTCATCGATCCCGCCTCCATAGAAGACTACTTCGCCGTCAACGGGTATGCGGCGCTCGCAAAGGCGCTGTCGGCCATGAAGCCCGACGGCATTATGGCGGTCGTCAAGGACGCGAACCTCAGGGGGCGGGGCGGCGGCGGCTTTCCCGCCGGCGTCAAATGGGAGACCACGAAGAACGCTCCCGGCGAGCCGAAGTATGTCATCGTCAATGCCGACGAAGGCGATCCGGGCGCCTACATGGACCGCAGCATCCTTGAGGGCAATCCGCACAGCGTGCTCGAAGGCCTGATCATCGGCGCGTATGCCATGGGCGCGCGCGAGGGATATTTTTACATCAGGGAAGAGTATCCGCTTGCGCTGGCGAACACCGCGCGGGCCATTGAACAGGCGACCGAATACGGCCTGCTCGGAAAGAACATTCTGGGTTCGGGCTTTGATTTTACCGTTGCCATTCACCGGGGAGCGGGCGCGTTTGTTTCCGGCGAATCGAGCGCCCTCATGAGCGCCATCGAAGGCCGCGTCGGCGAACCGAGGTCCAAGTACATCCATACCTCGGTCATGGGGTTGTGGGACAAGCCCACGTGCCTGAATAACGTCGAAACATGGGCGAACGTGCCGTTTATCATTCACCGGGGCGCCGACTGGTTCCGGTCCATGGGTACGGACACGAGCAAGGGGACCAAGATCTTTTCCCTGGTCGGCAAGGTCAATAATACCGGCCTGGTGGAAGTGCCGATGGGTATCACCCTCAAGGACATCATTTACAAAATCGGCGGCGGACTGCCGGACGGCAAAAAGCTCAAGGCCGTGCAGACCGGCGGTCCGTCCGGAGGCGTGCTGCCGAAAAACCTTCTGTTTCTGACGGTTGATTTCGACGAGCTTGCCAAGGCAGGGTCCATGATGGGTTCGGGCGGCATGATCGTTATGGATGAAGAGACCTGCATGGTGGACACCGCGCGCTACTACATCGATTTCCTGGCGCACGAGTCCTGCGGCAAATGCATTCCCTGCCGCGAGGGCCTCAGGCAGATGCTGAAGATCCTCAATAACATTGCCAGCGGCAACGGCAGGGAGGGCGATATCGAGCTGCTCGAGGAGCTTTCCGAGTTCATGAAGGACGCATCGCTGTGCGCGCTCGGACAGTCCGCCCCGAACCCGGTCATGAGCACCATCAGGTATTTCCGGCATGAATACGAAGCGCATATTCGTGAAAAACGGTGCCCGGCCTGCGTGTGCACCGCGCTCATCGAATACCGGATCGACGAGGAGCGGTGCAAGGGGTGCGGCTTGTGCGCCAAAAGCTGTCCTGCAGGCGCGATCAGCAAGACCGACAATAAAAAGTACGTCATCGATCAGGAGCGGTGCATCAAATGCGGCGCCTGCCTCCTTGCCTGCCCGAAAAAGACCGGCGCAGTGAGAAAAGTACCAAAGGCTGAAATCGCGGCCGTTGCATAACCTCAACGTACCTTTTGTGAAAAGGAGCGCTCGCCATGAACGATATCACGCTGGAGATTGATGGGAAAACCGTAACGGCACCGGAAGGGACGACCATCCTGGAGGCGGCAACCGCCAGCGGCATCCGTATCCCCACGTTGTGTCACAACGAGAAACTGAAGCCGCAGGGCGTATGCCGGATGTGCATGGTGGAGATCACCAGAGGGGGGCGGACCCGGCTCGTCGCGTCGTGCGTGTATCCGGTGCAGGAAGGGCTCATCGTCAAGACCAGTACCGAACGGATACAGAAGATCCGCAGGATGATCCTGGAGCTGACCTGGCCTTCCACCCATTCCCTCGGGGAAGAACTTGGCGTTTTCTCATCGCGCTTCACCACTCAGGAGACCGAGTGCAGCCTGTGCGGCCTGTGCCTGCGGTATTGCGCCGAAGTAAAGAAAAAGAACGTCCTGTATTTCAAGGGCAGGGGCATTGACCGGAAGCTGGCGTTTATTCCGGGCGGCAAGGATGAGTGCGCCTACTGCGAAGCGTGCTTTCCCCTGTGCTCGGGAGGCCTGGTGGTCAACAAGGTGCTCGAACTGTAGCTGTCGCCGCAAAAGCGGCCGCGACGGCGGCCGCGTCAGTACCCATGAACCATATCATCATCAACCGGGACGAGTGCAAGGCGTGCTACCTGTGCGTGGACCATTGCCCGCAGAAGTGTATTGTCAGGGGCACGACCTTGAACACCATGGGGTACCTTGCCGCTGAGTTCAAATCGGAGCGATGCACCGCCTGCGGCATCTGTTTTTTCGTATGTCCTGAACCCGGGGCCATTACCGTGATAAAGGAAGATTAGCGCGGCTCTGGTTTGCCTCCGTGCGCCGGTTTTGCAGGAGCGCGGGCATCAGGGGTGATTGTTATTTCTTATCAATAACGACTATCCCCCCTCACTCACTTGGATCATTCACCACCCCGGCAAACAGCACAAGGCCGTTTTCCCCTGCGCGGATAAAGTAGACAAAGGGTTTGTCGATAACCACGTCGGGAGACGGGTCAATTCCGGTAAGACCTGCCCGTGCCACGGTCGCGGCATAGGCTTTGGTGCCTTCCTCATCGGTCTTGATCCCTGCTTTGTGCTTGACTTTATTGATATGCAAGTCCGGAGCGGAACCGTTGATCATTTCCGTCATTTCGCCTTTGGCTGGATCGAAAATCCCCTGTATTCCCAGTTCCTTGAGCATGGGGATCAACTCGACCTCCGTGGTAAAGAAGAATTTGGGCATTTTAAGGCAGCCGGGGGTTGTCGCATGCTTGCCGCCGAGCGCGGCGAGGCAGTGGGTTTCCAAAAATGCGCTGACCGTGATCGCGGTCGGCATGTATAGGTCCAGATAAAAGAAATTCTTTTCGTCGGTTCCGTAATACAGTTTCACGTTTTCGCAGGTATCGGTTTTATGCGTTTCGTGATGATATTTTGATTGCATCATATCCACAGAAACAGGTCCTGTTGGAGCGAAGAAATCCTGTTTTTCTGTTTTCGTGATATCAAAGGGGGATGCCCAGTCAGCCTCAAAGTAGATTGCGTTGGCGATAAAGGCCACGGTGAGAGGGTCAATGTCGTTCTGGCCAATGATCTCGTTGATACAGTTGTTCGTGTTGGAGCTGATCCAGTTGTTTATGGCGCTGACCGTGCCGGAAACATCGCCGAAATCCGATCCCGCGACTTCAACACCATATTTTGACGTGACCGTATCCCTGAAAGCGGTTTTTAGGGAGTATTTGGTGGAGTCAATCCATAACGCGTCGGCGCATTGAAGAATAACCGAGTTGTCACCATAGAGTAATTGACTCAATGCGTCTTTGGCATGATCGAGCGCTGTTTGCCCTCCAAGCGCATCCAGCAGCTCCTGTTTTGACTCGCCGACAGTTCCTTCGGCTATGACGGCCAGGTTGCGGCTCACGCTGAAAGGGCTCAGGATCAGGTTTTTGCCGGAAAAAGCACCGGTCGCATATACCGTTCGTAATAAAGTAACAGAGAACGTATTGATGGCGGTGCTGTACTGGGGGGAGATCCTTGCGTTGTCGTTTCGAGGGATCGCGTTGTAAATAAAGCTGGCGGTGGTGTTGTCCAGATTACGGCTGCTGTCCCGAGCCTCGTCCTGCTTGGTCGCGCAGCTGGACATAAACAGCAGTACAGAAACAAGGGATAATGCGGTTTTTGACACGGTTCTATTTTGACGGTTTTTTTCTAGCATGGGTAACTCCTTCTCGCTGTATTTCACTCCAGCAGTACGTTCAATAATTCTTCCTTGAAATTTTCCTTGTTCATCTGCGCGGCCAGTTCCTTTGCTTTTTTCTTATACGATGCATTGTTAAGCAGCTCCATTATTTTGGGTTTAAGATTTTGCGGGGTCATTCTGTCTATGCGTATTCCCTTTGGTTCGGCACCTTGTTCGCAGATAATGGTATCCCAGACAAACTGGTCAAGAATATGCGGGATGATCATTGTCGCGCACCCGTTTTTAAGGGCCGTATGCGTGGTGCCGGTTTTTATGTTTTTCTCTTTCTGATGACTGGTAAATTACTTCGGGCGTACAGTGCCATATACTGAAAAACAGGGACAATTGTAAAACCGCAGGCGAACGGCAGCGCTGCTTTTCACGGCACGGAATAAACGCATCCGTGTCTCGTGGATTGAACCGTGCGCCGGTTGCATATATCGGGTCCTTCTGTCTCATTGTCGTTTCATTTTTAGAGACAGTTTTTCCCCGCTGTTGTTGAAGAAGCGCCAAATGATGGCTATATTTAGAGTATAGAGAGATGGAGACCGATATGCCAGTACCGATTCACCAAAGGACCTCATCAAACATCCGCGCGGGGGGTGGAATATGCGATCCGGTTATTATTTGAAAATGATCTGGAGCATGGTTTTTCTTGGTTGCTTTTCCGGCTACGCAATGCCGATTCAGGACGCACGCTGGCGTCTTCTGGGTCTTGAGGACCGGAGCATCAACTGCATTCTGGCGGATGACACCAGTATGATTCTTGTGGGAACAAGCAAAGGAATGTCGGTGTACTGGAATTCGGGCTGGTTTGACTTTGACCTTGCGCTTCCGGTAACCTCGATCGCCCGACTCTCAAATGATATGATATTTGTCGGCGCCGGCAATGGGTCGCGGTCTGACGCCGTGTATATGGGAAAAAAAATCCTCAAGGGACCGCCATTTTATCAAATGCGGTTCCAGCACTATTTTCTCGAGCCGGCCGCCATGGTAATCAACAACGCCATGGCAATCGCCAGGCTCTTTGTTGGCGGCCGCAACATTGTCAGCGTGGGCATGATCGGCAATGACACGTTGCTTGACATGAGGCCTATTACGGTTCCTGAGTATCCGTTCGGGGTTGAAATGCCGTACTGCAGCGATATTCTCATTTTTAGCGGGTCTGTCTCATCTGCGTATTCTGTCTTTGCCGGCGGGTATGATAAAAGCCCTGAACCGGGACAGGGAAGCCTCCTGGAACTGGATATGGACTCATTGATATTTCACACGCTCCGAAAGCTCGATGTCACGGCCCTGGCGCAGGGCTCGTTTGAGGAGGGCGGGCCAGAGCTGCTTGTGGTCGGGACCAGGGACGCCGGCATTCTTTTGTATAATCCTTCCAGCCAAACCTCGGCCCTGCTCCCGGGTCCCGGCAAGCTGCCGATAAATGATGTTATAACGGTTCCGAACATGATTTTTTCGGATATACTTGTTGCAGCGTGCGACAGCGGCGTGTACGCCAACAATGGCCGTGCGCAAACGTGGGCAGAGATCGGCTCTATTCCGGCGCCGCCCTTATGTCTTGCGCCACGCGGCACACCCGCGGACGTCATAAGCGGCGCGCTGCTTGCAGGTACTGCAAAGGGCGTGTATATCTATGACATTCCTGCGGGTATTGCTGCGCACTCTGCGCAAAAAGGAGGAGCGGTACAGGCAAAGCCGATCTTCAGCCGCAACGGCGATGTCCGCATCCGGCTCGAAGGAAGCATGCTGTCATTCGCAACGATTACGGTATACACCGCCTCGGGAAAAGTGCATACACAGATACCTGCCGCTTCAGGACAGGCAAGGTTCAGGCTTGAAGCAAAAGGGATCTATTTGTACGATTGCATCATCCGCGGAATAGTGATGCGGCGCGGGGTGATTTGTTTCGCGCAATAAACGCAACGATAGTTGCAGCACGGGAGCGCCCGCCATGAGAAACCGTGCCGTCTATTCCCGGTCATGGGGCGGTTTTTTTTCATCCGGTTTCTTCTTCATCTGGCTCTCCGCGATATTGAGCAGCAGGCAGAGCTGGAAACGGGATTCGCGTAAGTCGTCAAGGTTTGTGTTCGGGTTGGCGCCGCCGACCTTTTCAGCGAGCAGTCCGGATCGCGCTTCGTGAGCCTTGCACTCTTCGTACAGGTCCAGGCAGTTGAGCTGCTTGAGCTGTTCCCGGTGCTCGGGGTTGTCCCAGGAGTCGATGATTTCAAGGTGCAGTTCAGGCCTGGTGACCTGGCCGCGGAAAAACAGCTCCATGCATTCGAACCACTGCAGGTCAAGGTCTTCGAACAGGGCGTTCACCGCCTTGTACTCGTCCGACGCCTCGTGCCGCGCCCACACCTCCTTGCTGTCAGCACCGATGCAGCCGAAATGCGAGGTGACCGAGAGAAGCAGGCGCTCCATGTCCCTGAGCCGCGCGGTTTCAACATCGTCAAGGTCACGCCATGAGAGGCCCGATTCGAATTCCCTCAGGAGCGACAGGTACTCCGAAAGCTCTTTTTGAAAATTGTTCTTGATCTTTTCATTGACGGCGTCGTTTTTCAGTATCTGGTCCCTGGAGATCTGCGCGATTTTCGCGAGCGCGGTATAGGAAATGTCATTGTAGGAAAACTCCTCGTACAGGCTCTGTTCCTGCTGGAGCATGAGGCGGTCCTTGAATACCTCATGAGCAAGGAACCTTTTCGGTTTCTTGTGTCGCTCCCTGTATTGCGGAATGCGGTAGAACATGAGATGCAGACTGTTGACGATAGTCTCCCGGTTTTTCCTGATTTCGTCGAGCCGCTCGCGGGTGATGGTGGCGCCCGGCGCAGACAATGCCGCATGCAGCCGGTCGTCAGCCGCGATGAGCGCGTCAATAAGATGGGCGACCCCGGCTTTCAGGGCGTGCGGCCGCAGGGAGGGGTCGCGCTGCCGCGCAATGAATTCCGCCATTGCATCCGCGGGCCACTCCTGGCCGCAGGAGTATCCCCGATACAGGGTGCCCCGTTCCGGATCGTCCGGCAGCGGCACGAGCAGTTTATTGCATGCCTGATATTCAGGCATCTGTTGCATCGCCGTGTCCCATTTGAGATCAAGGTCAAAGAGTACATGGCCCGGATCGTCCATCCTCGCGGTCATGGTATCGTGGATCTGTTCCGCAACGGCATCGAATTTAGCATACCACTCGCCATCGAGCCGGATGATCTCCCTGTCCTGGTCTGTCGCGACCGACTCGTTGACCAGCGCTTCGAACTCGGCGATCTCCGCTATGAATCCGTTGTCGAATTGTTCCGGATCGTGATCGGGCCGGGCCTGGAAAACGGAAAAGACCTCCCTGAAAAAAGCGGGAAGGTCGCTGTGGGAAATATGGTTGAGGTTTGGCAGCGCGTCCATACGGTATATTGTAAAACTACCACACGGTTGGCGGGAATGCGAGCGGTTCCATGCGTTGCCGGTGCGGATACGAAAACAGGTGCTTGGCCTGGAGAAATGACCCGCATCCTGCAGTCGCTGTTCATGACGTAATGCATATACCGGTCATGTGCTTCACACCTGCTTGACGGTGCCGTGTGTAATCGTCGGTTTTGCATAAAGCCGGACCTATGAGATATACATTTTACTTCCTGCTGCCCATGATGCTGCTGCTGGCGCAGGTGCCGTGTACTGCCGCGCACAAGCCTTCTGAGCGCGATGATGCGGGCACGTTCCAAAACATTATCCTGCTCATCCCTGACGGGTGCGGGGTGGCGCACATGACCATCGCGCGCTGGTGCAAGGGCAAACCGCTCGCGCAGGACTCGATGAAGGTTGCGCTGGTGCGCACCTGGTGCGCCAACTCCATGATCACGGGATCGGCGGCGGCGGCAACGGCAATGGCGACCGGTCATAAAACATGGGAGGAGAAAGGGAGTGTGAGGTGCATAAGCATGGTCGCGGACTCGCAGCTTATCCCGGCGCCCCGCAGTATTGACAGGAAAAAGAAGTGGCGTCCCGCCGCCACGGTGCTTGAGCTTGCGAAGCGAAAGGGAAAGGCGGTCGGGCTCGTGGCGACCTCGCGCGTGAGCCATGCAACACCGGCCGCGTTCGCGGGCCACTGGCACAATCGCGAGTGCGAATCCGTGCTCATGAAGCAGCTGGTGTATCAGGGCGTTGACGTGGTGTTCGGCGGCGGCAGGCGGTTTCTTGTTGACGCGAGCATGACGGTTCCGGGAACCAGGAACAAGGGGATGCGGCGGGACGGCGCTGATCTGTATGCCGAGCTCGAGGCGCAGGGCGTTCGCATCATTTCCACACAACAGCAGCTTGCGGCGCTTCCCCAGACTCCGGGCCGCGTGTGGGGTCTGTTTGCGCCGGGTCATTTGGAGCATGATCTCGATCGGCCGGCCTTCAGCCCGTCCGAGCCGTCGCTCGAGGAGATGACGCGGGCGGCGATCACGCTTTTAAGCCGGAACAGGAACGGTTTTTTCCTCATGGTGGAGGGCAGCCAGATCGACTGGTCGTCGCATGACAATGATCCAACAGGCGTGGTGACCGAGTACCTGGCATTTGATAAGGCGGTGGACGCGTGCCTGTCGTTTGCGAAAAAAGACGGGTCCACGCTCGTGCTCATGGTTCCTGATCACGACAACGGCGGCATGTCGCTTGGCGACCGGAACCCTGATCATGCCAGATGGCTGCCTGACACGCTGCGCCGCGTGTTGAAAAGGCCGGTGCTGACGGCGGAGGGGGTCCAACGGAAGCTCATCGAGGCTGTCGACCGCGCGTCCCCGGACCGTCGGGCAATACAAAAAATTGTCGCACGATTTTATGGCCTGGACAAGCTGGATACGCATGAGGTCGCGCTCCTGGTACAGGAGTTTGCCGACACGCTCAAGCGCGATGAGTACGGCAGGCTTGAAAAGGACTCCCTGGGGGATCCTGTCGTGAATTTCAAACAGATGAATTTTCGCGAGCTGCTCGGCCCGATGCTGAGCACGAGGGCGCGTATCGGCTGGACCAGGTTTGATCACACGGGCAATGATGTGCCGCTTTTTTATTACGGGATAGAGGAGGTGCCCGGGCTTATGGATAACACCGATATCGCTCGTATATGCGAACGCGCGCTGGGGGGAAGCCTTGACAGCCTGTCAGAGGAGCTGTTTGTTGATGCAAAGAAGCTTTTTCCCAACGCCGGCATCGCTATCGACACCGCCAACGTCATGTTCGGCGGCGGGCAGGTGCGGGTGGCATCCGGCGGCCGGGAAATCGCGTTTCCCTTTTCCACGAACCTTGCCGTTGTGCGTCGCGATACGGTCAGATTGCCGGGCATTGTCGTATATTCATATTTGTCAGGACGCTGCCATGTTCCGCGGCAGGCCAAGGCCCTGCTTGCCGGGGCCGGTACGGAGGGGAACGGTACGGTAAAGGGAAAGAAAGGAAGCAAAAAGGTGCGGAAAGGAGCAAAACCATGAAACGGTTCGTGATGATCCTGGCAACGCTGCCGTTGTGCATGATGGCGGCGTGCATGTTTTTTCCCGGGCACAGGCAGATGTCGGTGGTTGTTCGGCTTGATGGCGTGGAAGTTACCTGCACCATGCCTGAGAAAGGCTATACCGTAAGCGAGCGGCAGCAGACGGACGACAACGCAACGGTCACGTACGAATGTCCCGTTGTGTTAACCCAGGGTGGGTACTCGGTTATACCGCTGTTCAGCATATACATTGAGAAGGCCGAGGCGACGCTGAGCCGGGTCAAATTCAACAACAGGGCGCGGGCACTGTTCGAGGCGCGGACCGTTGATGTCATGGACGAGAAAAACGGGCTGCTTGGAAGGGAGTTTATTGAGACGTTGCAGGAGCGCCGGTACGGCCTTCTCAAGAGCAGGATCTATCAGGCAACCACCACCCGAGGCAAGTACGGAATACGGATCGCGTTCCAGGTGCCCGGCGAGGTGTTTGACCAGGCGTTTGGTCAGATAAGGCTGGTGATACGATCAGTGCAAATCAGCGCGCCGGTGAAGTAGCATGGATTTTTTCACCCGTCAGGAAAATGCCCGCAAGAAAACCGGTGTTCTGGTCGTCTGCTTTATTATTGCCGTGCTTCTGATCATTGCCGCGCTCTATGGCGCCATTGCCGCCGTTCTTCTTTTTAATAACGCAATCAAGGATCCTTTCGAACCCGAGCTGCTGGCAGGTATCAGCATTGCCATAATCACGCTTGTTGCCGGCGCAAGTGCCATCAGGATGAAGCAGCTGGCAAAAGGGGGAAGCGCGGTTGCCAAGATGCTTGGCGCGCAGCGGGTGGAGAGCGATACTCTGGATATTAAAGAGAAGCAGCTGCTCAATGTGGTCGAGGAGATGGCAATCGCCTCAGGAACAATCATGCCGAGCGTGTATCTGCTTGAGGAACAAGGCATTAATGCGTTCGCGGCAGGATGGAAAAGCACTGATGCCGTGATTTGCGTGACACGGGGCTGTCTTGAACTGCTGTCCCGTGACGAGCTGCAGGGCGTTATTGCGCACGAGTTCAGCCATGTGCACAGCGGTGACATGCGGCTCAATATCCGGCTCATGGGATTCATTTTCGGGATCCTGGTGATCGGCCAGATCGGCTACTGGGTGCTTCGGGGTTCAACAAGAAGCAGGGTCCGGGTGCGTTCGCGGGGAAAGGGAAAGGGCGCAGGCCTTGTGGTGCTCCTCGCCGCGGCCCTGCTTGTCATTGGGTATATCGGAGTGTTTTTCGGGAACCTGATCAAGGCTGCGGTGTCGCGCGCGCGAGAATACCTTGCCGACGCGTCAGCGGTCCAGTTCACCCGCAACCCGTCAGGCATAGCAGGCGCGCTCAAGAAGATCGGAGGGTATGGAGCGGGATCGCGCGTCACGCACCATAACGCGGCCCAGGCAAGCCATCTCTTTTTTGCAAACGGCCTGTCGGGGTTCTGGTCCGCCATGTTTGCCACCCACCCGCCGCTTGAGCAGAGAATCAAAGCAATTGAACCCGGTTTTGACGGACGGTTTCCCCAGGTCGCAGAAGTGCCGGCCGCACAAGCAGCCAGTGAATCACATGCCGCAGAGTCCGCTTACGCACGGGACACGTATCGCGCGTCGCAGCAGCGGTTCAGCGCCGGTACGCTTCTTGCTTCGGTCGGGTCGCCCGCGCCGGAGCATGTGGCGCATGCTGTCACGCTCATCAACCGGGTGCCGAACCGGCTGCGACTCGCCATGATGGACCGGATCGGCGCCCAGGCCGCGATTGTCGCGCTTCTGCTTTCAGAAGACACAAAAGTGCGGGCGCGCCAGATCGCCATGGTCCAGGGCCGTGAGCCGCGGATCGTGCCGCGTATTGAAGAGTTGGAGCAGCTGACCGCAGGCCTTGACCGGAACCTGTACGCAATAGTCTGCTCCCGAGCGATAAACGCGCTCAGGTCAATGGACCAGGACCAGTATGAGCTGTTTTCCACAATGGTAACCAGGATGATTGAGGCAGACCAGCGGATCGATCTGTTCGAATACATGCTCATGCGCATGATAAAACGGCACCTCGGGGCGCGGTTCCGGAAAAATGTCGCGGTTAAGCCGTCAATTCAAAAACCGGCAGCTATCGCTGAACAGTGTGCCGTGGTGCTGTCCGCGCTTGCGTGGGAAACAGCAGGCACCCGCCATGAAGCTGAAAAGGCATTTGCACACGGTCTTCGCGCTCTGCCGGATCTTTCCGGTGCTCTTGTGGCGCAGGAAGCGTGCGCCATCGCGGCGCTGGATATGAGCCTTGAAACCCTGGACCGGCTGGTCCCGCTTGCCAAGAAACAGGTGCTCGAGGCGTGCGTTGCCGTCGCGTCCATTGACGGGCAGATCACCTTGCGCGAGGCAGAGTACCTGCGCGTAATTGCGGATGCATTGGAATGTCCGATTCCTCCGGTGCTGGGAAAATAAATCAGTTCACCGCAGAGACGCCGAGAACGCAGAGAACAAGAAAATGAAAACAGAAAATGAATGGTGAAAAACAAATTCCATGAGCTTGTTTTTTTGATTTGTTTTTCCTTTAAATCATCCTATTCTCAGCGGCCTCAGCGCATTTCGACATAGCCCAATACAGGCCTCAGCGGGGAATGTTTTTTTGGATAAGCAGCACCCAAAACAGTCGCAATTCTGCGACTCGTGCTGAAGCAGTCGCAATTTTGCAATGAAAATCCAAATTTTATCTTCGCTGCATCTTCATTATTTATAACCGGTTAATTTGTTTTTATTTTTTTGGCACAGCAATTGTTTCTATCAGGATTTAGCTATCACTTCCTGACAGAGCAGTAGTTGGTTATGTGCAAGAAAGGTGTTCACAACAAAACCGCACTTCTTCTCGGAACAAGAGATGGAGAATGGGCGGGACGCGGGGTGAACAAGCAGAGGCCGGATGGGAATCCGGCCTCTTACAATTTCTGTTGGAAAGGAAAAGAGTTGCCTGCGGGAGACGATCACCGGAAAACCATTTGAATTATGCAATACAAAGGAGCATGTATGAACCGCATGCGATATTATGTCTCGCTGGTTATTATCACGGCAATAGGATCTTTCGCCGGTGAATTCATGGCCGGCGCAAAGGCCGGAATCAACGTCGGTACTGCATTGGGTAAGGATATTGATGAAATCGCCGCTGACTGGGACGGAGAAAAGCGACCTGTTTTTGGGCCGATTGCCGGCACAACGTTTCGTTACGCCATAAGTGACAGATTCTTTATCGGCAGCGAAATGTGTTATTCTGAAAAGGGCGTTGCGGTCTATTTTTCTGACGAAGACTATGCCAAGGTGCGGCTGCATTGCCTTGAACTTCCTGTTCTGGCCGGGTTATCCCTTCCGGTTGCGCCGGACCTTTCCCTGGTTCTGCAGGCCGGTCCATCGCTGGGTATCAGGCTTGCCACCACATTTATTGAGCATGACGGATCAGGCGATCCTGAAAAGGAGGATATGACAAAAGAGACCAGACCGCTCGATGTCGGCGTTGCGCTGGGAGGCGGCTTTGAGTGGGACAGGGGGACGCACAGGCTTTTCTGTGCCGCCATGTATACGCTGGGGTTCGTTGATATTGATAAAGGAGTATACGGGGAAAAAAC
This sequence comes from Chitinispirillaceae bacterium, assembly GCA_016932075.1. Next base: position 23,520 of record JAFGDP010000026.1, on the reverse strand, counting down.
AGACAGCAGAAGCAGTGTGGTGTCACTTATCGCAGGCATTCTGTTCCCGTTGAAAAAATAGTCGGCGAAGAGGGGTCTGTCTCTAGGCCGGCAAAGCCGGAAATTGCTCTATGATGGCTTTGCGGCATACGTCCACTCATCTCGTTCATGACTTGTTTCCACAGTCGCAAAAGTGCTTTACCTGAAGGCCTGGTTGCATTTTTGCGACCATGCCTATACCTGCGCTCGGGATATAGGTTTTTATATCTGGTTGTATATAAATGAGTTAGGAAAAAACCCTTCTCTGGCACGTTATTTGTTTCTAACAGACCTTTCATGAAACTCCAAAACCAATTCCTATAACCTCATCAAAGGATCTGCCATGGTCTTACAAAAACAAATCAACAGCTCTTCAGTAAAAGCCGTTTCCGTTGTTGCTGCTGCTCTTGTTCTGGTTTCTTTTGGCTCCTGCGGACGAATGCCGCTTTCGGTGTCCGATAAAGCGACCGGGTCGCTTGAGATCCGCACCTGTATCCTTAAAAACGGTCTCTCAAAAGCCGGGCTTGCAAAGATCGGTTTCTGCGACAGCCTCATCGTTGAGGTGAGCGCCGGCGACATGGCAACGCTCCGGTACAGCGCGCCCTTCGACCTCTCCTCGCCGGTCAATTCGCAGACCATTGCCAATATCCCGGCAGGAACGAACCGGACCGTACGGGTATGGACCGTTGACAAGGCCGATTCAATCATCCATATAGACTCGCTTGTCCATGAAGGCGTCCGGATCGAACCGCGCAGCGTGACCCCGGTCACGGTGCTGCTGATTCCTGCGGTCGGCTCCCTGTTCCTTCAGATTGACAACATACCCACGACGGTTGATTCGGTGTTTGCCAGTTTCACCTCAGCGGGCAGGCAGCCGTGGACCGCCAGGGCAAAACGCGCGAGCAAGCTATTCCTGTCGCTTGAAAAGATCCCGCACAACTGCCGCGGGCTGCTTGCGGTTGCCGCGGTCGGTCAGGGAGGCGATACGCTCTACTGCGCGTCAAAGGAGATCACGTTCAACGCCTATGCCATGGAAAACGTGGTGCTCACGTTCACCTCGGCCCAGGGCACGATCTCGGTTGACATGACCGTGGTGCTGCCGGGTATTACTAGCGTGAGCGGGAGCATTACCAATACCGACAGCAGCCTGACCGAGACCGGCGAGCTCCTTATCACCGAGGTCATGTACGCGGCAAACGACTCAGAATACATCGAGGTGTACAATCCGGGTGAAAGCGATGCGGCGTACGACACGCTCATCATTGACCTTGACGGAACGTACCGGATCTTTGAGGGCGTAACCATTACGGCGAAACAGGCATTCGTGTTCGGCCGAAAGGCCCTGGACTGGACCGACAGGGCGCATCCGACCGCGAGCGCGCTCGACCTTTCCGGCAATGGCAACAGGATCAGCATTCGCGCAAAGGACGGCCGGCTTCTTGACCGCGTAATCTTTACCGGCGGCAGCAATGCGCAGGAATGGCCCAACGTGTCGGGAAAACGCTCCATAGCGCTTGACCAGAATATCAATGACGCACGCCTCAATAATTTCGGCAGGAACTGGAAAGAGGCAACGGATCAGATTGCCGGGACCGAGACCCAGTTCGGCACGCCGCGTACCAGGTGAGGCAGGCGTGAGCCGGCACTCCCCGGCAGCAGGGAGGATTACGGAGCACCTTTTCATTTGTATATGTATGTATCGTATCGCGCATGGTCAGCGCTGCCTCGCATCCAAAAATAAAGGGGCCGCCGTTTCCGGCGGCCCCTCGCTTCAAAACCACCCTTCTTCCATCACCGGCTTACGAGACTTTCACCTCGATCGCCTTTGGTTTTGCCTCTTCGGTTTTTCGCAGATTGATCTCCAGCACGCCGTTTGTGTAGGTCGCCTCGATGTGCTTGCTGTCCACGTTCGAGGGCAGGGAGAACGATCTGGAGAACTGCCCGAAGCTTCGCTCATAATGATAGTACCGGTCCTTTTCCCGTTTTTCGGTTTCCTGTTTCTTCTCTCCACTGATCGAGAGAACGTCGTTTTCAACGCTGACCTTGATCTCGTCCTTGCTCAGGCCCGGAAGATCTGCCGAAATCTTGAACCCGGTATCGGATTCCGTGATATCGACATGCGGATACACCGTTCCGCTGAGATTTCTGCCGGTCCAATCAAAATGGGTTCCGAACAGACTGTCGAGCTCGTCAAACAGGGTGGCAATCGGGCTGGCTTCGTAACGTATGAGTGACATAACATCCTCCTTTTTGTGATTGTTTACATTTTTTTCAGCAACTCGTCGATGGTACGGGTTGTATTCAATGAAATTTTGAGATTCACGACATCATCCATTGAAATCACGGTTTTTCTTTCCGGCCTTCCTCCCAAAAAGGGGATATAGTCAGGCCGCATCACCTTTTCGAGCTTTATTTTCCGCCGGTCGATCACCCTTTTCGATTCCATGAATCCCTCCCTTTTCTGGGTTGTCGCCTTTTTTCTTTCACTCACTATATTCTGCAAGGGCTATGCCAATAGAATGTGCGGATTATTAGCCGATTTTGAAGCTTATTTCAAAACACAACAGAAGAGAGGATAAAACGAATCAAACATGTATCGAATTGAAACGGACAATACTGAACACTCCCGGTCTTCCTGCGCCGGCCATTCGGGGAGCATGGGAACGGCATCTCTGTGAAATGAACATGTTAAAAATTGAGCATAATGATGGAAGATGCAGCCTTTGGGCGGGCGATTATTCTGCGAAAATCCGGCAATCTGCAATCAGCATTCAGCACGTCTAGTTGTTGTTCTCCAGCACCACGTTCTGGGGCGTGACGTTCCAGATCTCGCTTGCATACCCGGAAATGGCGCGGTCAGAGGAAAAGATCCCGACGCGGGCGACGTTGAGTATTGACATTCGCGTCCAGGTGTCAGGGTTGTTTTTGTACATCGCGGACACCTTTTCCTGGCACGCGACATAGGCGTCGAAATCGGCCAGCACCATATACCGGTCGCCGCCCTGCAGGAGGGAGTCAACGATGGGCGTGAACAGGTGCGGCTCTTCCGGGCTGAAGAATCCTGATTGGACAAGATCAAGCACCCTTTTGAGCGGTTCGCTCCGGTGGTAGCAATCCCAGGGGTTGTATCCTTTCTTGCGCAGCTCCTCGACCTCGTGCACGTGCAGGCCGAAGATAAACATGTTTTCGGCGCCGATCTGCTCGGCCATCTCGACGTTCGCGCCGTCCATGGTGCCGATGGTGAGCGCTCCGTTGAGGGCGAACTTCATGTTGCCGGTGCCGGACGCTTCCATGCCCGCGGTTGATATCTGCTCCGAAAGCTCGGCGGCCGGTATCAGCCATTCAGCGAGCGATACCCGGTAATTGGGAAGAAAATGAATCTGAAGGAAGTCCTTTGTTGACGGATCATTATTAATGGTACCGGCGACATTGCTTATGAACTTGATGATGAGCTTGGCCATGTGATAGCCGGGCGCGGCCTTGCCGCCGAACAGCACGGTGCGCGGTACCATATCGCTGTGGTCGCCGTTTTTCAGGCGCTGGTACAGATGAACGCAGTGGAGCAGATTCAGGAGCTGCCGTTTGTATTCGTGCATGCGCTTGACCTGCACATCAAACATCATGGAGGGATCAAGGTCGATGCGTTCGTGTTTCTGCATTTTCGCGACAAAGTCGTCCTTTGCCGTCCGCTTTGCCCGGTTCCATTTTTCCCTAAACGCGGCATCGTCGGCCAGGGGCTCCAGATTTTTAAGGTCGGTCAGGTTCGTCACCCACGCTTCGCCGATGGCGCTCGAAATGAGGGTACGAAGTGAAGGGTTTGCCTTGTAGAGCCAGCGCCGTGGCGAGATGCCGTTGGTTTTACTGTTGAATTTTTCCGGCCACATCTCATAGAAATCGTGCATCAGTTTTTCGCAGAGCAGCGTGGTGTGCAGTTTGGACACGCCGTTGACCGAATGGCTGCCGACGATCGCGAGATAGGCCATGCGTACCTGCTGTTCGTCACCCTCCTCGATGAGCGACATGCGGCGGAGACGGTCGGTGTCGCCCGGGAACCGGTAGGACACCTCCCGCAGAAAGCGGGCGTTGATCTCGAAAATGATTTCAAGATGGCGCGGCAGCAGGTGGCGCATCATGGAAACCGGCCAGCGCTCCAGGGCCTCAGGCAGGAGCGTGTGGTTGGTATAGGCAAAGGTTCGCCGCACGATGGACCAGGCCGCGTCCCACTGGAGGCCCTCGACGTCGAGGAGGAGCCGCATCAGCTCCGCGATGGCTATTGACGGATGGGTGTCGTTGAGCTGTATCGCGGCCTTGTCCGGGAACAGGGAAAAGTCGCTGTTTCCCCGCTTGAAGCGGCGGATGATGTCCTGGAGCGAGGCCGAGGTGAAAAAATGCTGCTGCTTGAGCCGCAGCTCGCGGCCCGATATATTGTTGTCGTTCGGGTAGAGCACCTTGGAGATATTCTCGCTTGTCATTTTTGATTCGCATGCGCCGATGTAATCGCCCTGATTGAACTCCTGAAAATCGAACTCCTCCGCCGCGCGGGCCGACCAGAGCCGGAGCGTATTCACGTTGTTGACGCCGTACCCGGGAATCGGGACGTCGTAGGGTATGGCGATGACATCGTGCGTGTCGACCCATTGATACCGCGTGGAGCCATCGCGCTCCTTGACATATATGGTCTTTCCATAGAACTTGATCGTCTGTTTGTATTCGGGGCGTTCGATCTCCCAGGGATTGGTGAGCTGGAGCCACATCTCCGGCGTCTCCACCTGGTGGCCGTTCACTATTTTCTGGTTGAAAATCCCGAAATCGTACCGGATACCGTACCCCACTGCCGGGAGCCGGAGCGTTGCCATGGAGTCGAGAAAGCAGGCGGCAAGCCTGCCAAGACCGCCGTTTCCCAGCCCTGCGTCGTGCTCCTGGTCTATGATATCCTCCATGTCAAGCTGGAGCTCGCGTATCGCCTGCCGGCACGCCTCGGCGATCTGCAAATTGATGATATTATCGGACAGCAGTCTGCCCAGCAGGAACTCCATGGAGAGGTAATAGATCCGCTTTGCATTCTTGGTATGATAGCTCTGCTGGCTCGCGATCCACCGTTCGATGAGCCGTTCCCTGACCGTGTAGGAGAGGCTCAGGAACTGATCGTTCATGGTAAGGGACGTGCGGTCCTTGGCGAGATTGTATTCCAGATTACTGAGGAACCCCCTGCGGATATCCTCCACGGTTTTTCCCTTGAAACGGAGCGCCCATCTGAAATCCATAGACCGGGACAAGGCCGGTTTTTCATTAGGAAGACCATGCGGTTTCATATTGCCCCCTATCAGCGGTACTGGGATGAGCCAGAACCAATAGTATGCTAAATGTCATAAAAAGTAAAGCCGTTGCTGCCGTTTTACGAGTGAGACGATGGCGGGACAACGATCGGAATCGCGATTGTGCATCAAATATAAATCAGTCAAACCCTTTTTTCCATTCCTCACGAAGGAAGCATGGAATAGGGGCGCCTGGATAATTGTCGGTAATTGTCCCGTTTAAAAATCGGGTCGACAGTGTTCTCAAAAGTAATTAATAATATATATATTTAACGTCTGGAGGCGGTGCAAAGATTGATCAGTCAGGATACACCACAAGGGGGATAGTGTGCGCGTCACGTTGCCCGGCCGTACGATAGCGCCGATTGTCGTTGTGCTCTTGCTCGGTGCCGTACTCAGTCTGCTGTTTTTGTTGCACTGCGCCCGTACCAATCCGCTCGACGCGCATGGAAAAAACTACCTGCCGGGCGCGCCGCCCGAAGCCCGGTTCCTGAAGGACACGGTTGTCGCCTATTTAAAAAACGACGTGGCCATCCCGCTTTATACGCGTGACACGGTGGCGGTGGGAGGCCGCGCACCGCAGGTGCGCTCGCTTTGTTTCAACTGGAGCGGTGACAGCTCCTCGCTCGACGACACGCTTTCCGTGCCGGCAAATGATACGCTGGAGAGATATTTTAACGAGCCGCTCGATACGGCCGTCTATATGCGGGCGATCGATAATGACGGGCAGACTAGTCCGATTGCCGCGCTGTGGGTGACCATCTATGAGGGCCGCCCGAGACTCCTCTCCCTTCAGGCCGAACCCGCGAATGTGTATGTCAACGATACCGTGACGCTTACCGCAACTGCTGCCGACGACAACGGCAGGATAGCATCCTATAGCTGGTTTGTTAATAACCAGAAGTATGGTGAGACCCCAAACGGAATACTGAAACTCTCGTTTTCCGTGGAAGGAACCGCAACGGTCGCCGTGCGGGCCATGGATAATGACAGCCTTCTGTCGCTGCCGGATTCGGTGGCGATCCGGGTCAGCACCATACCCGTGGTGGTCGACACCACCGGGCCCGAATTTACCTTTTTCTCGCCCGCGAACGACGACACGGTCAATGTCCCCACCGTCTCCGTGACCGTCACGACCGCTGATCCGAGCGGCGTCAAGACGCTTCTGGTCAAGAACAATCCTGCAGACCTTGTCGGCGGCACGCAATATGAGTGCACCTGGCTCAAGGATTCCGTGGTGTTACAGGAGGGTGCCAACACCGTTGATCTTCTTGCCATTGATAACCGCGGCTATCATTCCCAAAGAAACCTCAGGATATATTACAACAAAGCCGGTGACGATATCACACCCCCGTCAATCGCCTTTGTGAGCCCGCGGCAGGGTGACACCGTTTATTCCCCGGTAATCAGCGTGAATGTCAATGTGACCGATATCGCGGGCAAGGTGGACTCGGTGACCTGCGACGGACTGCCCATGACCCATGCCGGCGGGGCTGCCTATGTGGCTGACAGCGTTGCCTTGAACGAAGGCCTGGATACCATTCACCTGATGGCGCGCGACGACAAGGGAAACGAAGCGACGGAGGAGCTCGTCATCACCTATAAAAAAGAGGATATTATCGACACGGTTCCGCCATCCGTGCTCGTGTTGGCGCCACGCACGGGCGCTGTTATTGCGGCGCAGGCATGTACCGTGTCGGTATCGGCCTCTGACCGGTTCGGCGTCATCGATTCGGTAACGGTCAATGGGATGCGGGCGACCCCTGTTGCGGGCCTGCGCTATATGCGGCCCGTCCCGCTGGTACACGGCCCGGACACGATCATTGCGCGCGCATTTGATAAGAGCGGAAACCGGGCGGCTGACACGGTGCTCGTGCTGCAGAATGCGCCGCCTGTCTTTGCGGCGTCAACGTTCGACACCAGCCTGATCCAGGGCAACGACGCGTCGATCAGTATCGGCGCGACAGACGGTGACGGCGACAGCATTTCGTTTTCCTTCCTCACCGCGCCGCAGAAGAGCGAGACGCAGCCGGTCATCGCGCAAAACGGCAACAGCGCGACCATCAGTTCGTATGTCGCCAAAACCGCGGGGATCGACACCTTCAAGATCCTTGCAGCGGACCGGTATGCGGCGTTTGATACCATGGGCATCAGGATTTTCATCTCCACGCCGCAGGAGACAAAGCCGTTCTTCACGACCAAGCCGGGCGACCTTGTTGACAGCGCCATCGTGGGATTCCTGTATGGTGCGGAGCTCGCAGCCATTGATCCCAACAACAAGCCGCTCGTTTTTTCTCTTGTCAAACCGCCGACACCGGACGCCTCGCTGATCGACACGCTGGGGCGCGTCACCTGGACCCCTGAGCAAGCCGATACGGGTAACGATACGCTTTTTGCCCTGGTATCCAATGGCACGGAGAGCGACACGCTCATCTGGACCGTGCGGGTGATCATGCCAAACCTGCCGCCGGTTCTCGCGGACCCAGCGGATACGACCATCGATGAAAACCGGGAGCTCCGCATCACGCTTTCCGCATCCGACCCGAATAACGACAACCTGACGTTCTCCATGGCGTCGTTTCCCGCCGGCGCCCGTTTGACCGGCAACGTGTTCACCTGGAAACCGACCTATCGGCAGGCCGGGGTCTATACGGTGCTGTTCCGGGTGCAGGAGACCGGCCGCACACCGCCGCTTTCTGATTCGCAGAGCGTCACCATTACGGTGCGCAACGTCAACCTGCCGCCGGTGCTCGGGCCGATCGGGCCGCAATCGGTAATCGAAAAAGGCCTGTTGTCCTTTACGGTTTCTGCCAGCGACACCAACAACGATTCGATCGCCATCACCATGAACGGTGCCCCTTCCGGCGCAACCCTTACCCCTCTGACCATGAGGATGGCGCGGTTTTCGTGGACCCCGGACGGTTCACAGGCAGGAGCCTACGGCGTGACGTTTTACGCGATTGATAACGGCGAACCGGTCATGAGCGACAGCGAGACCGTCATGATCACCGTGGTCGATACGGCCCGTCCCGCATTCGCCACCCATCCTGATTCACTGCAGGATACCGTGTATGTCGGCAATCTGATGGTCGATACGGTGCGGGCGGCTGATCCGGACAATGATCCAATTACCTATGCAAAACTCTCGGGTCCGGGCTGGCTGACCGTTGATGATAGCACCGGTATCCTTTCCGGCGCACCGAAAACCGCGGACATCACCGACAGCGTGACCATTGTCCTGATTGCCCGGGATCCTGCCGGCCTGAAAGACACGCTGCACTGGACCATGACGGTATTGCCCATGTGGCCGAAGATATTCGGCGGACCCTTGACCCAGGACACCGGATTTGCCGTGATCGCGTCAGGGCAGAGTTTCGCGATATGCGGCAACATACAGGCCACGGAAAGCCAGATCAAGTACCCGTTTTTCCTGAAAACCGACGGTAAGGGAAATCCGTTTTCATTCGTTCCCTATCTCCACCCGGTGTCGCAACGAAGCGTCTACTCCATGGCCCAGGCGTCCGACGGCGGGTATCTGCTGTGCGGCACCGACTCTAGCGCAACGGTCCGTATGCTCGTGATCAAAACCAACGAGAATGGCGATACTGCCTGGAGCAGAACCTACAGCGTCAACGATGTCGTGGGCGTGTCGACCAGGGGCGTGTCGGTCTGCGCAACCAGGGAGGGCGGATTTATCGTATGCGGCGTGCTGCAGCGTCAGAGAGGGGCAGGACAGGACGCGATAAGCAGCCTTGTATATATTGTCAAGGCAAATTCGATGGGCGCCGTGGAGTGGCAGAAGGAGCTGACCCGCACCCAGCTCGGCAACGCGGTCGGGTACAGCATCCAGCAGCCGCTCGGCGATGAGGGATACATCATCTGCGGAGAGATCGCCTCCCGTGACATCACCAGCGGCTCGGTGACCGGCACCGATATGTTCATTGTAAAGACCGATGCCCGGGGAGACACGCTCTGGACAAAGACGTACAACAGGGGCGTGCGCGATGTGGCGCTTTCCGTGCAAAAAGACGCTGACGGCTATGTTATCGGCGGGTATTCGGTTGCCGCGTTGAGCGACAGGGTAACGGGGTATGTCATGAAGGTGAACAGTCGCGGCGATTCGCTCTGGACCTATCCCGTCACCACGGTAAGCGGCAATTCTGCCGTCATTTCGGTCCGTGTTACCCCGGACAATGGATGTATCGCCGCCGGGTATTCCAACAACAGTCTGGGCAGCGGAGAAGATGCGCTTTTAGTAAAGATGTCCTCTGAGGGCAAGGAGGAGTGGCGGAAAATGCATGGCGGCCTGCTGGCTGACCGGGCCTATTCCGTTGCAACGCTGAGCGACAGCGGGTTCGTCTATACCGGATTCACCGCAAGAACCATTAACAATTCGACCTCAACGGATATTTACCTGGTACGGACTGATGCGAACGGGAATATGGTGCAGGAATAAAGGAAAAGTTGAAAAGGATTGAATGGCTGTAACATGCGCTAATATAAAGAAGCGTTGTTTCGACGCCGAAGGGAACACTCTGTCAGTTAAAAATATCCGTATCTGTCGGCATGGCAACGTTTTTATTGCTGATAAAGGAGTAGGCGTTATTCCCATGCACAACCGTTACCGTATCTCCATTTTTATTAAACAGTAAGCTTGCTTCCGGTTCTAACGTTTTAATAATCGTTGCCATGCTGATCAACTTTTCAAGTCCGTCGCCCCTGCCATAGTTCCACACCTCGTCAGGTTGCGCCAGGCGCTCAGGCTCGCTGTAAATGGAGTCATTATCCAGATCCCTGAGCCGGGCGTAGCATGATTCCAGGGAGAGGTCCTTTAATCCGTTCTTAATGACAGGATTACGATCAAATGCCGCTTTCAGAAAGGGTTTCCAGGCAGACCGCGTCAGGTCTCGAAACGCGAAAAAGGCCAGGTCACAGGTTTCATTGGTCATTCGCAGCGATGCCACCCGTTCCTGTACCTCCTGCGCGGACGTAACGCCTTCAAGATCAATTGACACCGAATCGACAAACCGCTTTTCCTGCTGATTCGGCAGCCGTGGTACGGTGCGGCAGAATTTTTTCAGGTCAGGGATCACCTGGTCAACATTGTAGCAGGCATGGTGCAAATGCTTTTTCAGTTGTTCAACAGTATCCGGTTGATTAAGCGAAACATTCGTTGTTTTGAAAAATTCCTCAAGCTCATTGAGCAGGATCCTTCCCCCCATTGGTTCAGGGTAGAACTCATCTTCCTCAATATCGTGCAGAAGATGGACACAGGTATGGTCACTGACCCGTGCCTTGGAGCTGTGCTCGTAGGCAAACACCTTTTCCGCCTCAATATACTGCGGCTTGCCGCAGCACGTATGGCCGATCTGAAAGCAGCGCTGGAGCCTGGAGTTCTGGCGCAGGAAGTTTGCCAGGATTTTAAAATCAATGGAATGCTGAGATAGAAAACAGGTAAGTTTCGATGAAAATCGTTTAAAATCAGCTTGTTGTATGGTTGCTTCCGGGTAGACCGAGTGGATAAAACCGGAGTTGTGGCTCACGATGGTCACCTGTTCATTTTCAAGCGCCCGCCGCGCCTTTTCCGACAGTGCGGTGCCGTTGAACCACATGGTTTTTGTGACGATACGGCGGTTGTTGGTGATGATTCCCGAGCCGATGTCAAAATAGTTCTGGGAGTGAAGCGGTGTTGCCATGAGAAAAATATCGTGGAGAGGAATGCGGGCAACGGCAAAAGCCGCAGCCGCATACAGCGTTGAAAGGGAGACGCATTCGCCTGCACCAACCGGATACCCCGGCTTGTACCTGAACGCCTCCATTGCCTCAAGGGTTTCGGTTTTCCAGTACGGAATGACATCAGTGGTGTATTTGTCCAGTCCGAAGTGTTTACGGATGTCGCTTTCAAAGTAATACCGGTCGCCTTCATAGCCGAACAGGGCATTGCTGCGGGCCAACGTCTCTTCGGAAATAAACCGTGAAAACCGTTTGACTTCGGTCTGTTTGGTCGTAAGCCCCCACGTGTCCAGGTCCAGATTGAAATAGAAACGGTCCATGATATACTGCTTGAGACGATGGACACGGCGATGGGGAGGCTGGGCGCTCATGTTCCCGAACCAGGGATCGCTGCGCCATTGCCACAAACGGGGCGACATGAGGTTCGCGAGCACGAGTGCGTAGAGCAGTTCGGGAAAAATGAAAAGCTCCATGTCGGAAAGGGTTATGGCTGAAGAGTAGCGTTCGAGGGACGTGGGATCGTTGGGGGAGTACATTGGCGTGGGGGTTGCTCCTTGACAGTAATAAAAGTTATTTTGAAAGGGAAGTTAATCGTCTTTTTTTGAAAATACATCATCAAAGCATACATGCACGACCAGGTTGAGAACAATGAGAGCCATTGGTATCTGTTTTGGTGCAACGACCCTCCAGAGCGTTGAATGTTCCGGTTCCGCAAAAAATCCGTTTGTTGAGCGCACCATCCGCATTCTGCACGAAGGCAATCCTAAAAAGGCGTTTGTCGACTATCTCCTCACGGTCCGGGACCTTGCCACGGTCGACCGGATCGCGGTGACCGGACGCGCATTCCGCAGGTGCGTAGCGCTCTCGTCGATATCCGAACCCGAGGCCGTCGAGTACGCGCTCCGCCATGTCTACAACGCCGGGAACGCTCCGGACGCGGTGATCAGCTCCGGCGGAGAGACGCAGCTGGTGTACACCATCAACCGCAACGGCGGTATCGGCTCGGTGCATGCCGGAAACAAGTGCGCGTCGGGCACGGGCGAATTTTTCCTGCAGCAGATACGGCGCATGGGGCTCTCGCTCGAAGAGGCGCTGGACCTTGCGCAGGGCGGCACGCCGCACCGCATCGCCGGCCGCTGCAGCGTGTTCTGCAAGAGCGACTGCACGCATGCGCTGAACAAAGGGGAGTCAAAGGCGAATATCGCGGCAGGGCTCTGCCTCATGATGGCCGACAAAATCCATGAACTCATCAAGGGCCTGCCGTGCGAACGCCTGGCGCTCATCGGCGGCGGTTCCCTCAATCGTGCTATGGTCCAGCGGCTCAGGGAACGGTATCCGCAAATTGAAGTGCCGGAACAAGCCGCGCAGTTCGAGGCCTATGGCGCGGCGCTCTGGGCGCTTGAACACGAAACCGATCCGTTGCCACGGCGGCCTGACCAGCTCATTATCGACCAGCCGGACTCGTTCAGCAGGCACCGGCCGCTGCGCGAGGCAATGGCACTGGTTGACTTCAAGGATGCTCCGCACGGGACCATGCAGGAGGGTGACCGCTGCATAATCGGCCTGGACGTCGGGTCCACCACCACCAAGGCCGTGCTGCTGCGGCTCCCGGACAGCCGCATTGTCGCGTCCGTATACCTGCGGACGAACGGGGACCCGGTCAGGGCGTCGCGCGAATGCTACAAGGCGCTGCATGACCAGACCCGCGGTACCCGTTTCGCGATCATCGGTCTGGGGGTCACCGGGTCGGGCCGCCAGATCGCGGCCCTGCACGGTCTCACCGACAACGTGATAAATGAGATCATCGCGCACGCCGCCGCGGCCGCATACTTTGACGGGGCGGTCGATACCATTTTCGAGATCGGCGGCCAGGACGCGAAATACACCTATTTGACAAACGGCGTTGCCTCCGATTACGCCATGAACGAGGCTTGCAGCGCGGGCACGGGCTCGTTTCTCGAAGAGTCGGCAAAGGAGTCGCTCGGCGTCGCGACCGAGGAGATCGCCGATGCCGCCATGCGAGGCATGGCGCCGCCCAATTTCACGGACCAGTGCGCCGCCTTCATTTCAAGCGATATCAAGGTCGCGGGCCAGGAGGGCATCGGCAGGGACGACATCCTTGCCGGCCTGGTCTACTCCATCTGCCTCAACTACCTCAACCGCGTCAAGGGGTCGCGGCCGGTGGGAAGGACGGTCTTCATGCAGGGCGGCGTGTGCTACAACCGGGCGGTTCCGCTCGCCATGGCGTCCCTCATGCAGACCCGTATCGTGGTGCCGCCGGACCCCGGACTCATGGGCGCGTTCGGCGTGGCGCTTGAGGTCAAACAGCGGCTCGCGTCAGGCCTGACAACCCCGTCCGCCTTCACCCTTGAAGAGCTTGTCGCGCGTGACGCGGTCCGGGAAGGCAGCTTTATCTGCGGCGGCGGCCGGGAAAAGTGCGACCGTAAATGCGAGATCCTGCGGATCCGCATACGCGACAAGGTATACCCGTTCGGCGGCGTGTGCAATAAATACTACAACCTGCGGCTGCACCGCGAGGTGAACACGACCGCGTTCGACCTCGTGGCGCTGCGGCAGCGGCTCATGTTCGAAGAGTACGGCGTTGCGCCCCGGCCGCCGCGCAGCGACCAGGACGCACCGGCGCGAACCGTGGGGATCATGCGTTCGTTTCTTACCCATACGCTCTATCCGCTCTATTCGCATTTCTTCGACCGGCTCGGGTTTTCCATCGTGGTTCCGGACATGATCGATCCGGCGGGGATCGCGCGTATCGAGTCCGCGTTCTGCCTGCCTGCCGAGATCACGCACGGCAGCTTTTACAATCTGCTGTCGAAAAATCCCGACTATATTTTCCTGCCCCAGGTGTCGCAGCTGCCGGTGCCCAACGTACCGACCTGGAGCAAGACCTGCGTGTTTGTTCAGGCGGAGCCGTACTATCTCACGACCACGTTTCGAAAAGAGCTGGAGAACAGCACCACCGTACTCCTGTCGCCGGTGCTTAAAATGGACGCGTCATACGAAGCGGCCCTCCAGGAGATCGCGGTCATGGCGCGGGCAATGGGATGCGACGACACGCGCATCCGCGGCGCGTGGCGTTACGCGTGTGAAAAGCAGCGGGCATTCGAACAGGAGCTCCAGTATCAGGGTGAAAAGGCGCTCTCGTGGCTTTCGGCGCACCCGCAGAGCTTCGGCGTGGTGCTGTTCGGCAGGCCGTACAGCTCGTTTTCCGACGATGCGAACAAGGGGATCCCGCACAAGGTGGCGTCGCGCGGGTACCTGGTCATTCCGTTTGACATGCTGCCCGTGGCTGACGTGGAGGTGGACGAAAAAATGTTCTGGGCCATGGGACAGAAGATCCTCAAGGCGGCCTATTATGTCAAGACCCGGCCCAACCTGTTCGGCTTTTACGTCACCAACTTCTCCTGCGGGCCCGACTCGTTTCTGCTCGGCTATTTCCGCCGGCTCATGGGCATCAAACCGTCGCTCACGCTCGAGGTGGACCAGCACACGGCCGACGCGGGCATTGATACGCGCGTCGAGGCCGCGCTCGATATCATGGAGAGCTTCCGCCGGATCGCGGACCGTCTGGCCCCGGAGCACAGGGCGTTCAGGCCGGCAAAAGTGGTCTACACCCGGCCGATAACGGTCATCTCCTCAAGCGGCGTCCAGTATGCGCTCAACGACCCGGCCGTGGAGGTCCTGCTGCCTTCCATGGGCCGGTACGGCACCGAGGCGCTTGCGGCGGTGCTGCGCGGCAGGGGGCTCAATGCCAGGGCGCTGCCGGTCGCGGATAAAGACGAACTCCTTGAGGGGCGACGGCATGCGACCTGCAAGGAGTGCCTGCCCTATCTGGTGACGAGCGGCTCGTTTCTCAATCAGCTTAAGGCCGCGCAACGCCGCGACGGCGTGACCCTGCTGTTCATGCCAACCGGCGGCGGTCCCTGCCGGCTCGGCCAGTACTGCAAGGCGCTCTCGCACATCATAGAGAAGAACAGGCTCGAAAACGTCGCGGTGTTCAGCATGACCGACGAGAACGGCTACGCCGGCATGGGCGCGCGCGCCCTGCTGCGGGGATTGCAGGGCATCGTGGTGTCGGACGTGCTCACTGATATCAGGAGCGTCCTTGCCGCAGCGGCAGTTGACAAAAAGGCTGCCCTGGAAACGCTCGAAGCCGAATGGAAGCGGATGCTCTCATACTTTGAAGGCCGCCTCTCGACCCGCTTCTCCACCATCCTTTCGATCACCGCGTCGCGGCTCAGGAAGATCCCGCTGAAAAGACCGCTCGATGAGGTCCCGGTGATCTCGCTGGTGGGCGAGATATTCGTCCGCCGCGACGAGTTCTCGCGCAAGAACATCGTTGACTATCTCGAACGACACGGGTTCGCCGTGCGCGTGGCGCCGGTTGCCGAGTATCTCTGCTACTCCAACTACGTGGTGAACACCGGCATCGGCGAGCGGGAGTTTTCGCCGCGCGAGCAGGTGCGCCTCAGGTTGACAAGCCAGATCCAGGAGTGGTGGGAGTGGCGGATCAAGTCGATCCTGTGCCAGAGCGGTCTGTACACGTTCGAAATGATCGAGGTGCAGAAGACGATCGAGGACGTGCGGCACCTGGTCAATGTGAACTTCAGGGGGGAGGCGATCCTGACCATAGGACTCGCGCTGCGGGAGATCCTGCACGACTCGTGCGGCGTGATCGCCATCGGCCCGTTCGGCTGCATGCCGTCCCGCGTGGCCGAGGCGGTGCTTAAAAAGGAGATGAACGTCGAAGGCAAGAAGCGGCTGCCCGGCTGGGAAAAAAAGGCCGCGGACTTCGCCGACATCGGCGATTTCCCCTTCCTCTCCATAGAAACCGACGGCATGCCGTTTCCCCAGATCATCGAGGCAAACCTTGAAGCCTTTGTCCTGCAGGCCCGGCGCGTGCACGAGCGGATTCTGGCGATACGCCGCCGCCGCATTGAACGCCGGGCCCAGCAAGGACCCTTTGTCAAATTCTACGACCTTGTCACCAAAAGCGCGCTGCAGATGTTCGGGCAGGGGAAATGACCCCTGACCTCCAGAGCCTTGCCGACGAGTTCCTTGCGTCACAGGAATTCCTGCTCATGGACGAACCGTTCAGGGAGCACGGCGCGTCGCTGCTCCATGCCTTTGTCACGGCGTGCGCGCCGGGCGCGCTTACCATTGTTACGCTCGAACAGGCGCTCAAGGAAAGGATGGCGCCGCTCAACCTGTCGCTTCACCTGAAACTGCTCATCCCGGATCTCCTGCGGACCTTTTTCTCCTGGTGCGCGACCTCAGGCGCATGGCCGCCGGCACGCGAGTGGGAGGGGTGGGTCGACCTGGTCGCGCCCGCGTATCTGCAGAGTTTCAGGGCCGACGGATCAGTGAAAGGCGAAACCTATAAAAAACAGTACACCGACGTGGGCCGTAATGATCCGTGTCCGTGCGGGAGCGGGAAGAAGTTCAAGAAGTGCTGTATGGGGATGCTGCATTGATTTTTCCAGCCAGTGTGCCGACGATCGCCATAACGGTCGCGGCCATGCCTTCCTTTTTGACAAGCGAACAGATTCTGTCAAGCGACCTGCCGCTTCGGTAAATATCGTCGATTACAAGGATCCGTTTGCCGGCAAAGGCGGTTGACGCGACAGGAGAGGCGAAATCAAAGCCGCGATCCGAGCGCTTTTCAACATATGGCCTTCCCGTCCGAATGTCCCGTACCATGCCCTGGAACGAAGGGATGCGGGCGCGCCGTGCGATTTCGGTTGCAAGAGCAACCACCGGTCCGTGGTCGGAACGCGCGATCGGCGGAGGGACCATGAACAGGCCGTCGAACGCTTCGGTCGTCGCCGTGGGAAAAAGCGTCTCTATGGCGGCGGAAAAGCGCCCGGCGATTTCCGGTAACAGCGAGCCGTCGCCCTGATACCGGTAACGGTACATGGTTTCGGCAAGCTCGCTCCGGCGCGTGATACTCGCGCCGGAGCGAGCCGTGAAACGATCGAGATGATGCGAAAGAGCGTAGCCTTCGAAGCACCTTCCCGAGATCCTGAGAGGCGATGGCGGGAGAATTTGCATGTAATCCCTTGATAGTGCAACGGCCCTAGGATTCATGATTTATTTTCATCTGATAAAATACATGCGTCCACCTCGGGCTTGACCATGGAAAATGCATATCGAGAATTTTCCGCGATCATGAAACGGCGCGCGTTCAAGGAGGCCGTTGAATTCGCCTCGCGCCGGTCGCTGGAGAAAGGCGGGAGCGACGGTTTCTGGCTCACCCAGTATTCATTGGCCCTGCGCGAGGCGGGCAGAATCGATGAGGCCGTCGGTGCGGCTGACAAGGCGTGTGCGGTTGCGCCCCGTAATGCGTGGGCGCTCATCGCGCGCGCAGAAGCGCTTCTGAAAAAAGGCGACGTCGATGGCGCGGTCGATTCATTTAACGAGGCAATGTCCGATGCGCGCGCGGGAACGCGCGCGCGGAAAGGTATCCTTGTTTGCCTCGCCCGGAAGGACCACTGGGAGCGGATCCTGTCGTTTCTTGCGCAGAATGATCTGCCGCCGAACGATTCGTTTTCCTGGCGCGTCAAGGCGCTCATGGGGCTCGGAAGGAACGACGAGGCGGAAAAGGCGTGTGACGAACAGCTCGCGTCCGATCCCGATCATCCGGCCGCGCTCTGGAAAAAGTGCGAGCTGCGTGTCGCTGCCGAAGGCGTGGAACCGGTACGGCAGCGGTTTTCGCGTCTGGCCAGGATTCCGGGAAAACCGCCGGTGTATGCCGAAATATACGCATGGCTCTGCAAGCGATCGGGTAACCTGTCTGGCGCCGTCGAACAGTACGAAAGGCTGTCGCGTAGCGGCGGCAATCCCTCCGTGCTACGAAAGCAGGCGTTCGCGCTTGCGAAAAGCGGTCATGAGGGCCGCGCCGTGGGGCTCATGGAAGAGCTGCTCCGTCTCGCACCGGATGACAGGTACCTTCACGCCGCTTACCTTCCGGCATGCACGCGACTGGGCGATCTTGAACGGGCCTGGAAATTCTACCATGAGCTGCAGGCGCTTCATCCCGAACAAAAAGGGCTGTACGGACGCTTGAAACGGGTACAAAAGGCGATCGAGAAAAAAAACAAGGAACAAACGCCATGAATCTGCGCATCGGCGATCTGATTGAGGCTCCTCCGGTTCAAACCGTCATTCGCCTTGAGGAGGGAGCTTCCCGGTCGAAAACGATCACGGGGACGTTCGTGGCGACCGAGGAGGTAACAGGTCACCTGACGATCCTGGCCGGAGCGCTCAAACGAGGGGAAGGACGGGGGTTTTTCCTCGAGGGCGATTTCGGCTCCGGGAAATCCCATTTTCTCGCGGCGCTGTCCGCGTGGGCCGCGCGGCGGGAGGGCGCCGAAACCCTCGAACAGGCGGTTCCGGCCCTTGCCGGGTGTTTTGAAAAAAACCGGCCACTTCTCCCGGTGGATATTTCTCTTGTCCGGTTCCGGGCCGCGACGCCGCTGGAGCGGATCGTGACCAATGCCGTTGAAGCGGCGCTTGCGGCAAAGGGCCAAGCGGTGGCGCTCTCGCCGCTCGGCAGGTTCCAGGCTCACCTGCAGACCCTGCTTGGCGTGGCCGAAACGGCGGCCGCGTTCGAAGCCGCCTGCGGCGTCGCTCCCGAAGGCGTTGCCGCGTGGTTCGGCAGGCAGCCGCATGATGCGTATACTGCGGTAGTCGCCTTCATGAAGCAACAGGGCATAGAGCTGCCCGAGGCGCTGGTCGAGGAGCGCCACGCTACCTTCGACCGCACACTGGCCGCCGTGCGCAACGCGGGATTTGCAGGTCTGCTGATCATCATCGACGAGCTTTCCGAGTTTTTCCGGTCCAAAAACGACACGGCGGCGCTCAACGAGGACGCGCGCACCCTGCAGCTTCTGGGAGAGCTGACCGCAACGCACCCGCTCTGGATCATCGCCGCGGTGCAGGAAAGCATCGAGCGCACCGGCGACATCGCCTCGGCCACATTCCGTAAAATCAAGGACCGGTTCCCGGTGCGGTTTCACCTTTCCACGCTGCATATCCGCGACCTGATCGCCAAACGGCTTGTGCGGCACAAGAAAGGCGCCTCGGAAAACCTGCTCGCGTTGTACAATGCCTACAAGCGTCACTTCCCCGAGTTTACCTTCCAGTTCGAACAGTTCGCGAAGATCTACCCGGTGCATCCGGAGACCCTGCGGCTGCTCGAAGGCCTGGGCAACCTGTTCTCACAGCACCGGGGCATCGTGGATTTCGTGCACGCCCGGGTGGCCGGCGATGAGGGGCGGGGCATCCCGGGGATACTCGATCGCGACGCCGGCGAGCTGCTCGCGCCCGACGCGATTTACGAGCACTTCTGCCAGCGGCTTTCGGAATTTACCGCGTATCACGTTTTTCCCCGTACCATCGTGCCCCATCTCGATGAAACCATTGACGCGGTGATCGCGGAAAAGGAAGACCGGCCGATCGCCAAGAAACTCGTTCGCATGCTGGTACTGTACGCGATACACCCCACGGCGCGAAAACCCACGGTTCGGGAACTGGCGGCGCTTTGTTCCTGCATGCTCGCGGATCATGATCCGGATGCCAATGCTCAGTTCGTCGCCGGCGTTCTGCTCGACCCGCTTGCCGTAAAAAGCAGGTTTCTGGTCAAACGGGTGCCGCCGTCAGGAGATCGGCTCGACGCAGTATACGAGCTGACCGTGCAGGAGGACCTGGCGGGAACGGTTCGCCGCCGGATCGAAAATGCCATGAACGACATCCGGCCGAATGATTCCCGCCCCCTGCTGGAGCCTCTCGCCGAGCTTCCGGCAAGCATGTCGTGGCCGGGACCGGAAACCATGCGCGACGGCGTCGAACGCACCGTGATGTGGCGGCAGACGTCGCGACGGGCAATAGTGCTGTTCGTGGCGGATGGCGACGAGGAAGCCGCGGGACGCAGGATCGACAAGGCGATTTCATCGGGATGCGCCGATTTTGCCGTTGCGATCATTACAGGTGCGAACGTGTTTTCGCGTTCCTTCACCGCGGTCTGGCGCATGGGCGACCGTGCGCGCGACGGCGGCGTGCTCGCCGAATTTTTCGCGGCACGCTCGGTGGCGCGGGAACTGCAGCCGGCCAACCCCTCGCACGCGCCGCTGATCGGACTGGTACAGGACCATCTGCGACGCCTGGAACCGGCCGCGGCTGCGGCGCTCATGGAGTGCCTGTACGCGGGATCGTTCATCGATCCCGGCATATTCGTCGATCCTTCGGCCCTGCAGGTGCGGCGGTTCGACCGGCTGCTCGAGGCGGCCGCGTCGAGCATTCTCGAGGAACGTTATCCCCGCTTCAAGGAGATCGCACCCCGCCTGCTCCAGCCCTCGTCGCGGCTGTACCAGCGGATCGTTGACGAATTCGTCGTTCCCGGCTCCCTCTCGATGAGCGAGGCCCGCGCCGCGTCGCTCACCGAGGCGATTGAAACGCTTGCCGCGCCGCTCGGACTTGTGGAAGTCAAGGCCGGCTCGTACCGGTTCGCGCCGGCCATCGGCGAGCATCCCCTGCTCACCTGCGCGTTTTCACTCCTGAGGACGGTCGGCCAGACGCCGCGTGACGAGGTCCGCACCGCGCTCATGACCGGACCGTGGGGCCTTCCGGCGGAGACCGTAGAGTTTCTTTTGGTGTCGCTTGCCTGCAGCGGCGCACTCATGCTGCTGCGTTCGGGCAGGCCGGTGGCGCTGGACCTCCTTTCCATTGCGGCGGTCGACAGCGCCGACGCCATCGCGCCCGGCGAGATTGTGTCCGCCGCCGACCGGGAAACCCTTATGCGGGAGTGCCCGTTTCTTGCCCCGCAGGGAGGATGGCCTTCATTCGGGCTGCGGCAGCAGCGGGAAGCCTGGCAAGCCCTGGTAAAAATGAAGGCCTCGTCGGAAACAATGCTTGACGGAATACAAAATGCGCTCCGGTCAATGGAGGAGTTCGAGGCGTTTTCATCCTTTGATTTTGACGCCATTGGAAACAAGGTGAAGCGGTTCGCCTCTGTTTTGGCCGAGGTGAAGGTGTCGTACCCGGCGCGGGAAGGGATCGAACGCTTCTGCGCCGCGTGGCGCGCCTCGGGTCTTAGCGCGTCGGATCTCGACCAGCTCAAGCAGGTGCACCGTTTTTTTTCCCGGTTCGCCGACAAGTTCATTTTTATCGTTCACTATCTGCGCCACCGTTCCGTGGAGAATGCATGCCTGATGGAAGAAGGCGTCGCGTCCCGGCGCGAAGCCCTCGGCATCATGCTCAAGGACCCGTTGCGGCTGGTGATTCCCGATGAAGGGCTTCAGCTCGGCGCCGCCTTCGACCTGTTCCGCGAAGAGTACGCCCATGCGTACGCGGTCAGGCACCGGGCCTTTTACAAAGCGCAGCGGCCGCGCAAACTGGCGCGCGCGCAGGAGCGCATGCTCGACCTGTTCGGCCGTCTCAACCGGGTCGAACAGCTTGACCGGCCGCAGGGGCTCGACGCGCTGCTGCGTCTGGCAGACCGGAACGTTTCGCCGGTATGCGAGCGGCCGGTCATCGAAGAGTTGCTCCGTTCACCCGCCTGCGGATGCGGGTTTGTCGTCGGCTCTGAACCGCCCCCCGCCGCCATACCGGATCATGACGCGGCGTTCGAACGGACGGTTTCCGACTATCGCGCGATTCTCGCCGCGCCGGCCGTGGTGGAGGCAATCACCGCGCACGCGTTCGCGTTGCGCGATATGGACACGCCGCTCGCCGGACGGCTTGAAAAATTGTGCGCGATTCTTCGCGAAAAGAGCGGAGCGCTGGCGGCGCCGCTTCTCGACCTGCTTGATGAAAAAACCGTCGCGGAAATCGGGCGGGCGCTTTCGGGCAGCGTCAAGGTCAAAAACAAGGGGCTTTTAAATCTTGTCAATGAACTCTCCGGGAGAAGGCTTACGCCGTCTAAGGTGCGCGCCGTTTTCAACGAATGGCTCAAGGAGACCGATGAATCCACGCTGCTCTCGATGGACGCTCCTGCAGCACCAGCATCCGCCGCCGGGGCTGTCCGACCGGTCTGGTGGCCGTTGCTGCATCCGGAACTGGAATTCCCCATGCCGCACGGATCGCAGATCACCCCTGACGAGGCGGCCGATTGGGAAGCCCGCCTGGAGGCGCATTTTCCCGGGACCGCGCTTGAAAAACTGTTCAAACGAATGGAGCCCGGCGACCTTGTCCGCTTCATGACCGGCGAACCGCTTCATACGCGGGCGGTGCAGGCGGCATGGAACCGGCTGTTTGATAAATGCGTCAATGGCGGGGCGCCGCTCACGGACGGGCCGGTGCGGTCCCGCCACGGTGTGCCGCGTGTCGCCGAGGGGATCGATTTCCGTCTCGGCGCGCTGCGCTTGTTTCAGGAAGTCCGCGGATTGCCGTTTCCGCAGCGGTTGCGCGGCCGCGTGCACGCGGCCGCGCTCTGGGCCGACCAGTGGTCAACTCGCGATAACAGAAAAGCCGTCGAGTCCTGGATAAAGGATAGTGAGAAACAGGCGGCGGACTGGTACGCGGCCCTTCCCGCCGCCGCGGTCGTCGACCTCTCAACTATGCCGCTTGTCATAATCATCGACGCGCTGCCGCCCGACGTATGGCTTGAAGCAACGGCGCAGTGCGGGCCGCTGCTCGAGGGTTCGTCATCCGAGTGGGGGAGGATCGCCGCGGCGCCGCACACCGTTCCCTCCCTGGCGGCCCTGTTCGGGTTTGCGGCAGGACGCGACCCGCTTGACGAATTCGCCGCAATCGGCGTTACCTACCATACCATAACCGGAGATGAACAGCATCCGCTTGCTGATTGCATGCCGCCGATGGAACCATCAGCCGCCCGTGTCGTCAGGGTCAACCTGCTCGATGCGGCGGCGCACGGTGTAACGATTCCTCTCCACCAGTTTCCCGGTACGCTCTGCACCGTGCTTGCGCGCCATCTGCCCGGCGTGATTGCGCTGTGCAAAAAACAGAAACGCCGCCTGGTGCTGACCGCCGACCACGGCCTTTCATGGACCGCCGGGACCCTGTCGCACGGCAGGGGAGGCGTGTTCGAGGAGGCCGTGCCGCGCGTCGAGTGGAAATGGTGAAGCGGATGAATGTCCGGCCGGCAGCCGAGCGGGAGGGATGGATAGACCTCGTCGCGCTCGGCTGACTGCAGAGCTTCCGCAATGATGCATCAGTGAAAGGCGAAACTTATAAAAAACAGTACACCGACGTGGGCCGTAATGACCCGTGTCCGTGCGGGAGCGGGAAGAAGTTTAAGAGGTGCTGTAGGGGGATTGATTGGGTGATAATATAAACAAATCACTATGTAGTAATATTTTAACACGGGTCACCCACGCTTTATGCTGCCTAATCCGGATTATTCATACATTTTCAAGACTTTTCGAAATAGGCCGGTTTCTCGGCACCGGTCATTCATCCGGCACCGTTCGTCGAGTGG